>CAZZVQ010000089.1:0-20805 GCA_964657565.1 uncultured Acetobacteraceae bacterium
GCCGCGACCACGAGACGGACGCCGAACTCGCGCTCGATGCGGACGGCAAGTTCCTCGCCATCCGCCTCAACGTCCTCGGCAATCTCGGCGCCTATCTCAGCAACGCCACGACGATCCCGGCCACCGTCAACACGACCAAGAACACGATCAGCGTCTACGCGACGCCGCTGATCGAGGTGACCTCGACCTGCGTGTTCACCAACACGACGGCGGTGGGCGCCTATCGCGGCGCCGGACGGCCCGAGGGCAATTATTACATGGAGCGGCTGATCGACACCGCCGCGGCCGAGATGGGGATCGACCGGGTCGAAATGCGGCGGCGCAACCACATCCAGCCGGACCAACTTCCCTATACCGCGCCGTCCGGCATGCATTACGACAGCGGCGACTTCCCCGCGCTGCTCGACCAGGCGCTGGCCGCCGCCGATTGGGACGGCTTCGCCGCACGCCGGGCCGAAAGCCGCAGCCGCGGCAAGCTGCGCGGTCGCGGCATCGGCCAGTATCTGGAAGTGACCGCCCCGCCCGCGCCCGAAATGGGCGGCCTCCGCTTCGGCGAGGACGGCACGGTGACGATCATCACCGGCACGCTCGATTACGGCCAGGGCCATGCGACCCCATTCGCGCAGGTCCTGTGCGACCGGCTCGGCGTGCCGTTCGACAAGGTGCGGTTGCTGCAGGGCGACAGCGACCAGCTGATCGCCGGCGGCGGCACCGGCGGCTCGAAGAGCATGATGGCGAGCGGCACCGCCATCGTGGCGGCCTCGCTGCTCTGCATCGAAAAAGGGCGTTTGGCCGCCGCGCATATGCTGGAAGCCGCCGCCGCCGACATCGAGTTCGAACGCGGCCGCTTCGTGATCGCCGGCACCGATCGCGGCATCGGCATCATGGAGGTGGCCGCCGGGCTGCGGACGGCGCCCGCGCTGCCGGACGGCGTGCCGCCGACGCTTGACGTCGAGACCACCGACGAGTTCGCCAACTCGGCCTTCCCGAACGGCGCCCATGTCTGCGAGGTCGAGGTCGACGAGGAAACCGGCGAGGCGCAGGTCGTCTCCTACACCATGGTCAACGATTTCGGCGTCATCATCAATCCGATGTTGGTCGAGGGCCAGGCGCATGGCGGCGTGGTCCAGGGGATCGGGCAAGCGCTGCTGGAGGCGACCGAATACGATGCCGACGGGCAGCTCATGACGGGGTCGTTCATGGACTACGCCCTGCCGCACGCGGTGCATGTGCCGAGCTTGTCCATCCAAAGCCATCCGACGCCGGCCAAGACCAATGTGTTGGGCATCAAGGGCTGCGGCGAGGCGGGGTGCGCCGGGTCGCTACCGGCGGTGATGAACGCGTTGGTCGATGCGCTGCGGCCGCTGGGGGTGGCGCATCTCGACATGCCGGCGACGTCGCAGAAGATCTGGGCCGCGATGCAGGCGGCCTGACTGGCTTAGGGGCGGGCAGTTCGACTACAACGACGGCATGGATATCAATGCCGTTCTCGACCGCGTCGAAGCCAATCTGCCCGCCGCGCAGGAGCGCTGGTTCAGCCTGCTCCGAATCCCGTCCATCTCCGCCCAGCCGGCGCACGCGGCCGACTGCCAGGCGGCGGCCGAGTGGTTCCGCGCCGAACTCGCCGGCATGGGGTTCGACGCCGCGGTCCACGCCACGGCCGGCCACCCTGTCGTCCTCGCCCACCACCAGGGACCCGGCGGCAACGGCCCTCACCTCATGTTCTACGGCCACTACGACGTCCAACCCGCCGAGCCCGTCGCGCTGTGGGATCACCCGCCATTCGAGCCCACCCTCGTCGATGGCCCGCACGGTCCCCGCGTCTATGCCCGCGGCGCGGTCGACGACAAGGGGCAGACCATGCTCTGGCTGGAAGCGCTTCGGGCCTGGCTCGATGAGACCGGGTCGCTGCCCGTCCGCGTGACGGTGCTGATCGAAGGCGAGGAGGAAGTCGGCAGCCAGAACCTCGAACCGTTTATCCAGGCTCATCGCGAGGCATTGGCCGCCGATGTGGCGGTCATCAGCGATACCGGCATGTGGGACATCGGCACCCCGGCCCTGACCACGCGCCTGCGCGGCATGGTCTACGCGCAGGTGACCTTGCGCGCGGCCAGCCGCGACCTGCATTCCGGCATCTTCGGCGGCTCCGCGCTCAACCCGATCAACGCGTTGGCCCGCATTCTTAGCGGACTGCACGATGATCAGGGCTGCATCCAACTCCCCGGCTTCTACGACGGCATCGCCGACCTCTCCGCCGAACAGGTCGCGGCCTGGGATTCGCTCGGCTTCGACGAAGCCGCCTTCCTCGGTGCCATCGGCCTGTCCCAGCCCTCCGGCGAGCAGGGCCGCTCCCCGCTCGAACGTCTCTGGGCCCGGCCGACCGCCGACGTGAACGGCATCTGGGGCGGCTACCAAGGTCCTGGCGGCAAGACCGTCATCGCCGCCGAGGCCGGCGCCAAGATCTCCTTCCGGCTCGTGCCGGGACAGGACCCCGAGCGCATCGCCGACAGCCTGCGCCGCTTCGTCGCCGAGCGCGCACCCAAGGACGCCAAGGTCGAGGTCGAGGTCTTCAACGCGTCGCCCGGGATCGAGATCGCCGCCAACGGTCCGTTCGTCAAAGCGGCCGAGAGGGCGCTGGCCGACGAATACGGCCGCCCGGCGGTGCTGATCGGCAGCGGCGGCAGCATTCCCGTGGTCGAGAGCTTCCGCCGCCTGCTCGGGCTGGATTCGTTGCTGATGGGCTTCGGTCTCGACGACGACCAAGTGCATAGCCCGAATGAGAAGTTCGAGGTCACCTGCTTTCGGCACGGAATCCGCAGCCACGCGCGCTTCCTTTCGGAGATCAGCCAAAGAAGTTGATCCAGCCGATCCATTGCGATACCTGATCAAAGTTCGTGACGGGACGCGAATGTGCTGATGTCAACCAACGACCCGCTCAAGAGTGTCGAAAAAGTCGTCCAGCTGCCGACGGGCCGGCGGTCCGGGCCGATGCCGGCGTTGCAAGTGCCGCGTCCGCAACCGATGCGGCCGGTTTTGTTCGAGAGCTGGGCCGCCGTGCGCGACCGCGCCGCGGCATCGCTGCTGGGCGGAAACCGGCGGTTGTTGCTGGTGGGGCCAGCCGGCACCGGCAAGACCGTGCTGATCGAGCACGTGGCGCGCGTGCTGCGCGCGGCGGGCAGAACCGTGATGATCCAGCTTGCCGATGCGGACCCGGCGCCCCCGGGGCCTGGCGAAACGTTGTTCGTCGACGAGGCCGACCGGCTTTCCCCCGCGAAGCTGCGGCGTTTGTTCGACGAGGCCGCGGGCACCGTCGTCCTGGCCGGTCTCGCTCCCTTGGTTGACCGAGTCGCCAGCGGGACCGCCCGCCTGACGCTGGACCCGCTGGATCGGACCGGAGCGCGGGACTACATCGCCCAGTGGCTGACGCTGCACGGGCGGACCCCGGCCGAACTCGACAGCAAGGCGGTGCACGCGCTGGCGGAACTGTCGGGCGGCATTCCACGCCTGCTGTCCACGTTATTGGCGGCCGGGTCGTGGTTGGCGAACGGCGCCGGCGCCCGGGTCATCGAGGCATCGCATATCCATGAGGCCGCGGAGTTGCGCTCCGTGCTCGGGCCGCCGTCGCAACCGGCCAGCGCCGTCGCCGCGCGAACGCCCGCGTGGCGTCCCGGCGTCCCGTGGTCAGCGCTGCTGACGGCCGTGGTGCTGGCGGGAATTGCGTCGGCGATCGTGCCGCGCCTGTTCCCGGCCGAGACCACGCAGGCGCTCGAACGTGTCTCTCCCCTCGTCGAGCAAGCCGGGCGGTGGCTCCGCGGGGAGCCCAGCTCACCGCCGCGCCGCCCGGCCACGATCGCTGTGCCACCGCCGGTCGACGCCGCTCCGCCTCCGGCCCCGCCCGCACCGGTCGAGCCACCACAGGCGGCGCAGCCGGCCGCGGCGCCGGAACCTGCGATCCCGCTCGTCGAACGACCTCCCGAGCCGGCTCCTGAGCCGGTCCCGGCGGCGACCCCGGTTGCGCCGGTTGTCGTGGCCCCGTCGCCCACTCTGCCGGTGGAAATGGTCGAGTTCCTGCTCCGCCGTGGGCGCGAGATGCTGGCGCTCGACGATCTCTCGGCCGCGCGCCTGCTGTTTCTCCGGGCCGCGGAGGGGGGCAGTGCGGAGGCCATGTTCGCCGTCGGGCAGACCTATGACCCGGCGGTCCATGCCAGTCTCGCTGCCGGGCAGTCCGATCGCGAGGAAGCGCTGCGCTGGTATCGCCGCGCCGCCGCGAACGGCAACCCGGCCGCCGGACGGCTGCTGCCGAAGCCTTCAGACCCGGCATTAGGTCTTCGTTAATCGATTCGTTGCAAACTGGTCTTCGGAGATTGCGGTCAACGAAGGACAAGCGAAGACGAGACGATGGCTATCGCGGCATCAAGCATCGCTCGAATGGAGGGCTCAGCCAGCCATGTCGAGCACCGGGGTGAGGTCCGCAGGCAGCGGCGACTCGTAAGGGGTCACAGCCAGTCGCGCCCGATGCTCTGCTTTGGCTCGATCGAGCAAGGCGGCATCGCTGAACACGTCGACGGCGGTCCCGGCCATCGTCTTGGCCGCATGGACCATTCCCTTATGCGCGAGCGGGGTCTTGCCCTGTCCGGTCAACTGCCAGGAATGGCCCGGCGTCCCGATGGCATAGGTGGCGCCACGCATCTGCACCGTCGGCACCGCCCAACTCACGTCGCCGACATCGGTCGACCCCACGCTGCCATTCCCCTTGGAGTTCAACGGAACGATCCGGTCGCACAGCGGCGCGTCCGTGATCGGCATGCCGACACGGTCGAAGGCGCCGGCGATGTCGGCCGGACCAACCGTCGTGCGGAATGCTTCGGCCACAGCCCGGTCGGCCGCGTCGAACGGCGGCGGGCCGAGGCGCTGCAGGTTGTCGAACATCGCCTGCTCGAGCGGCCGGTTGCCGAGCAGATTGCTCATGCCGCTCACGACCCGGCGCTGCATCCGCGTCTCGGTCATCATCGCGGCGCCCTCCGCGATCTGATCCACCCGCCGCGCCAGCGCTTGCAGTGCGGGCAGATCGGCAGCACGCACGATGTAGCGCAGCGTGGTTGTCGCCTGCACCACGTTGGGCGCGACGCCGCCGGACTCGAGATGGGCGTAATGGATGCGCGCGGTCGAGGGCATGTGCTCCCGCAGGTAATTGACGCCAATATTCATCAATTCGGCTGCGTCGAGGCCGCTACGGCCCAGCTCCGGCGCCTCGGCCGCGTGCGAGGCGCGGCCCACGAATGCGTAATCGATTTGCAAGATGGCCAGGGACGAGGGCTCGTTGACACCGGCGAACGCGGCGGGATGCCACGAGATCGCGATGTCGACATCCTCGAACAAGCCGTCGCGCACCATGAACGTCTTGGCCGCGCCACCTTCTTCGGCCGGACAACCGTAATAACGAACCCGGCCGGGAATTCCCTGGGCGGCGAGCCAATCCTTCACGGCTGTCGCCGCCAGCATGGCGCCGGCACCGAGCAGATTGTGACCGCAGCCATGGCCGGGTCCGTTGCTTTCGAGCGGGCGATGCTCGGCGACTCCCGCTTCCTGGCTCAGGCCCGGCAGCGCATCGTACTCGCCAAGAATGGCAATGACCGGCCCACCCTCTCCCGCCTCGCCCATCAGCGCCGTCGGTATCCCGGCAAGGCCCTTGGTGACGCGAAAGCCCTCCGCCTGCAGCATGTCGGCATGGGCTTCGGCAGAGCGGACTTCCTGGAAATTCAGCTCCGGCATGTCCCAGACCCGGTCGGACAGATCAATGAAGCTATGCTGCTTCGCCTCAATCAGCCGCCAGATCGTCTCTGAATTTTCCACACGAACCCCAACGCGAAAACGCGAAGGTTAACCCGGACTTGAGAAATAGCCAACGCTAAGACAAGGAACACAAAAATGCAGATCAGCGCCACGACCTCCATCCAGCCGACCCTACCGGTCGATCGGACAACCACCGGTGCTCAGGCCCAGGCACAGGCCAACTTGCCCGAAGCTGCAGCCAAGGTTAAGGCTGTCGACACGGCGCCGACGGAGCCCAAGGTCTTCACCCCAGCCCCTCCCCTGCGTCCCAACGTTCAGGACTACGTGGACATCGACCGCACGCTCATCGCGCTCCGGGGCGGCGCCTAAGCTGACCGGCAGGCGTCCACTTTCAGCATTGCGGGAGAAAACCTCCCGCCGAATACCAGCCCGAAGGTGACCCGGCAGACTCTGCCTTACGCCGCCAGCTTGTCCAGTTCACGGATGACGCTTTCGCCCATCACCGACGTGCCGACCTTCGCAGTCCCCACCGACATGACATCGGCCGTGCGCAAGCCGCTCGCGAGCACATTGGTGCAGGCGCGCTCGATGAGCTTCGCATCCTCCTCCATCCCGAACGAGTAGTGCAGCAGCATGGCGAAGCTCAAGATCTGCGCCATCGGGTTCGCGATACCGCGCCCCGCGATATCCGGCGCGGAGCCGTGGATCGGCTCATAAAGAGCATGTCGGCGCCCCAACGAGTCGGTGGCACCAAGCGTGGCCGACGGCAGCATGCCGAGGCTGCCGGTCAACATGCTGGCCAAATCGGACAGCAGATCGCCAAACAGGTTACTGGTCACGATCACGTCGAACTGGCGCGGATTGCGGACGAGTTGCATGGCGCAATTATCCGCATACATGTGCGAGAGCTCGACATCCGGATATTCACGGGCGTGCAGCGCGGTCACGATCTCCCGCCACATCAGGCCCGAGGTCATGACATTGGCCTTCTCGACGGACGTCAGCCGGTTCTGCCGCGTCCGCGCCAGATCGAACGCCACGCGCGAGACCCGCTCGATCTCGTGCGTCGTATACACCTCGGTGTCGAAGCCACGGCGTGACCCGTCCGGCAACGTCTCGACGCCGCGGGGCTCACCGAAATAGATGCCGCCCGTGCTCTCGCGGACGATCATCAGATTGAGCCCGCGGACCACTTCCGGCTTGAGCGTCGAGGCGTCGACCAGCGGATCCAGCACGATCGCGGGCCGGAGATTGGCGAACAGGCCGAGCTCCTTGCGCAGCCGCAGGATGGCAATCTCGGGCCGCTTATCGAAGCCGAGCTTCTCCCAGCGTGGGCCGCCCACGGCGCCGAACAGGACCGCGTCAGCCTCCTTGGCCGCCTGGATCACCTCATCGGTGATCGGCTCGCCGTAATGGTCGATACCGGCCCCACCGACGAAATCCTCGCTGAACGAGAACGACACATGCCGGCGGCGGTCCATCCAGTCGATGACCCGGCGGACCTCGCGCATGACTTCTGGGCCGACCCCGTCGCCGGGGAGGACCAGCAAACGCTTATTGGCGGCCATTAGACGGAAATACCTGGGAACCAAGGCTGCGCGGTTTTCCGATCTTCCTCAAAGCCCTCGATCTTCGGCGCTCGCTGCATGGTCTGCCCGATATCGTCCAGGCCGTTCAGCAGCAGATGCTTGCGGAACGGGTCGATCTCGAAGTGGATCTCTTCGCCGCTCGGCCGAATCACCACCTGGCGAGCCAGGTCGACCGTGATGCGCGCGTTGCCGCCGAGCCGGGCATCCTCCATCAGCACATCGCACACTTCGCGCGGGAGGCGGATCGGTAAGATCCCGTTCTTGAAGCAATTATTGTGGAAAATATCGGCAAAGCTCGGCGCGATGACGCAGCGTATGCCGAAATCCAGCAGCGCCCAGGGTGCGTGTTCACGTGAAGAGCCGCAGCCGAAGTTCTCATGCGCGATCAGCACCTCGGCATGCCGATACGGCGGCTGATTGAGCACGAAGTCCGGCCGCTCCTGCCCCGCCGCATCATAGCGCAGCGTGTCGAACAAGTTCACGCCAAGGCCGGTGCGCTTGATGGTCTTCAGAAAGCGCGCCGGGATGATCTTGTCGGTATCGACATTGGCCAGCGGCAACGGAGCGGCGACGCCGGTCAACTCGGTGAATGCCTGCATCAGGCAAGTTCCCTTACGTCGGTGAGATGGCCAGTCACTGCCGCGGCGGCGGCCATGGCGGGCGAGAGCAGATGCGTGCGGCCGCCGGGTCCTTGGCGGCCCTCGAAATTGCGGTTGCTCGTGCTGGCGCAGCGCTCGCCGGCCTTCAGCTTGTCGGGGTTCATGCCGAGACACATCGAACAGCCGGCCTCGCGCCACTCGAACCCGGCGTCGATCATGACCCGGTCGAGGCCCTCCCGCTCCGCCTGCTGCTTCACGACGCCGCTGCCCGGGACCACCAGGGCGCGAACACCCGGCGCCACGTGCCGGCCGCGGACGATATCGGCGGCGGCGCGGATGTCCTCGATGCGTCCGTTGGTGCAGGACCCGATGAACACGACGTCGATCGGCACGTCGCTCAGCCGGGTGCCCGGGGTGAGCGCCATGTAGTCGAGCATGCGCGTCATCTGCGCCCGCGCCGCCTCGTCCTGGACGTCAGCCGGGTCCGGCACGACGCCGGTGATCGGCAGCACCGCCTCGGGGCTGGTACCCCAGCTCACCATCGGCGCGATCGCGGCGCCGTCGAGCTGAACGACGGTGTCATAATGCGCGCCCGGGTCGGACGGCAGCGTGCGCCAATAGGCGACGGCATGGTCGAACGCCTCGCCCTTCGGAGCGAACGGGCGGCCCTCGACGTAGGCAAACGTCTTGTCGTCCGGCGCGATCATGCCGGCGCGCGCGCCCGCCTCGATGCTCATGTTGCAGATCGTCATGCGCCCGGCCATGTCGAGCGCGCGGATGGCCTCGCCTGCATATTCGATGACATGACCGGTCCCGCCGGCGGTCCCGATCTTGCCGATGATCGCCAGCACGATGTCCTTGGCCGTCACCCCGGCGCCGAGCGTGCCGGTGACCTCGACCAGCATGTTCTTGGCCGGCTTCTGCAGCAGCGTCTGCGTCGCGAGCACGTGCTCGACCTCGGACGTGCCGATCCCGAACGCCAGCGCCCCCATGGCGCCATGCGTGCTGGTGTGGCTGTCGCCGCAAACGATGGTCATGCCCGGCAGGCTGATCCCCTGCTCCGGCCCGATGATGTGGACGATGCCCTGGCGCGTGTCGGTGACCGGAAAATACGGCACGCCGAAATCGGCGACGTTGCGCTCGAGCGTCTCGACCTGGATGCGGCTTTCTTCCTCGACGATCCCGGCGCGGCGGTCCGTCGTCGGCACGTTGTGGTCGACGACGGCGATGGTCGCGTCGGGACGGCGCACCGGCCGGCCAGCCAGGCGCAATCCCTCGAATGCTTGCGGGCTCGTGACCTCATGGACGAGGTGCCGGTCGATGTAGAGGACGCAGGTGCCGTCCTCCATTCGATCGACGACGTGACTCTCCCACACCTTGTCGAACAGCGTCTTCGGCATCTCGTCCTCGATCTTATTCTTCATTCCCGCGGATCATGTCCGCGGGGTGTTCATCTTACTCGGCCGCGGCGGCCTGCTTCTTCGGCTCGGTCACGTCGCGGGCGCGCTCGGCGATCCGCGCCGACTTACCGCTGCGGCCACGCAGGTAATACAGCTTGCTGCGGCGGACGTCGCCACGGCGCACGACGGCGATCTCGGCGATCGTCGGCGCATAGAGCGGGAACACGCGCTCGACGCCTTCGCCGTAGCTGATCTTGCGCACGGTGAAATTGCTGCCGAGCCCCTTGTTGGAGCGCGCGATGCAGACGCCCTCATAGGCCTGGACGCGGGTCCGCTCGCCTTCGACGACCTTGACCATCACCCGAAGCGTGTCGCCCGGCTGGAACTGCGGCACGGCGCGCGCCTCGGTGAGGCGAGCGATCTGCTCGGCCTCGAATTTCTGGATGATGTTCATCGTAACGTCCTTTCGATCGTCTCTGTTACGGCGCAGCCTGCGCCGTGTCCATTAGGGCATTCCACAGATCGGGTCTGCGGCGCCGGGTCAGTTCTTCCGCCTGCTGGCGGCGCCATGCGGCGATCGCCGCGTGATGGCCGGACAGCAGGATCTCGGGAATGTCCCGCCCCTGCCACACGGCGGGACGGGTGTAGTGCGGATATTCGAGCAGCCCGGCGCTGAAGCTTTCCTCGTCGGCGGACGCCGCGGCGCCCATGACGCCCGGCAGCAGCCGGACGCATGCGTCGAGCAGCACGAGCGCAGGCAGTTCGCCGCCGGACAGCACGTAGTCGCCGATGCTGACCTCCTCGGCCCCGCGCGCGTCGAGCAGGCGCTGATCGACGCCTTCGTAGCGGCCGCAGAGCAAGCGCACGCCCGGACCGGCCGCCAGATCCCGCACGCGGGCCTGGGTGAGCGCGGCGCCGCGCGGCGAGAGGTAGAGCAACGGCCGCGCATCGTCCGTCCCGATCGCCGCATCGAGCACGTCGGCCCGCATGACCATGCCGGCACCGCCGCCGAACGGGGTGTCGTCCACCGTGCGATGCTTGTCCAACGCGGCCGCGCGGATGTCGCGGACATCGAGCGCCCATTGGCTCCCGAGCGCTTTACCCGCCAGGGATTGCCCGAGCGGGCCGGGGAACATCGCGGGGAACAGCGTGAAGACGGTGGCGCGCCAGGTCATGGCCGCGCCTCCGCCGGCGAAGGACCCTCACCCCGGCCCTCTCCCGAGGGGAGAGGGAGGTCAATCTCGTGCGGGGGCACGACAGTCACGGTCTTGGCCGACAAGCTTACCGCCGGTACGCAAGCCTTCGTAAACGGCACGATCAAGCCGCCATCGATCTCCAAGCTCGGTCCAGCGCCATACTCATGTACCTGCACGACCCGGCCCAACGCCGCCCCATCCACGCCCACCGCCGCCATCCCGACCAAGTCCGACCAGTAGAAATCGTCCTCGTCCGGCTCCGGCAGCCGCTCGCGCTCGACATACAGCTTGACGTTGACCAGGCGCTCGGCGGCGGTACGGTCTGCCAACGGTGCGCCTGCCGGGTCACGCAGTTCGGCGACGCCCTCGCCACGCCAGACGAGCGACCAGCCCCGGCCCTGTTCATCGAACAGCGGCGCGTAGCTGGCCAAATCCTCCTCGGCGTAGGAGTGGACGTGCACCAGGCCCCGCACACCGTGCGGACGGCCGATCACGCCCATCAAGATGCGCTGGCCCGTCACCAATTAGCCCGCGGCGGCGGCCTTGGCGCGCTCCTGCGCCTTCTTCTTCGGCGCGGACTGGATCGGCTGCTCGCGATAGGCGGGCATCGGGGCCAGGCCGGCATGGCCGAGGAAGCGGGCGACCCGGTCGGTCGGCAGCGCGCCCTCGTCCATCCAATGCTGGATGCGGTCGTTCTGCAGCCGGATACGCTCGGCGTGGTCGGCCGGCAGCATCGGGTTGTAGCTGCCGACCTTCTCGAGGAAGCGGCCGTCGCGCGGGCTACGGCTGTCGGCAACCACGATGTGGTAGTACGGACGCTTCTTGGCGCCGGCGCGGGAAAGGCGAATTTTCAGACCCATAAGTGCTTCCTTTGACGTAAAAACTAAAACGGGCGACGGCCCTGGCCCGGCTGCATGCCCTTCGGCATCAGCGCGCCCATGCCCTGCCGCATGAGGCCCTTCTGACCCAGCTTGCCCATGCGCTTCATCATCGTGGACATGTCGTCGAACTGCTTGAGCAGGCGGTTGATCTCTTGCACCGTCGCGCCCGACCCGGCGGCGATGCGCTTCTTGCGGCTCGCCTTGATGATGTCCGGCGTCTTGCGCTCCGCCTTCGTCATCGACGAGATGATGGCGCCCTGCCGCTTCAGGATCGTGGTGTCGAGCTTGGCGTCGTCGATCTGCGCCTTCATCTTGGCAACCCCCGGCAGCATCCCGAGGATGCCCGACAGGCTGCCCATCTTGGTGATCTGCTTGAGTTGGCTCGCGTAATCCTCGAGGTCGAACTGGCCGCGCATCATGCGCTTGGCCAGCCGCTCGGCATCCTCCTGCTCGATATGCTCGCTGGCCTTCTCGACCAGGCCGACCACGTCGCCCATGCCAAGGATGCGCCCGGCCACGCGCTCGGGATGGAAATCCTCCAGCGCATCCAGCTTCTCGCCGACGCCGGTCAGCTTGATCGGCGCGCCGGTAACCTGGCGCATCGACAGCGCCGCACCGCCGCGGGCGTCGCCGTCCATCCGGGTCATGACGATGCCGGTCACGCCCAGCGCGTCGTTGAAGGCCTTCGCCGTGTTGACCGCGTCCTGGCCGGTCATGGCGTCGACGACGAGGAGCGTTTCGGCCGGGTTGGTTGCCTCGCGGACGGCGCGGACCTCGTCCATCAGCGCCTGGTCGATCGACAGCCGGCCGGCGGTGTCGAGGATGACGATGTCGAACACTTCGCGCCGGCCCATCTCCATGGCGCGGCGGGCGATCTGGACCGGGGTCTCGCCCGGCACGATCGGCAGCGAGGCGACGCCAGTCTGCTGCGCGAGCTGCTGCAACTGGAGCTGCGCGGCCGGCCGCTGCGTGTCGAGCGAGGCGAGCAGCACCTTCTTGCGCTCGCGCTTGGACAGCCGCAGCGCCAGCTTGCCCGAGGTCGTCGTCTTGCCGGACCCCTGCAGGCCCACCATCAGCAGCGGAATCGGCGCGGCGGCATTCAGGTTGAGCGGCACCGCCCCGGCGCCGCCGAGCGCCTCGACGAGCTGGTCGTTGACGATCTTGATGACCATCTGGCCCGGGCTGACGCTGTCCAGCACCTCGGCCCCCAGCGCCCGCTCGCGGACGCCGTTGATGAAATCGCGCACCACCGGCAGCGCCACGTCGGCCTCGAGCAACGCCAGGCGCACCTCGCGCAAGGCGTCGGCGATGTCGTCCTCCGACAGCCGGCCCCGCGCGCGGAGCCGGTCGAAAACGTCGGAGAGTTTGCCCGACAGCGCGTCGAACATGGGCCAGCGTCCTCTTCAAATGCAAAGGCGCCGCTGCGCGGGCACGCGGAGCGACGTTTGGAGAATGACTGGCCAGTAGCGGCGGCGCGCTTTCTTGTCAATCCGAATGCGCGATGGCGCGTTCTGCTGCGATCGGCGCGAGCCTTTGAACGCGCTCATTTTTTGGAGGATCCCATGCGAACGGCCCCATCTCTTCTCGCTGTCGCGGCCGCGCTTGTCTGCGCGGTCCCGCAATCGGTGCAGGCGCAGAATCCGTCTCAGATGTTGCAGGGGTTGCTGTCCGGCAACCAGGGCCAGGACCAGGCCGTCCGCGATGCGTTCGAGCGCGGCTATCGGCATGGGCGCGAGGACCAGATGCGCGACGATCGGGCGCGCTTCGAGCGCGACCGTCCGCCGCCGCCGCCGCCGGGCCGGTATCCCGACCAGGATCCGGCCTACCCGCGCCAATACCAGCGCTGAGCTAAATTGGGCGACCGGGGATGCGGTGGCGGTACGCCAGTGCTTCCGCCACGTCGACCCGGCGCACCAGCCCGGCCTCGGCCAGGTCGGCGATCGTGCGCGCGACCCGTAGGACGCGGGTGAAGCCACGGGCGGAGAGGCGGAGTTTGTCGGACGCCTGCTCCGCCAGGCTCCGCGCATCCGGCTGTAGCTCGATCGTGCCGATCTCTGCTTCCGCATTGGTCCGGGCGCCGCTCTCGCCATAGCGGGCGCGTTGCCGGTCACGCGCGGCACGCACCCGCTGCGCGACGAGGTCGCTCGCCTCGCCCGGCGGTGCCCGCGACAGCTCGGCCGGCGGCACCGGCTGGACCTGGACCACCAGGTCCATGCGGTCGAGCAACGGGCCGCTGATCCGGCCCATATACTCTTCCCCGCACCGCGGCGCCTTGTTGCACTCGCGCGCGGCGTCGCCGAGATGGCCGCAGCGGCAGGGGTTCATCGCCGTGATGAGCTGGAAGCGGGCCGGATAGGTCACGTGCGCCGCCGCCCGCGAAACCGTGGTGCGGCCGCTTTCCAGCGGCTGGCGGAGCGCTTCGATCGCCTGGCGCGGGAATTCGGGGAGTTCATCCAGAAAGAGCACGCCCCGGTGGGCCAGGCTGACCTCGCCGGGCTTGGCGCGCGCGCCGCCGCCGGCGAGCGCCGCCTGCGAGGCCCCGTGATGCGGCTCGCGGAAGGGCGGGCGCATCACCAGCCGGCCGCCTTCCAGCAACCCGGCCACCGAATGGATCATGCTGACCTCCAGCGCCTCCATCGGCGCGAGATCCGGCAACAACGGCGGCAGGCGGGCGGCGAGCATGCTCTTGCCGGCCCCGGGTGGCCCGACCAGCATGAGGTTGTGCCCGCCGGCCGCGGCGATCTCGAGCGCCCGCTTGGCCGTCTCCATCCCGCGCACTTCGGCGAGGTCGGGGAACCGCTCGACCTCCTGGACGCCGGCCGGATCCGGCGGCGAGAGGATCTGGGTGCCGCGGAAGTGGTTGATCAATGACAGCAGGTCCGGCGCCGGCAGCACCTCGATGCGTCCGGCCCAAGCGGCCTCGCCCCCCTGCAGCGCCGGACAGATCAGGCCCAGGCGCCGCTCGCTCGCCGCCATCGCGGCCGGCAGCACGCCGGAAACCGCGGTGATGCTGCCGTCCAGCGAGAGCTCGCCGAGCGCCGCATACTCGCCCGTCTCCTCGCGCGGCAGCACATCCATCGCGGCGAGCACGGCGAGCGCGATCGGCAGGTCGAAATGACTGCCCTCCTTGAGCAGATCGGCCGGCGCCAGATTGATCAGCACCCGCTTGGGCGGCAGCGACAACCCCATCGCTGTCAGCGCCGCCCGCACGCGCTCGCGGGCCTCGCCCACCGCCTTGTCCGGTAGGCCGACGACCAGAAACGCCGGCAGGCCGGACGAGATCTGCACCTGAACTTCGACCGGAACCGCCTCTATGCCGCTGAACGCAAACGATAGAATACGGGCGATCATCGTCCGTAGGCGGCCAGGAAACGCTCCAGCAGCGTCCCGAGCCGCACGGTGTCGTAGCCGCCTTCCTGGATGATCGCCGCCGGGAGCCGCAGCGCGGCGATGCGCTCGCCGGCGCGGGCGAACCCGTCGGCGCTGACCGACAGGTAGTTGAGCGGCTCGTGCTCGGACGCATCGAAGCCGAGGCTCACCACCAGCGCCTCGGGCGCGAACCGGGCGATGGCGGCCAGGCCGGTGTCGAGCGCCTCGAGCCAGGCCGCATCGCCGCTGCCCCGCGCAAGCGGCAGGTTGAGGTTGTAGCCCTCCCCCGCGCCCTCCCCGCGCTCGCCGGCATGGCCGACGAACCACGGATAGTAGCCGCCGGGGTCACCGTGGATGGAGCAGACCATCACGTCGTCGCGGCTCCAGAATACGCCCTGCGTGCCGTTGCCGTGATGGCTGTCGATGTCGAGCACGGCGACGCGGTGGGCCCCGCCCCGGCGCAGATGCTCCGCCGCCAACGCCGCATTGTTGATGTAGCAATGCCCGCCGGCCCGCGCCGGATACGCGTGATGACCCGGCGGACGCACCAGCGCATAGGCCGACCGTCCCGCCGACGCCTCCGCCGCGGCCGCCACGGCGCAGGAAGCGGCCGAGATCGCCGCGTCCCACGTGTGCGGCCCGATCGGACACGCCGTATCGGCGGAGAACCAACCCGCCTGCCCGATGATGGCCGGACCGGGCTTGGCCCCGTGCGCCAGCATCTCCGGCGACGGGTGCATGTTCGCCACCACCTCCGGACCCGCGCCCTCCAGGCCGGACCACGCGGCATGGGCGGTGCGTAGGTAGTCGAGATAGGCGGCGGTGTGCACGGCCTCGAGCGCGCCGGCGGCCAGCGGCGGCGGGAGCCGGGTCGTCAGCCCGAGCGCGGCGACGCCCCCGAGCAGCGAGACGGCCCGGGCGGCGACCTCGAAATTCTGTCGCACGATTCCGCGCTGCAGGAAGAACCCCGGCGTGTGCCGGAGCTGCACGTCGTCCCAGAACACATCCACGTCGCCGCTCGATCAGTAGGGGTCGTTGCGCAGCACGTCGAGGATGTAGGGCGACGGCACTCCGTCGGGCTGGATGCTATGCGCGGCCTGATAGGATTGGAGGGCTTGCGCCGTGTCGGGTCCCATGACCCCGTCGGGGCGTCCGCCGAAATACCGGTGCCGGCGAAGTTCGAGTTGAATGTCCCGGACCAGTGGATCGCGGCGAGCCACATACGGCCCCGGATCATAGGTGACGACGGTCGGGGCCATTCCAGGCACCTGATTGCCGGCGGCATACATGCATTGAGTATAGACGGCGTCGTATTGCGCTTGGATGCCGCCTTGGGCGCCCGTGCTCGCGCCAGCGCCCAAACCCGCTCCTACCCCGGCGCCGCTGGCGGCACCCACCGCGGCGCCCCGGCCGCCTCCGATCGCGGCGCCCAGCCCAGCCCCCAGCACGGTGCTCAAGACGGCGCCGCCGACCGCGCGATTGTTCGCAACCTCTGCCTGCCCGGCCACCTGGTTGCTGGCCTGCGCCCGGCACCGTCCGTCTTCGGCGACGAACTGGCCGTACGGTTTGTTGGGGCTCGGGAGGACCTGGACCATCGGCCCCATCGGCGGGGCGGCGCAGCCGGCCACCAGGGCAGTCGTCAAAAGCGCGAAACGGGCCAGCATGGAAGAATCTCTCCTGAATTGATGGTTGTGCGTCACTCTGTGTCGCGTTCGGCGATGTTGCAACGTCCCTCCGGCTGCATCAAACAAGCGCCATGCCACCATTGACGTTCCACAATAGCATGACCCGGCGCCGCGAGGATTTCGCGCCGATCGACCCCGGTCACGTGCGCCTCTATGTCTGCGGCCCGACCGTCTACGACCTCGCCCATATCGGCAACGCCCGCACCTTCACCGTGTTCGACGTGCTGGCCCGGTTGCTGCGGCACCTGTTCGCGCAGGTGACCTACGTCCGCAACATCACCGACGTCGACGACAAGATCAACGAGCGGGCCCGGGTCAGCGGCGAGCCGATCGCGGCCGTGACCGCGCGCACCACGGCGCAATTCCATGCCGACATGGCTGCGCTGGGCAACCTGCCGCCCGATCGCGAGCCGCGCGCGACCGAACACATCGCGGAGATGATCGTATTGATCGAGCGGCTGATCGAGCGCGGCCATGCCTACGCCGCCGATGGCCACGTGCTGTTCGCCGTAAGCGCGTTCGAGGAATACGGCGCCTTGTCGGGCCGCAGTCCCGACGAGCTGCTCGCCGGCGCACGCATCGATGTAGCGCCCTACAAGCGCGACGCCGGCGATTTCGTGCTGTGGAAGCCGTCTTCTGCGGAGTTGCCGGGCTGGGACTCGCCCTGGGGAAGGGGCCGGCCGGGCTGGCACATCGAATGCAGCGCGATGGCCTGGCGGTATCTCGGCGAGACCTTCGACATCCATGGCGGCGGCGGCGACCTGATCTTCCCGCACCACGAGAACGAGCGGGCCCAGAGCCTGTGCGCGCTCCCGGGCAGCGGCTTCGCGCACGTCTGGATGCATGCCGGCATGCTGCTGTTCGGGCACGAGAAGATGTCGAAGTCGCTCGGCAATTTCCATACCATCCGCGACGTGCTGGACCGCGTGCCGGCCGAGGCGGCGCGGTTGCTGCTGCTGCGGGCCCAGTACCGCTCGACGCTGGAGTTCAGTTTCGAGGCGCTGCGCGAGACGCAGGGCGACCTCGACCGCTTCTATCGCGCCATCGGCAGCGCCGAGGCGGGCGAGGTGCCGGGGGCGGTGCTCGACGCGCTGTGCGACGACCTCAACACGCCGGCGGCGCTTGCGGTGATGCACGAGCTTGCCGGGCGGGCGATCGCCGGGGATGCCGCGGCGGCCTCGGGGTTGAAAGGGGCCGGAGCGTTGATGGGGCTGCTGCAGCAGGAGCCGGCCGCGTGGTTCCAGCGCGGCATCGATGCGGGCGCCGTGGAGGCCGCCATCGCCGCGCGGATCGCCGCCCGCAAGGCGCGCGATTTCGCGCTGGCCGACAGCATCCGCGCGGAGTGGCTGGCCAAGGGCGTCGCCTTCGAGGACCGGCCCGGCGGCACCACCGATTGGCGGCGCGTGTGACGGGACGCGACGGGGGCGCCGACCTCCGCCCGATCCCGGGCAGCCCGGTCGTCATCCTGGTGCGCCCGCAACTCGCGGACAATATCGGCGCGGTCGCGCGCTGCATGGCCAATGGCGGGCTGTTTCACCTTCGTCTGGTGGCGCCCCGGGACGGCTGGCCTCAGGACCGTGCCTGGCGCACCGCCTCGGGCGCCGACGCGATCTTGGAAGCCGCCATCCTTTATGAGACTGTGCCGGAAGCGGTGGCCGACCTGCAGCGGGTCTACGCCACCTGCCCGCGCCCGCGCCACATCATCAAGCCGCAGCTCACCGCACGCGCGGGCGCCGCCGATATCCGCGACGCGGCCAGCCGCGGCCTGGCCTGCGGCGTCCTGTTCGGCCCGGAGCGCGCCGGGCTCGACAACGACGACATGGCGGCGGCGGACACGCTGATCAAATACCCGCTCAACCCGGATTTCGACTCGCTCAACCTGGCGCAGGCCGTGATGGTGATGGCCTACGAGTGGTGGACCGCCGCCGAACCGACCCCGCCGCGGCAGCTCCTGACGCACAAGACCCGGGTCGCGACCAAGGCGGAGCTGGACGGCCTGCTCGACCATCTCGTCGACCAGCTCGACGCCTGCGGCTTTCTCCGCAACGCGCCGAAGCGCCCCGGCATGGTGCGCAACCTGCGCCATTTGTTCGAACGCGGCGAGATCACCGAGCAGGAGGTCCGCACGTTGCGCGGGGTGGTGACCGGGCTGGCGCTGGGCCGGCGGCGGCTGGGGCGCCTGGAGGAAGCCGAGCCTACCCTGGAGCTGTGAGCTGCCGCGCAAGGCGGCGCGCCATGAGCCAGCCGATCAGCGCCGAGCAGGGACCGCCGATACAGACGAGCAGGATCCCGATCGGCGCGCCCTGCACCGCCAGCAACATGCCGACACCGAGCATACCGCCCCCGATCAGCCCACCGGAGACGCCGGACGCGATGCCGAGCCAAAGGATGTCGCCGCGGGTGATCATGCCGGTCGGCCTTCAACGAGAGTGACGAGTTCAGTGTAACGAGTTAGCATGCGATCCGTCGTGAGGAAGATCGCCGGTTCCGCCATCGCCTGCACGATGAGCATCCGGTCAAATGGATCCTTGTGATGGTTCGGCAAACCGACGGCCAGCGCGGCGCCCTTGGCCGTGACCGGCAGCTCCACGAAGCCAATCCGGGCCGCGGCCTCAACGATACTCTCAGGTGATATCGTGAAGTCCGACCGGCCAAGCCCGGCCTTGAGGGCGATTTCCCAAATGCTGGCAGCGCTGAACAACACCGTATTGCTGGTCGCCTCCAGCATGTCGCGCGCAGTGCGATCGAGCCGAGAACTCGCGCTTGTTGCCCATAGAAGGACGTTGGTATCGAGGAGGATGCGCATCAGCGCCCCTCGAACATTTCCGATATCTCGTCCGCAAACATCGTATCAAAATCCTCCGGGATGTTGAACTGACCATCCAGGAGGCCGAGCTGCCGCTCGGCCCGTTGCGGCGGCTCGATCGGCACCAGACGCGCAACCGGTCGCCCCGCCCGCGCAATTATAACCTCTTCACCCGCCGCGACTGCGTCGATCAGTCGGGAAAGCTGCGTCTTCGCCGCATGGATATTCACTATCGTCATAGGGCCAGATTAACTACTCCGCCCAACTTAGTCCAACTAAACTAATCAGCCCGGTCCGGCGAGGCCCTGGCTATCGCCCTCGAGTTCGTCGGCCCGGGCCTTGGTCATCGACATCATGCAATCCGCCCCCAGGATTTGCGTGATGGTCCCCTCGCCGGCTGCAACGTAGGTGCATCGTTGCTTGCGGTATTCCAGCCAGGCGCGCTCGGCCGCCCGCAACGCCGGGACGCCAGCCGGGTCGATGGCCTTGAGCGCCTTCTGATAGGCCGCGTTCAATCGCCGATCCTCCTCATGATACTGCTTGTCCAAACAGTCCACGATGGCCACGGTCGAGCCCTGGTTATGACAGCGATCGGGTTGCCCCACACGCTGTGCCTGCGCCGTGCCGACGCTGAGCCCCGCCAGACCCACTAGCACCCACCCGAGACGCATCGACCTCTCCCAATCCTTCATTGACATCGACCCGGTCCGCGCGTAGAGGCCGCGCACTGCCGGGAACGAGGACACGCGATGGTCGCGTGCGCCCGCCGCATTCTATTGCGGACTACCGGTGCAACAAGCCGCAAACGTGGCAGAGATGATGGAGACCGCGCATGACCAAGCGCGCCGAAAGCAAGTACAAGATCAACCGCCGCCTCGGCGTCAATCTCTGGGGCCGCGCCAAGTCGCCGATCAACAAGCGCGAGTATGGCCCCGGCCAGCACGGGCAGCGCCGCAAGCAGAAGCCGACCGATTTCGGCGTTCAGCTCATGGCGAAGCAGAAGCTGAAGGGCTACTACGGCAATATCGGCGAGAAGCAATTCCGCAAGTATTATGACGAGGCCGTGCGCCGTAAGGGCGACACCTCGGAGAACCTGATCGAGCTGCTGGAGCGCCGGCTGGACGCGGTGATCTACCGCATGAAGTTCGCCATCACTCCGTTCGCCGCCCGCCAGTTCGTCAACCACGGCCACATCACCGTCAACGGCAAGCGGGTCAACATCCCCAGCTTCCAAGTCAAGGACGGCGACGAGATCGAAGTGCGCGAGAAGAGCAAGCAGCTCGCCGTCGTGCTGGACAGCGCCCAGAGCGGCGAGCGCGACGTGCCCGACTACATGGAAGTCGACCACCGCGCGATGAAGGGCCGCTTCGGCCGCGCCCCGAAGCTGACCGACGTGCCGTATCCGGTGACGATGGAACCGAACCTCGTCGTCGAGTTCTATTCGCGCTAATCTCCGCCTCAAGCGGACCAACACTACCCTACCCTCT
>CAZZVQ010000090.1:0-20796 GCA_964657565.1 uncultured Acetobacteraceae bacterium
GATCACGTTCGATACCGGGGGAGTGTGCATCAAGCCGGCGGCGGGGATGTGGGAGATGCGGGCGGACATGGCGGGGGCGGCGGCATGTGCCGGGGCGATGCTGGCGTTGGCGCGGCGGCGGTCGCCGGCGGCGGCGATCGCGGTGCTGGCGTTGGCGGAGAATGCGTTCGGGGCGGCGAGCTATCGGCCGAGCGACGTGCTGCGGCTGTATGACGGCACGACGGTTGAGATCGTCGATACGGATGCGGAGGGCCGGCTGGTGTTGGCGGACGCGCTGCTGTGGACGAAGGACCGGGTGCGGCCGGCGGCGGCGATCGACCTGGCGACGCTGACGGGGAGCATCGTGACGGCGCTGGGGCACGAGATGGCGGGATTGTTCTCGCCCGAGGACGGGCTGGCGGCGGATGTGGCGGCGGCCGGGTCGGCGGTGGGGGAGCGGGCGTGGCGGATGCCGCTGGCGGAGGGGTATGCGGCGGTGCTGGAGAGCGACATCGCGGATGTCCGGCAATGCAGCGACGGGTCGCGGCAGCCGGATGCGTGCCATGCGGCGGCGTTTCTGAGCCGGTTCGCGGGCAAGATGCCGTGGGTGCATCTCGACATCGCGGGGGTGGAGTCGCGGGCGGCGGCGGATGACCGGCATGCGGCGGGGCCGACGGGCTGGGGGGTGCGGCTGCTGGACCGGTGGGTGGCGGAGCGGTTCGAGGGGGCGGCTCGGAGCGGCGGGGCTTAGCCCGTCATCGCGAACCGCTTGCGGTTCGCGATGACGGATAGGTGTCGAGCTCGGGCTTACGAAAAGCGGAAGTCGCTGGCCTGCAGGGAGTGCGCGCTGACGCCGGCGAGGGTGATCGATGTCGTGCCGTTGAAGCGGATCACGGCGGCGTCGGTGCCGGAGATCAAGGGCTTGAGCTGCGAGAACGAGGTGTAGCTGGTCCCGCTCAGGTTGATCACGTCGTGGGCGCTGCCCACGGCCGCGGTCGTCTCGAAGCCCTGGATGATGTCCTTGCCGTAGACGTGGGGGAAGGCGAAGACGTCCGACTGGCCGGCGGTGCCGCGGAGCGTGTCGGCGGCGGTGCTCGCGACGATGAATGCGCCGGCGGTGCCGCCGCCCGGGGTGGTCGAGGCCGATAGGGTGTTGACCTTGCCGGCCGAGAGGGTCTGGGTCGAGATGGTCCAGCTCCCGTCGCTGCCGGCGACGGCGAAGCCGGCCGCCTTGGGCTGACCGCCGGCCGGTGTGTCGGTCAGGATGATCGTGGTTTTGGCTTGGGCGGTGCCCTTGATGACGAAGGTGTTGTTGGCCGAGGTGATGGAGGCGATCGTCGGCCGGGTCGATGCCGGGGCCGGGGCCGGGGTCGGGGAGACAACGGTTTGGGCGGCGCCGATCGAGGTCATGGCGGTGGTGTTGCCGGCCTTGTCGGAGCCGAGGGCGAAGAAATCATACGTCCCTGGGGTGAGATTGCTGACGGTGTAGGTCCAGTTGCCGCCGTTGAGGACGGCGCTTCCCAGATCGGTGGTCGTGCCGGCCGAGCTGACGAAGATCTCCACCGCGGCCACGCCGCTGCCGGTGTCGCTGACGGTGCCGGAGAGTATGTTGCTGGTCTTCGTGGTGGTGCCGGAGACGGTCTCGCCGACGGTCAGGGTCGGAGCGGTGGTGTCGACGACCAGGGGGGCGCCGGCCGATATGGCGGCGGTGGCGTTGCCGGATTTGTCGGTGGCGATGGCGGAGAAGGCGTGGCTGCCGTCGGCCAGACCGGCGGACGTGAACGAGAAGGAGCCGTTGCTGATCGCGGCGCTGCCGAGGTCGACGGTCTTGCCGCCGCTGGTGTCGTAGATCTCGACCCTGGCGACGCCGCTGCCGCTATCGCTGACCGTGCCGCGGATGGTGTCGGTTGCAGTCTTGGTGAGACCGGAGGCGGTCTCCGTCACGGTGAGCGAGGGAGCGGTGGTGTCGGTAACCGGGGTGGGTGTGGGTGCCGGGGTTGGCGTCGTCGCGCCGGGGGACTGGCTGATCGGCGACGAGGTGTCGATGGTGGGGCGGGCACTCGTGGCGGTGAAGCCGCTGCTGGAGACTTGGCTGGCCTTGTAGATCTGGTTGTAGTTGTAGGTCGTATTGCCTGATGCGGTCACTGGCGCATTGGTGGTGTCCCAAATGACGTAGGCGCCGGATTGGTCGCTGACGAAGGTGTTGTTGGACACCGAGACGGTCGTGCCGGCGTTAAGCTTCTGCTCGGGGACCGTGGAGTTCGGCACGTATTCCTCGCCGTAGGCGATGGTGACGTGGTTGCCGCTGTCGACGCTCTTTTGGATCGTGTTGCCGGAGATGGTGGCGTTGCCGCCGTTCGGCAGGTCGATCTCGTAGGACGCGGTGCTGCTGCCGTCCTCGATGCGGTCGTTGGTGATCGTGTTGTTCTCGGCGCGGGATTTGATCTCGTGGCCGGTGTTGGCGTCGTGGATGTAGCTGTTGGTCAGGGTGAATTGGGCGATGTCGCCGATATAGATATTGTGCGTGTTGCCGGTGCCGGTGCCGTTTGCGTAGATCTCCGACTGGTCGATGGTGATCGATCCGTTGGGGTCGCTGGCGCCGAGGATGCCGTCCTGGTTGCCGTGGATCGCGGTGTTCACGATGGTGAGGTTGCCGCTCTCGTAGCGAATCGCGGCGCCGTTGGCGTCGGGGACGGTGACGCCGGAGATGTCGAGGTTGCGCAGCGTGGTGTTGCCGGCGACGTCGAGGATGGCCTTGCCGTTGCCGGGCTGGGTGGTGGCGACGAGCTTGGCGATGCCGCCGACGCCCTCGATGGTCAGGCCGTCGATGAGGCCGGGAAAGTCGTTGGTGTAGGTGCCGGGCTGCAGGTCGATGGTGTCGCCGGGGGAGGCCGCGGCGACGGCGGCCGAGAGAGTTTTGTAATCCTGGCCGGTCCCGACCGTCAGTGTCGTCATCGCTTGATCCTTGGCGCCGTTTTTCGGCCCAAGGGTTGGCCATAAGCGAGCCGGGCCGTCAATATTGAGATGAGACTAACTCTGGATCATTCCGCAGTCATGGACAACTCTGGCGGCGTTAGTTTCAGTATTACCCTTTTGTTGCGCCAGCAGTCAGGCCGGCGATGTAGTAGTCCATGAGGAAGGCGTAGATCAATACTGGTGGGGCGGCAGCGAGGAGAGAGCCGGCCATGATCTTGCCCCATTGGAACACGTCGGCGCGGATGAGGTCGCTGACGATGCCTACGGTGAGCACCATCTGGTCGGAACTATACAGATAGGCCATGGGGTAGAGGAGCGTGCCCCAGCCGACGGTGAAGGCGAAGATGGTGGCGGCGATGATGCCGGGCAGGGCGACGGGGATGAAGATGCGGAACAGCATCTGCATGTAGGTGGCGCCGTCGATCAGGGCGGCCTCGTCGAGCTCCTTGGGGATGGAGGCGAAGTAGCCGATCATGATCCAGGTGCAGAACGGAACCGAGAGGGTGAGGTAGAGCGGGACCATGGCCCAGGCGTTGTTGATGAGGCCGGCGGCGCCGACGATCTGGAACAGCGGGATGAAGAGCAGGCTCTCGGGGACGAGGTAGGTGAGAAAGATGCCGGTGGCCAGCACGCCGCTGCCGAAGAACTTCATGCGGGCGAGGCTGAAGGCGGCGAAGACCGAGATGACCATCGTCAGGATGACGAGGCAGACGGTGACTTTGATGGAGTTCCAGAAGAAGCCGAGGAAGTGCGCGTTGGTGAGCAGTTCGGCGTAGTTGCCGAGCGTGGGCCGGGTCACGATCCAGGGGTTGCCGTGCTCGGCGCTGATCTCGCCGGCGGTCTTGAGGCTGGTGACGAGCATGTAGAAGGGGGGCGTGAGGAAGAAGATCACGAAGAGGCCGAGGGCGGCGTAGCTGCCCCAGAGCGCGTAGTTGAACCGCGCTTTTGCTTTCACATGGCCTCCTTGGAGCGCTGGGTCACGCCGCGCAGGACGAAGAAGGCGATGACCGCCAGGATGGGGAACATGAACAGGCTGACGGCGGCGCCGAGCGGGATGTCGCCGGATTGGATGCCGACCTGGAAGGCGTAGGTGGCGAAGACGTGGGTCTGGTCCTGCGGGCCGCCATTGGTGAGGATGCGGACGATGTCGAAATTGGCGAAGGTGATGATGAGGCTGAACAGCACGGTGATGGAGATGATGTTGCGCATCATCGGCAGGGTGACGTGCCAGAGCTTCTGCCAGAACCCGGCGCCGTCGATGCTGGCGGCCTCGTAGAGCTGTTCGGGGACGGATTTCAGGGCGGCCATGTACATGATGAGGAAGAAGGGGGCGCCGTACCAGACGTTGACGAGGATGACGGAGAAGCGGGCCCACCAGGTGCTGCCGAGCCAGGGGATCTGCGGGCCGCCGAGGCCCTGGATGATCCAGTTGAAGGCGGAATAGGAGGGGTCGAACAGCCACCACCAGCCGAGCGTGGACATGGCGAGCGGGATGACCCAGGGCACCAGCAGCAGGCCGCGCCAGAGTCGCTGGCGGTTGCTGGGGACGTTCTGCATTAGATGGGCGAGGACGAAGCCGATCAGCGCCTTGAGGAAGACGGCCGAGACGGCGAAGAAGACGCTCTGGAAGATGACGATCTGAAAGGTGGGCCGGTTGAGCAGGAAGGCGTAGTTCGCCAGGCCGACGAACTTGGTCATCTTCTTGTTGAGCATGGAGAGATAGATCGCGTAGGCGGCCGGGTAGACCACGAGGGTGAACACCACGAGCAGCAGCGGCAGGCACATCAGGAAGGCGATGGTCGAGCGGCGGCGGGCGAAGCGGCGCAGGCTGCCGGTCCGCAGGGCGTCTGGTGGCGGGAGGCCCGCGAGGATGGTGCCGTCGGCCATTGTTGGAAGGACCCTCACCCCGGCCCTCTCCCGGCGGGAGAGGGGGAAGAAAAGCGTCCCTCTCCCGATATGTGGAGAGGGACCAGAATTAGCGCGTGTAGCCGTCGAGTTCGCCTTCGGCCCAGGCGATCACCTTCTCGATCGAGTCGCCGCCCTGGGACATGCGGGCGACCATCTTGGTCATGGTGGCCTGGTTGTAGATCTGCACGGCGATCTCGGGCGGGGCGGGGTAGGCGGCGATCCAGGGGGTGGTCTTCTGCTCGGCGCGGATCTGGTAGTTGGCGACGGTGCCCTTGGGCGGGCCTTCCTCCTGCCAGACCTTGAAGTCGTGCATGCTGTCGAAGGGCGGGGTGTCGTAGCCGTGGGTGGCGGTACAGAGCTGCTCGGCCTGGGCGCGCTCGCTGAGGAACTCGATGAGATCCTTGGCGGCCTGCTTGTTGGAAGCGAATTTCCAGACGCCCCAGAAGTAGGGGAGGTAGGGGGTGAAGCGGCCCTTCTCCCCGGCCGGGCCTGGCATGGTCCAACAATTCTTGCCGATGTCCGGGTTGTCGCGCACGGCGACCGCCCAGGCGGAGGGTGGGTTGAAGATCAGGGCGGACTTGCCCGAGATGAGGGCGCGGTTGTTGGAGGCGTCGTCCCAGCTCCAGACGTCACCGGGCAGGTGTTGGGACAGCTTCTTGAAGTATTCCAGCACCTTGCGGACGTTGTCGG
Organism: uncultured Acetobacteraceae bacterium; assembly: GCA_964657565.1. Lineage (GTDB taxonomy): Bacteria > Pseudomonadota > Alphaproteobacteria > Acetobacterales > Acetobacteraceae > JAVVHH01. Next base: position 5,554 of record CAZZVQ010000090.1, read on the forward strand.
ACTTGACCGTGACCTCGCCCTTGGCGTTGACGAGCTCGGCGCCGAAGCCTGCGAAGCAGGTGCCGACCCAGTCCACGGCGTCGCTGAACTGGCCCATGGGCAGGCCGAAGGGGAGGCCGGCCTTGTTGCACTTGTCGGCGGCGACGAGGAACTGGTCCCAATTCCACTGGTCGTAGCTGGGTCCCATCGCGCCTGTGGGCGGGCACATGGCCTGCAGGTCCATGCCCACCTTGTCCTTGAAGACGTCCAAGCGCGCGCAGGCCGGCTTGAGCTGGCTGCCGGAGATGGCGGGAACGGCCTTGTAGGAGCCCTTGTCCTTGGAGAGGTAGTCGACGATGGGGTTGATCGGCCCGTATTTGGCCGAGAGCCGCTGCATGACGTCGTCCATCGGCTCGAGGATGTCGGCGTTGTTGCGGATCTCCCAGGTGGGAAAGGCCTGGATGTCGTGGCCGGATTTGGCCTGGGCTTCGGCGGCCAGGGTGAGCAGGTTCTTGTTGCCGACCGAGGTGATGTAGTCGATCGAGACGTCGACCTTGTTGGCGTCGCCCCACTGCTTGACGAGCTTGGTCATGGTGTCGTTGGCGCCGGGCACCCAATGGTCCCACAGCCCGGCGTTCAGCTTGCCGGCGGCGCCGGCGGTGCGGATGTGGACGAGCGGGAGGGCGGCCGAGGCGGCGCCGAGCTTGAGTGCGCCGCGGCGCGATAGGCCAGAATTCATCCCGTGTCCCTCCCGTGCGGATCGGGTGAACCCGTCCGTGATTGGCTGGGAGCGTTGCATGCGTCGATAGGCCTCCGCAACAGGATTGCAGGGTTGCTGGATGTCGTGTCCGACGCCCAGGCCGTCGAGCGCTCGCGTTCAATCGCGGGGATGGCGGCGCCGTGGGCCCCCGGGTCAAGCCCGGGGGTGACGAAGGTTTGGGGGGAGTGGGTTTGATGGGGGTGGAGGTGGTTCGGCTGTTGCCGCTCGCGGGAGGTCATGTTAGAGGCGCGGCACTTCATTTTGCAGGACGTTCAGCGTGGCTTCTGGCACGACGACCTCCGGCGGCGTTGCCGACCGTTATGCGACCGCCCTGTACGCGCAGGCCGATGAGACCGGCGCGATCGATCAGACGGTCTCCGAGATCGACAGTCTCGGCCAACTCATCGACCAAAGCCCCGAGATGCGCCGGCTGCTGTCGAGCCCGCTGATCGACGTGACGCAGGCGCGCGCCGCCGCGGACGCCGTGCTGGAGCAGCAGGGCTTCGGCAAATTGGTCCGCGATTTCGTGGGCGTGGTCGCCAACAACCGCCGTCTCGCCTCGCTGCGGCAGATCGTCACCGCGTTCGCCGCGCTGGTCGCGGCCAAGCGGGGCGTGGTGGTCGCGCACGTGACGACGGCGCATCCGCTGTCCGACGTGCAGCGCGAGCAGCTGCGGGCGCGGTTGATCGAAGCCGGGTATGGTTCGGTCAACATCCGCGATACCGTCGACCAGAGCCTGCTCGGCGGGCTGGTCGTGCGCATCGGCGCACGGCTGTACGACACGAGTTTGAAGTCCCGTCTGCAACGCTTGCAGTACGCCATGAAGGGTGCCGCCTAAGATGGAAATCCGTCCCGCCGAGATCTCGGACATCCTCAAGAAGCAGATCGCTTCGTTCGATACGGAACAGAACGTCGCCGAAACCGGGCAGGTGCTGTCGGTCGGCGACGGCATCGCCCGCGTGTTCGGGCTGCAGAACGTCATGGCCGGCGAGCTGGTCGAGTTCCCCAGCGCCGGCGTGAAGGGCATGGCGCTGAACCTGGAGACCGACAATGTCGGCATCGTGGTGTTCGGCGACGACAACCACATCCGCGAGGGGGACACGGTCACGCGCACGAGCGAGATCGTGGACGTGCCGGTCGGCAAGGGGCTGCTGGGCCGGGTGGTGGACGCGCTGGGCAACCCGATCGACGGCAAGGGGCCGCTGACCGACGTGATCCAGCGCCGGGTCGAGGTGAAGGCGCCGGGGATCATCGCGCGGCAGTCGGTCAACGAGCCGATGCAGACGGGGCTGAAGGCGATCGACGCGCTGATCCCGGTCGGCCGCGGCCAGCGCGAGCTGGTGATCGGGGACCGGCAGACGGGCAAGTCGGCGGTGATCATCGACGCGATGATCAACCAGAAGAAGGTCAACGCCGGCACCGACGAGACGGCGAAGCTGTATTGCATCTACGTGGCGATCGGGCAGAAGCGCTCGACGGTGGCGCAGCTGGTGCGCACGCTCGAGGAGCAGGGCGCGATGGAGTATTCCATCGTCGTTGCCGCCACGGCGTCCGACCCGGCGCCGATGCAGTTCCTGGCGCCGTATACCGGCTGCACGATGGGCGAGTTCTTCCGCGACAACGGGATGCATGCGCTGATCGCGTATGACGATTTGTCCAAGCAGGCGGTGGCGTATCGGCAGATGTCGCTGCTGCTGCGGCGGCCGCCGGGTCGCGAGGCGTATCCGGGCGACGTGTTCTACCTGCACTCGCGCCTGCTGGAGCGGGCGGCGAAGATGTCGAAGGAGCATGGGGCCGGGTCGCTGACGGCGCTGCCGATCATCGAGACGCAGGCGGGCGACGTGTCGGCGTATATTCCGACGAACGTGATCTCGATCACGGACGGGCAGATCTTCCTGGAGACGGAGCTGTTCTTCCGCGGCATCCGTCCGGCGGTGAACGTGGGCCTGTCGGTGTCGCGGGTGGGCTCGGCGGCGCAGATCAAGGCGATGAAGAAGGTGTCGGGCTCGATCAAGCTCGAGCTGGCGCAGTATCGCGAGATGGCGGCGTTCGCGCAGTTCGCGAGCGACCTGGATGCGTCGACGCAGAACCTGCTGGCGCGCGGGGCGCGGCTGACGGAGCTCCTCAAGCAGGCGCAGTTCAGCCCGATGCCGGTCGAGGAGCAGGTCATCAGCATCTATGCCGGGACCAAGGGGTATCTGGACAAGCTGCCGATCGGGAAGGTGACCGAGTTCGAGCGGCGCATGCTGGGCGATCTGAAGGCGCGGCATCCGGAGGTGCTGGCGAGCATCCGCGACACCAAAGAGATGAAGCCGGATACGGAGAAGGCGCTGGCCGGCTTCCTAGACGGCTTCGCGAAGAACTTCACCTAAGAGGCGGGACGAATGGCCAGCCTGAAGGCGCTGCGCGGGCGCATCAACAGCGTCAAGTCGACGCGCAAGATCACGTCGGCGATGAAGATGGTGGCCGCGAGCAAGCTCAAGCGGGCGCAGACGCAGGCGGAGGCGGCGCGGCCGTATGCCGAGCGGATGCAGCGGATGTTGGCGGCGCTGGCGCAGAGCGCGCAGGGGTCGCCGACGGCGCCGCGGATGCTGGTCGGCACGGGCAAGGACCAAGTGCATTTGCTGGTGGTGGTGACGGCGGATCGCGGGCTGGCCGGGGCGTTCAACACGAACGTGGGCCGGGCGGCGCGCGCGGCGATCCAACGGCTCGAGGCCGAGGGCAAGACGGTCAAGGTGATCACGGTGGGCCGCAAGGGCCGCGATTACCTCAAGCGCGAGTATTCGAGCCGGTTGGTGGGCGAATACAGCTTTGCCGGCAAGAAGCGGGTCGAGTTCGCGGATGTCGACGAGGTGGCGGCGCGGATCACGCAGATGCTCGAGGCGGGCGAGTTCGACGTTTGCACGGTGATCTACAACCGGTTCGTGTCGGTGATCAGCCAGGTGCCGACTGAGAGCCGGATGATCCCGCTGTCGATCGAGTCGGGCGAGGCGGCGCCGGCGGATAAAAATCAGGCGCAGTATGAGTTCGAGCCGGACGAGGAGACGATCCTGGCCGCGCTGCTGCCGCGCAACATGGCGATCCAGCTGTTCCGGGCGCTGATCGAGAGCGGCGCGGGCGAGCAGGGGGCGCGGATGGCGGCGATGGACAACGCGACGCGCAACGCCGGCGAGATGATCAACAAGCTGACGTTGAACTACAACCGCACGCGCCAGGCGAACATCACCCGCGAGCTGATCGAGATCATCTCGGGCGCCGAGGCGCTGTAGCCGGCTCGCTTCGTGCGGGCCTGATAATCTTCCCAAGCTGTTAGCAACGGCACGCCCTAGATTTGCGTTGTGGAAATCGTGTGGCGGCGCACAATCCTGCGTAGTCATAGCGGATTCGGCGCTGCGCCGGCGCCAAGATGCGAGGGTGAATGGACCAGTTACCGTCTATGCCGGCCACGGCTGGTGAGACCATGGGCGGCGCAGCGACGCGCGGACGCGACTTGCGCCGGGTCGGGGCGCATCCGGATCACTGGTATCCGGTGGCGTGGTCGCCGGAGTTGAAGAAGGGCAAGTCGCTGGCGGTGCGGTTTGGCGGCGAGCCGATCGTGCTGGTGCGGCCGGAGCAGGGCCCGGTGTTCGCGCTGGAGGACCGGTGCGCGCATCGGCAGGTGCCGCTGAGCATCGGGGTGGTGCAGGGCGACGGGATCCGCTGCGGCTACCATGGGTGGACGTACGATTCGGCCGGGGCTTGCGTGGAGGTGCCGTATCTCGGCAAGGGCAAGCTGCCGAACGGGGTGCGGTCGTATCCGTGCCGCGAGGTCGAGGGGCTGATCTTCGTGTTTCCGGGCGACCCGGCGCTGGCGGAGACGGTGGCGTTTCCCGCGCTGGGCTCGGTGGCGGACCCGCGGTTCAAGACGCGGCGGTTCGGGCGCGAGGTGGGCTGCCACTACAGTTTCATGCACGAGAACCTGATGGACATGAACCATCAGTTCCTGCACCGCAAGCAGATGGGCCAGATCAAGCCGCGCTTCATGGGGCAGCGGCGGGGCGAGGATTGGATCGAGGCGAAATACACGTTCGCGCGGACCGGCGGGCGGCAGTCGTTCGGCGAGGCGGCGATTTTCGGCGGGCGCAAGGGGCCGGGCAGCGCCGAGGGTGCCGGGCAGGACGTCATGACGATCCGGACGGAGTATCCCTACCAGACGCTGCGGATCAACGTGAAGGATCCGGAGACGCCGGCGATGGACCTCTGGATCGTCTACGTGCCGCTCGATGCGGCACAGCGGACGCATCGGACGTTCGGGCTGCTGTCGGTGAAGAAGCCGAAGGTGCCGGGGGCGCTGAACGCGGTGTGGCCGCTGCTGGTGCTGTTCACGGAGCGGATCTTCAGCGAGGACCGCGAGATCGTCGAGATGGAGCAGGCGGCGCACGATGCGCAGGGGATGGACCTGAACCAGGAGGTGTTCCCGCTGATCCGGAGCCTGCGCGAGTTGCTGATCGAGCGGGGGACGACCGAGGATATCGATGCGCCGCCGGGGCCGGCGCCGGTGTTGCGGGCGTGCGGGGCCGGGGGGTGCAGCGCGGGGTTAGCGGGCGGGTTCGGATAGGAAGCGGCGCGGGCGTAGGCCGGTGTGAAACCAGGTGATCAGCGAATAGATGTCGTAGACCGGTAGGTTCACCGCCTCGCGGAGGGCGGCGGCGTAGGGCGGCATGTTGGTGCATTCGAGGACGATGGCGCCGAGATCGGGATGCCGGGCGATCAGGTCGCGGGCGGCGTCGATGACGTCCTGCTCGGCGAGGGCGGCGTCGAGGTCGTCGGCCTCGGCCTTGATGAGGACGCGGAAGAGCTCGCGGCCGTTCTCGGTGCCGGCGAGCGGGGTGTCGGGTGCCGCTCCCGCGGCGTGCAGGTGGGCGGCGGTCAGCGTCGCGGCGCTGATCGAGACCACGCCGACGCGGCGGCCCGGCGGCAGCATCGCCTGCACCCATGGCACTTGCAGCAGCGACGAGGTGGCGACGGGGACGCGGACATGGGCGGCGAGCTCGCGCTGGAACAAAGTGAGGAAGCCGCAGTTGGTGGTGATCGCCTCGGCGCCCAGGCGGACGAGGTTTTCCGCTGCATCCAGGAAGGCCGGCAGCAAGCCGCGCGCGCCGTCTAGCACGACGCGCTCGGGGCTGGCGCCGGGGACGACCTCGTAGAGCACCGGGAACGGCCAGGTGACGGCGTTGCCCATGTCGCCGGGGATGCGGGCGAACTTGGCTTCGAGCATCAGGATGCCGAGCGGGGCGCCGTAGACGGCCTTGCCGCCGCGGAACACGGGCATCAGCGGGCCGCCGAGCGATGTTCGTAGAACTGCACGAAGCGGGTCGCTGGGAATAGGAGGGCGAAGTAGATGAGGGCGACCACGGTGTAGACTTCGAGCGGGCGGTAGGCGTCGGCGGTGATCAGGGTGCCTTGGTAGAGCAGGTCGGGCACGGCGATGGTCGAGACGAGGGAGGTGTTCTTCAACTGGGTGATAGACTGGTTCATCAGCGGGGGCACCATGCGCCGGGTCGCTTGGGGCAGGACGACGAAGCGCATGACGTGGAGCGGGCGCAGGCCGAGGGCGCGGGCGGCGTCCCACTGGCCGGGCTCGATGGAGAGGATGCCGCCGCGGAAGATCTCGGCGTAGAAGGCGCCGGTGTAGAGGGAGAGGACGAGGACGGCGGCGACCGTGGCCGGCATCTGGATGCCGAGCAGCACCGGCAGGGCGTAGTAGAACCAGACGATCAGCACCAGCAGCGGGGTGCAGCGGAAGAACTCGATGAGCGCCACCAGCGGGGCGTTGACGAGGCGCGACTTGGAGAGCCGGGCCATGCCGATCAGCAGGCCGAGCACCATGCCGAGCGCGATGGTGCCGACGGTATACGCCAGGGTCACTCCGATGCCGGAGATGAACAGCGGCGTATACCGGGTCAGGAACCCGAAGCTCCACTGATAGACCATGCGGGGCTGACGCTAGAAGGTCAGCTCGGATGGGACGTCGTCGCGCTTGACCCCGAGCTGCTCGAGGCCCGCGAGCATCCATTCGCGGATCTGGCCGATGCCGCGGTTGAAGTCGAGCCAGGCGTTGAGGATCTCCTTGAAGCGCTGGTCGGTCTCGTATTGGATGCCGAGACTGCTCGGCAGCGCCACGTTCGGCGAGGTGAGCAGGTGGTAGGGGCCGAGGCCCGGGTTGCGGCCGACGGCGGCGAGGCCGAGCGTGGCGGCGAGGATGTCGACGTCGGCACGGCCGGATTGCAGCGCCAGGATGCACTCGTCGCGGGTCTTGAAGCCGACGAGCTGGGCCTTCGGCGCGAAGCGGTGGGCGCAGGTGTCGTGCAGCGAGCCGATATCGAACGCGACCTTGAGGTCCGGCTTGTTGATGTCGTCCCAGGTCTTGGGCGCGAAGCCCTTCTTGGCGATGCAGCCGAACGGGTTGGTGATCATGGGATGGGTGAAGCCGATCGCGAGGGCGCGCTGGGGCGTCGGGTTGAGCGAAAAGGCGAGGTCGACCTTGTTGGACTGCAGGTCGAGCACGGAGTTGCCGTAGGTCGACTCGACGTAGGCGAGCTTGGCGTCGAAGATGGCGGCGATGCTCTTGGCCATCTCGATCGAGGCGCCGGTCCAGGTGCCGCTGACGAGGTCCTTGTTGAAATAGGGCAGCTCGCCCGGCAGCACGGCGATGCGCAGGGTCTTGGTCCGCTGCACGCGCTCGAGGGCGCTCTCGGTCTTGTCCTGCGCGCGGGCGGAGCTGATCAGCCCGGCGACGGGCAGGATGGCGGCGGCGGCGGCCAGGGATCGGCGGCTGGTTCTGCTGAACATGGGGTCCTTTCAGACTGTCTGCGGTAGGCCGAGTTGGAGGCAAATGGCCCGTTCGATCGCGGCCATGTCCTGTTGGTTCAGGCGTCCTAAGCTGGTGCGGAGGCGAAGCTTGCTGATCGTGCTCAGCTGATCGGCCATCGCCTTGCGCTGACCGCCGTTCAGAGTGACGTAGGCCTCGGCCGGGTAAAGTCGTCCTACGTTGCTGGTCAGCGGCACGACCTGAATACGATTGAGGACGGCGTTGGCGACATCATTGCTGACGACGACGGCAGGCCGGGTCTTCTTGATCTCACCGCCCACGGATGGATCGAAGGCAATCCACCAAACCTCGCCTCGCTGCGGGCCGTTACCCGGGGTCATGTGCGATATCGCCCGCCAGGTTCTCAACCCAGTCCGAGGCTTCCCGCTCCCGATCTTGGTCGGCAGCCATGGCACGATAACCCTCGGACAAGTCGCGCAGCAGTACATGCGGACGTGCCAAATCGTTCAGAAACCGGCTGATTCGCCGCCGCCCGATGACGCTATGCAGCCCGTTATAGATATCGTCGTCGACCGTGATCGTCAGCTTCTTGGTCATGCGCACCCCGCTATACGTATTAGCGCCGTATGGAAGGATTTGTCACTCGGTGGGTTACCGGAACCGAGCCGGGTCGAAGGCGGCGACCGGGATCTCGGGCGGGCGGCCGGCGACGAGTTGGGCGACGACCCGGCCGGTCCGCGCCGACGAGACCAGGCCGATATGGCCGTGGCCGAAGGCGTAGGTGATGTCGGGCGTGGCGCGCGCGGCGCCGATGCAGGGGAGTCCGTCGGGCATGCTGGGGCGGTGGCCCATCCAGACCTTGATCCGGTCCGCCGGCAGCGTGCGCGGCAGATCGGGGAAGCAGCGCAGCAGATGGTCGCGCAAGACTTCGGCCCGGCGCCAATTCGGCGCGGCGTCGAGCCCGGCGATCTCCACCTGGCCGGCGCAGCGGAGGCCGCCATCGGTCATGGTGAGCGCCATCTTGCCGTCCGAGGGCATCAGCGGGATGCGCGGGCCGGCTTCCGGGTCGCGCAACACGGCGTGGTAGCCGCGCTCGCTCTCGAGGGGTACGCGGTCGCCGGCGGCGGCGGCGAGCGCCTTGGAGTGGATGCCGGCGCAGATGACCGCCGCGTCGCACGCGACCGGGCCGCCTTCGGTCTCGACGGCGCGGAGGCGGCCGGCCTCGATGCGGAAGCCGGTGGCGCGGTGCGGGACTCGGGAGGCGCCGTCGCGTGTGGCGAGTTCGACCAGGGCCGCGACGTAGGCGCCGGGGTCGCGGCAGTGGCCGGAGTCCTCGATCAGGACGCCGAAGCGGTAGCGGCGGTCGAGCGCCGGCTCGCGCTGGCGCATCTCGTCTTCGTCGAGTTCGAGCCATTTGATCCCGACGCTGGCGCGGACGCGGAACGCGACGCTCTCAGCCTCGAAGGCGGCGCGGTCGGGGTAGATGTACATGAGGCCCTGCTGCTCGATCAGCCGGCCGACGCCGGCTTCGTCGGCGAGCGCCTGGTGGAGTTTCGGGGCGTCGGCCAGCAGTGGCTGCAGCGCCCGGGCGGCGGAGGCGACGCGCTGCTCGGTCCAGCCGGAGGCCAGGTAGCGCAGCAGCCAGGGGACCGCCCGCGGGAGGTATCGCCAGCGGATCGAGAGCGGCCCCAGAGGATCAGTTAGGTATCCGGGAATCTTGCGCCAGGTGCCTGGTCCGGCCGGGGGGATGACCGACATGGTCGAGAGCCAGCAGCCATTGCCGTAACTCGCGGACTGCTCGCCGCCGGGTTCCCCGGGCTCGATGATGGAGACGCGGTTGCCGTCGCGCATCAGCTCGAGCGCGGTGACCGCTCCGACGGCGCCCGCGCCGATGACGGCCACATGCCGGGTCAAGAACGCTCCGGTGGGCGCGCTAGGCGAAGATCGATTGGTGCAGTGCGGCGCATCGCCCCACTGTTCCACTCAAGCCCCCGGCGATCAACACCTCGGTGGCGCTGTATCCGAGGTTCGGCGTTTCAGAGGCTGGCTTGCGGCAGGGGTGGTTCGGGGGTCAAGATCGCGGGTAAGGGCTCACCGAGGCCCGGTGCGTAGGTCAGCTTTGCGTCCGTCGCCGCCTGGACGGTCTCGAAATCGACGCCCGGTGCTAATTCGCGCACCACGAATCCATCCTCGGTCACGTCGAGCACGGCGAGGTTGGTATAGACCCGGCTGACCGCCGTCGGCGCCGTCAAAGGATAGCCGCACCCCCGCACCAGCCTGGGCCGGCCCTCCCTGGTGGTGTGCTCCATCACGGCCCAGAGCCGCTTGGCGCCCACGGCGAGGTCCATGGCGCCGCCCACGGCCGGCGCGGTATCGTTCTCGCTGGTCGCCCAGTTCGCGATGTCCCCGTTCTCGGCCACTTCGAAGGCGCCGAGCACGCAGAGGTCGAGATGGCCGCCGCGGATCATGGCGAAGCTGTCCGCGTGATGCACATAGGCGCCGCCATCCAACAGGGTCACGTGTTGCTTGCCGGCGTTGATCAGCCAGCGATCGATCGCGTCCTCCTCGGGCGCGGGGCCGACGCCGAGCACGCCGTTCTCGCTATGGAAGATCACTTCGCGGTCGGAGGGCACGTAGTCGGCGACGAGCGTCGGGATGCCGATCCCCAAATTGACGTACCACCCCTCGGGGATGTCGCGGGCGACGGCTTCGGCCATCTGCTTTCGAGTCAAAGGCACGGAACAACTCTCCAAAGATGGACGCGGTCTCAACGCCTCGTCGCGACATCGACTTTCGGCCGATGGTAGTCAACACGATTTGAGTTAAGAAGGAGTTACTAAACTAGATTGCAAGATGAATGACGCGATCGACATAAATACCGGGTGTAACGACCGCCTCCGGATCGATCCGGCCGAGATCGACGATGTGGTGCACTTGCGCCACGGTCAGCGCCGCCGCGGTCGCCATGATGGGGTTGAAGTTCCGCCCGCTGGATCGATAGGTGAGGTTGCCCCACCGGTCGCCCTGCCAGGCTTCGATCAGCGCCACCTCGGCATGCAACGCTTCCTCCAGAACATAGGTTCGCCCGCGGATTTCGCGGGTCTCCTTCCCGCGAGCGAGGAGCGTGTTGGCCGCGGTGGCGGTGAAGAATGCGGGGATGCCGGCGCCGGCGGCGCGGATGCGCTCGGCGAGGGTTCCCTGCGGGACGAGTTCGAGTTCGATCTTGCCCGCCCGGTAGAGGTCCTCGAACACGGTGGAGCCGACGGAGCGTGGGAAGCTGCAGATCATTCGCCGGACCCGGCCCAGCTCCATCAGGCGGGCGAGCCCGACATGGCCGGTGCCGGCATTGTTGGCCACGCAGACGAGGTCGCGCGCGCCCTGCTCGATGAGGCCCTCGATCAACGCGTCGGGCTGTCCGACCGATCCGAAGCCGCCGATCAGCACGGTCGCGCCGTCGGCGATCCCCGCGAGCGCATCGGCCATGCTCTGCACGCGCTTGTCGATCATGCCGTCACCTCGATGACGGCGTCGAGCGCATAGGCGCCGTCGGGGAGCGCGAGGACCGGGTTGAGATCGACCGATTGCAGCCGATCGCCGGCCGCGACGGCCCATTGCGACAGCCGGGCGAGCATGCCGGCCAATGCCTCGATGTCGGCCGGCGGCTTGCCGCGGGCGCCGAGCAGGATCGGCGCGGCGCGCAGGCTGCGGATCATGCGCTCGGCCACCTCGGGCCCGAATGGGCAGCGATGCAGCGCGACGTCCTGCAGGATCTCGACGAAGATGCCGCCGATGCCGACGAGCGCGACCGGGCCGAACACCGGGTCGCGCTGGATGCCCATGATGCACTCGACGCCGCCCTCGAGCTGCTTGGCGACCAGCACGCCCTCGATCCGCGCGCCGGGGGCGGCCGCGGCGGCGCGTTGCATGAGGGTGCGGAACCCCTCCCGGGCCGCCTGTGCGCCCACGATGCCGAGCAGGACGCCGCCGATCTCGGACTTATGCAGGATGTCCGGCGAGAGGATCTTCATCACCACCTTCACGCCGAACCGTTCGGCGGCCGCGGCCGCTTCATCCTCGGTCGCGCAGGCCGCTTCCGGCGCCGACTCGATGCCGGCCGCCGCGAGCAAGCGCTTGGCCTGCGCCTCGGTCGGCATCGTTTCCGGCAGCGCGACCGGGCGTATCGGCGGCGGCGGCGGGTCGGCTGGTTTGGCGAACGCATCGCCGAACCGGCCCATCGCATGGATGGCGACCACCGCCCGGGTCGGGTCCTCGAACACCACGAACCCGTCGGCTTCGTATTGCTGGACCTGCTCCGGGCGCGCCACGACGGACAGCACGTAGAGCCGGTCCGGATGCTTGGCCCGGGTCGCGTTGAGCTGCTCGCGCAGCGCGGGGGCGATGGTCCTGGAGCCGCCGACCTGGCTGAAGAAGCCCAGGATCGAGCGGTAGCCGCCATCCTCGACCATGGAGTCGGTGAAGCGGCCGATCAGGGTCATGTCGTTGAAGGCTTGGGCGGTGCAGTCGACCGGGTTGCGGGGCGCGGCGAAGGGCAGCATGGCCTTGAGACGCGCCTGCGCCGCGTCGGGCATCGCCGGGAGGGGGAGGCCGACGGCGTCGGCGGCGTCGGAGATCAGCACGCCGGCGCCGCCGCTGATGGTGATCACGCCGAGCGTGTTGCCGGCCGGGTAGATGCGCCGGGTGGCGGTCAGGGCGATGTCGAGCATCTCCTCGGTGGTCGATGCGCGCACCACGCCGAATTCGGCCAGCACCGCGTCCGTGACCCGGTCGTCGCCGGCGATGGAGGCGGTGTGCGATTTCGCGGCGTGCTGCCCGATGACCGATGTGCCGACCTTCATCAGGACCACCGGCTTCTTGGCCTGCCGGGCCGCTTCGAGCGCGGCGAGGAAGCCGGCCGACTCGCGGATCCCCTCCGCGTAGGCCGCGATGACGTCGGTGTCCGGGTCCTGCGCCAGCCAGAAGATGATGTCGCCGATGGTCAGATCGGCCTCGTTGCCGGTGGTCACGCAAATCGGCGTGCCGATCCCGCGGTTGCGCGCGACGGCGAAGACGTGCGTTCCGTAGGCGCCGCTCTGGCTGGCGATGCCGACCCGGCCTGGGGGCGAAAACCCGCCCTCGAAGCTCGAGCTGAAGATCGGGTAGAAGCCGACGCGGGCATTGAACAACCCGAGGCAGTTCGGCCCCAGCAGCCGCATCGACCCGGCGGCGGCCAGCATCGCCGCCTGCGCCGCCTCTCCCTCCGGCCCCGCTTCGGCGAATCCGGCGGTGAACACGATCGCCGATCTGACGCCGCGCGCGGACAGATCGCGCACCGCCTCGATCGCCAACGCCGTGGGAACGGCGACGATCGCGGTATCCGGGACGGAGGGGAGGTCGGCGACACTCTTGTAGGCCTGGAGCCCCTGGATGTCGGCCCGGTTCGGGTTGACCGGCAGGATCTCGCCCTTGAACCCCTGCTGCAGCATGTAGGAGATCGGCCGGCCGCCGATCCGCGTCGGGTCGGCCGAGGCGCCCACGACGGCGACGCTGGTTGGCTGCAACAGGCTGTCGAGGACCGAGAATTGGGTGGTCATAGCGCGGCCTGGGTGCCGAGCAGGGCCGTGCATTGGCTCGACAGCGTTCCGCCATTGCCGTGCACCAGAGCGACGTCGAGGCCCGGCACCTGGCGCTCGCCGGCGTCGCCGCGGAGTTGCGTGACGGCCTCGATGATGAGGAACATTCCATACATGCCGGGGTGGACGCAGGACAGGCCGCCGCCGTTGGTGTTGACCGCGAGCCGTCCGCCGGGCGCGATGGCGCCGCCCTCGACGAAGCGGCCGCCCTCGCCCTTGGGGCAGAAGCCGAGGTCCTCGAGGAAGAGGATCGTGTTGATGGTGAAGGCGTCGTAGAGCATGGCCAGCTTGATGTCGGCCGGGGTCATGCCGGCCATGGCGAAGGCGCGCGGCCCGCTCTCGCTGGCGGCGGTGATCGTGAGATCCGGCATGGAGGCGACCGCGCGGTGCCAGCCGGCGGTGGCGCCGCCGAGGACATAGGCGGGCTTGTGCTTGAGATCGCGCGCCCGGTCGGCGCGGACGAGCACGCAGGCGCCGGCGCCATCGGTGACCAGGCAGCAATCGGCGACGGTCAGCGGATCGCTGACCATGCGGCTTTTCAGCACGTCGGCGAGGCTCAAGGGTCCGCGCGCGAAGGCGGCCGGGTTCAGGTTGGCCCAACCGCGCGCGGCGACGGCGACTTCGGCGAGCTGCTCGCGGGTGGTGCCGTACTCATACATATGGCGGCTGGCGGCGAGCGCGTAGGCGTTGATCGGCTGGCGCGGCTTGTAGGCGGCCTCGTGCGGCGAGCGTTCGGCCATGGAGACGAGCTTGCCGCCGGCGGTGCGCTGGTTGGAGCCGTAGCAGATCAGTGCCGCGTCGCACTGGCCGGTCGCCAGCGCCATGGTGGCCGAGAGGAGGTGCGCCTCGAAGGAGGAGCCGCCGATGTTGGTGCCGTCCTGGATGCGCGGGCGGAGTCCGAGGTATTCGGCGACGGTGAGGGTGGGGAAGAAATTCGTCATCGTGGCCGCGTGGAGGCCGTCGATGTCGCCGAGGGTCAGCCCGGCGTCGTCGATCGCGGCCAGGGCCGACTCGGCCAGCAATTCCATCGCGGTCCGGCCTGGCGCCTCGCCGGTGCCGGCGCTGCCGATGCCGACGATGGCGCTTGCTCCGCGCAAGCTCATGCTGCGTCTGCCGGGTCGAAGACGACGATCTTCTCGCCGGCTTCGTCGACGATGCGGGCCTTGACGCGGTTGCCGATGGGCAGGGTCTCGACGCCGTCGATCCGCGACATCATGCGCGGGCCTTCGTCGAGGTCGATGAGGGCGATGTTGGCGGCGCCGTCGCGGCTGCGGTTCACGGTTATGGCGTAGACCACGCCGTTGCCGCTGGCCGGGACCCATTCGAGGTCGCGCTCGCCGGTGCCGGGGATGGCGATTCGAGGATAGAACGTGTAACGGCCGCTGCTTTTACTGCGCTGCAGCATGAATTGGCCGGCGTTGAGGAAGTCTCGATACTGCGATTCAGGTCCCGTCATAAGACGAGACTGTGCGGCAGGGTGCCGGGGGCGGCAACCCTGCCGGGATCGATCAGCGTTGCGCGTCGGGCGAGACGACCATGCAATTGGTGCGCGCGCGGCTCAGCCGCTCGCAGGCTTCCGCGGCCGCATCGCGGGACAATCCGCCGAGGCGGGCGCGGTATAGGGTGCCGCCGGGCTGGTGCACGCCGGCCACGAGGCTGTGCGCGCCGCCCAGCACCTCGTGCGCATTCTGCCGCGCGGCGACGGTGGCGGATTGGGCTAGGTTCTGGTTGGCGAAGGCGCCGACCTGGACCGCCCATGCGCCGCTGGTCGCGCCGATGGCCGCACCCCGGTGGATCGGGGCTGCGTTCGCCGTTGGGATCAGGCTGAAGCCGTGCTGGCGCGGGGATAGGGGCACGAGCTCGGACGCGGCGGCAAAGCGGCTCGGCATGCGCGGCGGCTCCGGCATTTCGGCCACCTCGATCGGGCGGCCGGCGGCCGCATTGCCCCGTCGCGCGAACTGGGTGGGACGCAAGCCAGAGGGCGGCGGGGGCGGCTCCGGGATCGTGTCGAGCGCGAACCGGGCCGGGGCCTCACGCTGCGGCGGCGGCAGTTGGGCGAACCG
>CAZZVQ010000091.1:0-20259 GCA_964657565.1 uncultured Acetobacteraceae bacterium
GGCCGCCGAGACCGAGGCGGCGCCGGCGACGTCCGCCCCAACCCGGGTGCAGCGCGCCAGACGCGGTCCGACGCTCGCCGCTTCTCCGTCAGCCCTCGCCTCGACGGAGAGTGCCACTGCCGAAGCGAACGATGTGACGGCGAGGCTCACCGCGCAGGCTGGCAGCTTCACCTCGAGCCCGGCGCTCAGAGTCTCCGTTCCCGCGCCGGTGAGTTCGATCGCAGCCGTCGCTTCGAGCACGACAGCCAACGTCGCTGCTATCGTGCCGACCTCGACTATTTCTGTCGTGACGCCCACGCCGGTTGTGAACCCTTCCATACCGGAACTGAATTTGTCGAGCTACAATTCACCTCCGTTGGGTTCGGCTCCAGCGCCAACGCCAAGCCCAACGCCGGCTCCGGCTCCGGCTCCGACCGTGACGCCGATGCTGCCACTGCAACCGTCGTTCGTCGCCGTCGACAACGCTCTCTTGGCGGGGCTCTCAGGCTCTACAGGGCCGGTCATGGTCCCCGGAACGACCACGTCCGTGTCGGCTGGCCTGGTGCCGAGCAACGAGCACCTCACCTGGGGGTTCTTCGTTCCGGCAGGAAGCAGTGCGACGACGCCCGCCACGGCTCTGGCGAGCCCTGCCCTCACTTTCCTGATCAGCAGCACCGCTCTGCCCAATGGCTCGCTGCAGACGCTGACCGGAACGGCAACCTACGCCGGCGGCCTCATTGCGAACACACTGGGGACGAGCGGCACCCTTCGGCAGACTGGACAGTTCGCGCAAACCTGGAATTTCGGCACGCGATCCGGCGCAATCACCGCAGTTTTCGACGGCACCACATGGCGTAACGTTGCGCTGACGTCACTGCCGGTCGGCTTGAGTGGCTATTCCGGGACCGGCACGTCGACCACCGATCAGCGGTCGATCAGCTTCTCCGGTGCTTTCTACAACAGCACGACCGTCAGCCCCGGCAGCTTCCCCGGTGCGACCGGTGGCACCTTCTACGTCGGCGCATCGGGCCCGGGTCACCCCGTCACGGGAGGCCTCTTCGTCGGAACCCGGCGGTGATGCGGGTTCTCCTCGGCGCGCTTCTCCTGCTCATCGCGACGGGTCCGGCACACGCGGATCGGATCCCGACAAGTGCCGAGGCACTCGCGACCGCCAAGGCGCTTGCCGGCAAGGGCTCGTTCCTCGAGGCCGCCGGACAACTAAAAGCGTGGCTCGCCAAGCCACCCGCGTCCGCACCCCCCGTCGACGTCGCCACGATCGGCCTCGAATTGGCGAGGGAGCTCGCGGCCGCCGGCGACCCGGAAGCTGCCAGGCGCACGCTCGATCAGGTGGAGCGCCAGACCCGCTCGATCACCCAGGGCCCGATCGCCGTCGCCACCATCCGCCGCGAGTCCGCGCGCGTCGCCGAGTCCATGAGCGACTATCCGCGCGCCGAAGCCCTGCTCACCGCCGCGTCGCGCGACTTCCTGGCGGCCGCGCCTGGATATGCGGCGGAGGCGGAGAACGCGCTCGGATCGGTCGAACTCGAGCTGTCTCGGCCCGACAGCGCCGTCCTCGCCTTCGACCGGGCCGTCTCCCTGCTCGACCGGCTCGGAGCGCCGCCTCCCAAGCTGTTGCCGGCGCTGGTGAACCTGACCAAGGCCGCGTTGTCGGCGGGCGACATCGACCGGGGCGCCGCGACCGCGGCACGGGCACTGCAAGTCGCCGGTGACGATCCTCGGCTGGTGCGGGCTGCCAAGCTGGCGCAGGCCGAAGTGTTCCTGCGCCAGGTCGATCTGCCCCGGGCCGAAGCCGTTCTGAAGGGCATCTCCGACCCGGCCGCCGCCGCCCGGGACGACATCGCGGGGCAGGCCCTGTTCACGGAGGCCAGCGCACTCTACCAGCGGGGCCGGCTCACCGAAGCCGACGTGGCGGCGGAAGCGGCGCTCGACGTGTTGGCGTCTTTCTACCGCCCGGACCATCCCGCGGTCGCGCGGACACTGCACCTGCTCGGCTTGATCCAGGACCTGCTCGGCGACACCGACACCGCCTTGGCCATGCTAGCGCGCGCCGAGGCGATCGAGCGCCAGACCTTCGGGCCGCGGTCGAGAACGCTGGCCAGCACCCTGGTCGACCGTGCCCGGGTGGAGCTCGACGCGGGCCAGACCGTACGCGCGGATGGCACGGCGCGGGCCGCGCTCTCGATCCTGGAGAGCCTGCCGGAGCGCAATCCGCGCGTCGAAGGATTGGCCCACGTCGTGCGCGCGGTCGCGTACTGGGGCCGGCGCGATTTTACCGCGGCGGAGCAGCAATTCCTGACCGGCGAACAGCTGATCGTAAAAGGTTTTGGCACCAACGCGCCGGAACTCGGTTACGTCCTCATCCAATACGGCCGCATGTTGACTGACATGGCGCGATACGGAGAGGCCATAACCGTCCTGTCCCGCGCGCTCCAGCTCTACGCCGGAAATGGCGGCGCCAAGCGGATGCGCGCCGCTGAGGCCCAGGGAGCGCTCGCGAGCCTCTACGATCGGGCTGCCGACCGGCTTGAGGCCTTGAAGCACAGCCGGGAAGCTTACGGCATCGTTGAAGGCCTGCAGCGAAGTGGGGCCGAACTGCCGAGCACGGACGGCGATCTGCAGCAGCGCAGCGCCCGGCAACTCCTGCTCGACCACGCGACGCTGCTCCTGGCGGGTCAACCAGGCGGTCCGGAGCTACTGGACGAGGCGTTCCGCGCGTCACAACGGGCACAGCAATCCCGCGCCTCCGAGGCGATTCGCCTTGCCTCGATCCGGCTTGGCGAGAAGCATGACGGCCTCGCCGCCTTGTTGCGGCAACGCTCCGACGATGCGGATGCCCTCCGGCAGGCGGAGTTCTTGTTGCGCGGCCAGATCGCCCGCGCGGGTGCGGCGGTCGAGCGAGAGCAGGCCGGATTGCGCGACATCGCCCGGCAGCGCCGGGCGGCAGTATTCGAGCTCGACGGCCAAATCCAGCGCGACTACCCGCATTTCACCCAGTTCGCCGGCGCCGAGCCGGTTTCGCTGGCCTCGGTGCAGCAGGCACTCAAACCTCACGAGGTCGTCCTGATGCCGCTCGTCGGCGCGCGCCAGACGCTGCTCTGGGCGGTGACTTCGCAGGAGGCACGCGCCCTGCCCATCCCGATCTCGCGAGTGGATCTCCGCGCGCTCATTTCCCGGGTCCGGCGCAGTTTGGACCTGAAATCGAACGATGCCTCCTCGGCACCGCCCCCGTTCGATACGCAGGCCTCGATCGCGCTGTATGGACGACTGATCACGCCGGTTGCCGAACTCGTCAAGGATCACGCGACAATCATTTACATCCCTGACGACGTGCTGCAGCCGCTTCCCCTGCAGACCTTGGCCGATCCTGAAGGGGAGTGGCTTGTCCGCCGGGCTGCGATCGAAGTGATGCCCTCTGCGGCGGGATTGCTCAGTCTCCGCGAGACGCCGCCTTATCTCTCGGCTTTTCGGCCGTTCCTCGGCATTGGTGACCCGCTGGAGCGGCAGATCGACCCGACCCCTCAAAAAACCATGCCCGAGCGCGAGCTGAGCGTGGCCTTGCAAGCGCTTCCCCGACTGCCGGAGACGAGCGACGAACTTCGCCTGATGGCCCGATCCTACCCTCGGGATGGCTCGCAGCTTCTGCTCGGGGAGAACGCGACGATCCAGAACCTGCTGGACGAAAACCTCGCCTCGTTCCAGGTCCTTGCCTTCGCCTCCCACGCCGTCATGGCGGGGGAACTGCCCGGCCTGACAGAGCCCGCGATCGTGTTGAGCTCGGGCAAGGGCGGCGACCCGGCCGACGGATTGCTGAAGGCATCCCAGGTCGCCTCGTTGGACCTGCATGCCGATCTGGTCATCCTCTCCGCCTGCAACACCGACGCGCCCGACAGCGGCCCATTCGCCGACGGCTTCTCCGGCCTGACCCGCGCCTTCCTGTATGCCGGAACACGGTCGCTCCTCGTCAGCCACTGGCGTATCGGAAGTGTCGCGACGGTTCCACTCACGACGGGCTTCGTCGCTAATCTGTCGGCTTCCCCGGCGAGTGGCAAAGCGGAAGCACTCCGGAAATCGATGCTGGCGATGATTGACAGCGACGATCAGACGTTCCGCCATCCCTCTTCTTGGGCCGCCTTCAGCCTCGTCGGCGAATGATCCCTCAGCGTGTGACGGCAGGCTAGGTGGGCGACGGCTTCAGAATCTTGGTCGCTGAACCGAGCTTTGTGACTATTGCCCTGCCGCCCACAATGCTGAGTTGACCATGCGAAGGTTCCGAGCCATCTGCCGTGTGACTGCCGTCATGATGTGAAACATCAGTTCCGGCCGTTCTTGCCTCCAATGCGCGATGGTGGAGACGTCCAGGCTCAAGCATCGCACTCTCGTCACGGCGGTCACGTCAGCGCCGCGGAGAGAGCCGGGCAGCAAGCCCATCTCTCCGAACAGGGCCCCCGCGGTCAAGGTTGCGAGCCGGGCTTGCGCGCCGCCATCGTCGGCGGGTAGCAACACCTCAAGTTCGCCAGCGAGCAGGATGTAACAAGCATCTGCCGTCTCGTTTAGACGAACGATCGTTTGGCCGGCAGAAAAACTACATTCCCGAGCCTGAGCTAAAACGGCCGCGGTCTCGTTCTTCGGAATACCCAATCTCGTAAGTACTTCAGCCGGCGTTACGCTGTCCGCGGCCGGCATCCCATGAGCTGCGAGCACTTCTCGTTCTGCCGTGGCCAACGCATCCTCCAGCGTGCCGAACACGCGATCCGGACGCAGCTGTGGGCAAAGGCCGAGGCCATCGTAAGTGACCCAAGCCGGCGTGCCGGGTCGCAACCCGGCGAGGAGCAAAAAAGCATCGCTGCGCCATGCCTCCGTCGCAACCTGCATCATGCGCCTCGCGCCAGACAGGTCGATTTGACTCACCCGCCTGAAATCGAGAATCACACTCCGCGCGCCCGCGGACCGGGAAGCGTCAATCTGCTGCGCTAGCCGGTCGACGTTGCCGAAGAATAGGGGCCCCTGCAACTCGATGACCTCGATCTCCCCGCCATACCGCCCCAACGTCTCGGTCTCCGCGTCCGAGCGGGCGACACGTGACTGGCCGAGAGAACTCGTATAGCGCCGTCGGATCACCCGGCCCGACGCGACAGCGACGAACAACGTCATGGAGAGCAGCAGGCCAGTCACAACCGCCATGGCCAGCGTAATGGTCACAGCCACACCAATGACGATAGCCACGATCAGCAAGGTGCCGATCAGTTCGGATTGATTGGATCGTCGTCCGTTCATGGCAGCGCGGCCAAGGTGCAGCACGTCGCGGTCCAGGACTTGCGCACCCGTGTAGACGACGAGACCGGCGAGCGCTGCAGTCGGCAGAAGACCGATGATGGAACCCCCGACCAGCACCGCAGCGAGCAGCACCGCCGCCCGCACCAGCCCGGCCAGCTTGCCGCGTCCACCGGCACCCCAGACCGTCATGCTGGCAACCGTGCCGCCGGTGACCGGGGTTACCCCGCACAGGCCTACGGCAACGTTTGCGGCTGCCAGGGCGAGCAGATCACGACGGGAGGAGCCATGCTCGCCGGTCGCGTCCTGCATCACCGACGCGCCTGTCAGTGTTTCCATTGCCGATACCACGGCGATCGTCAGGGCCGCTGGAAGCAGCGTCGAGGCTAATGGCCAGATGGGCAAGGCTGGCAAAGCGGCCCAGCCCTCAGCCAGCGACCGCATATGTTGCAGGCCGCCGGCGGGCGGGCTCAGCAACGGGCCGAGTAGCCCGGCCTGTCCCCCTTGGGCCAGGGCGGCGGCTAACCCATGGTGCACGGCAGCGCCGGCAAGTAGCGCTATTAGCACTGGCGGGATCGGGCGCAGTGCCTTGAGCGGCCGGAGCATCAACAGCAGCGTTGTCACGGAAACGGCCAGAGCCGCGGGGTGCACCCAGCGGAACACACCGTCGATGCGCTCCAAGCCCAGCAACGGCCCAAGCTGCACCCCGATCAGTAGAAGCGCGACGGCGTTGCGTATGCCGGACACCACCGGATACGGCATCATCGTCACCAGTTGGCCGAGGCCGCTCACGGCCAGCCCGGTCTCGCAGAGACCGGTCAGCAGGGTTAGCAGGGCTATTACCGCAAGCGAACTGGGCAACCCCGCGGGACCGGGCTGCAGCACGCCCATTATTTGGAGCGCCTCCAGCACGCCGGCGATGATGAGCGCGAACGACATCGAGCCCCCAGCCAGCAATCCTCGACTTCGGCAAGCCAGCGTGAACACGCTGGCGCCGATCGCCGCCGCGAGCAGCGCAACCCCGACGCCGCTGCCCTGCGTGCTTTGTCCCAGCGGCGCGAGCGCTACGAAACCGATTGCGATGTTACCGGGAATGGACGAAACCGCCCCGCTGATTCCGCTCGAGATTTCGGCGCTATTTGCGCGGAGCCATTGCCCGATTGAGCGAAACATACCTGCCGCCTGCATTAAATGAACGCGGCTTCACCCAGGAGCGGGGCGGTGTTGGCGATCCGCACCGCAAGGAGGCGAGACAAGTTAAGCAAGAATTGCTGCAAGTATTGGGATTTGCTGTCGATCAGCGCCGAAAGCGTGCTTGGCCGAAGACAGATCAATCGACTGTCACAGGCAGTGACGATATCTGCGGTGCGCGGAACTTGCGCGAGGAACGCGACCTCACCGAACACGCTCCCCGGCATGAGCCGGGCAATAGTGCGTCCGTCCCGCTGCACCAACACGGCTCCTTCCAGCACGACGAACACCGTTTGGTCTCCGGTCCCTTGTCGAACGATCAGGTCGCCGGCATTACAACTGAGAATGTTGGCCATGGTAGTCAGCCGGGCGATCTCGGTCCGCGGCAGGCCTTGGAAGACCGGAAACCGCTCTGGCGATGTTTGCGCAAGGACATCGACGATGCGGGTCCACCCTGGCGCTTCCTGCGGTCGTTCCAAAGTTTGCACGGCAGTTTGGCCAGGGAGCAACGCCAACAGTGCATTCCGCCGCGCACCGTCTACTACCAAGCCGTGCAGTAGGGAGGCGATACGTGAGCCGGTCTCCGTTACATGCGCCGGGTCGTCGAGCAACAGGATCAGGGGCACAACGATGCCGTAAGCCGGCACGTTGCCAAGAGGGCCCAAGACGCGCATGCCGAGCCGCAGGTAGGTGTTAACCATCGCGGGTTGGCTATCGCAGAGAATGACACTTACGCCTTGGGCAATGGCGAAACGTACCATCGCATCGATCAGCTGCCCCGGAGTGTCAGTCCCGCGATGAGGAGCCCTCGTCGCAAAACGGGAGAATATGATGATTTGATCTGCCGGAATGACCGCTTCTAATTCATCGAGGCGATATATCGTGCGGTCTTCTGCGCTGAACGGCGCATCACCACCCCAGTTCAATCGGTTGGTGCCTACAACCTCGCCATCATGCTCGGCCAGCAACAGGCGGGCGGTGTCGTCAAGCTCGTCCGTCAGCCGCCCCTCGGCATCGGCGCGATCGCCACGGCCAAATTCTCGGACGAATACATCAGACCGCAAACGATAAATTGCGTCCCGATCTATTTTTGTCTCAGCGAAACGGACGATTATTTGCATTGCTACTCCACCACTACGACAAGTTGGCTTCCTGTTGCCGCAAACCGTATCGGTCGTCCGCTGCCCGGACAAGTCAGTCAGAGAACGTCCTAAGCGCGTTGCTAATTGCTCGTGAATGACGCCGGCCGGTATGCTCTCGATGAGTGGCGCAACTGGCCTTCATCCCCTCTGAAGAGGGCGCAGGCGCCGAGTAGCAGAACGCGTAAAAACTTGGCTCCTGCGGCGGCCCAATCGGCGGGATTACGTTCCTGCGTGCCACTGGCGTCGCCTTGCATCACGCCCCAAGCGCGCAGCGTCGTGGTATAGCCCTGATTAAGGCAAGGAAGCCGTCCTGCGTGAACTGTGAAGGCGAACGAAGCTCGCAGGCACAGAGAGATACGCAATGCAGTCTGCCAGCCAATCGACGTGTTGCTCGATCGAGTGCACGAGATTGCTGAGCACGGAGGGGCTGCCGGGTAAATGGTCCACCCACAGGTCCTGTGCCGCCTGCGCGGGATCCTGGGCAAGCCTCGCGTGTTCCTGCCCTAAATCGGCGGCACCAACATCTACCGTCGCCTCTGCGACGATGTGGCGGCCAAGGGCTACGAAGGTTTCGTCTTCGACGGATTTAAGGCGCGGTATTGGCGACAGGTTGACCGGTATGGTTTTTGCTTCCGCACCCTCATTCCGTCTGGTGCAAAGAGGATACTCCGCCCCGTGATGAACTACACCGTCCTAGCCCTGACCGCGCTGCTCGC
Source organism: uncultured Acetobacteraceae bacterium (assembly GCA_964657565.1). GTDB lineage: Bacteria > Pseudomonadota > Alphaproteobacteria > Acetobacterales > Acetobacteraceae > JAVVHH01. The sequence continues at coordinate 8,321 of CAZZVQ010000091.1, forward strand.
CAGCGCCGGAATTGCCCGTGCTCAGGCGCCGGACACGCTGCGGGTCGCCGTATCCGGCAACGATCTCGGCACGCTCGATCCGGATCGCGGCGCCGCGACCTCCGACGTCAACATCCTATCCTGGATGTTCAACGGCCTCGTCCGCTTCCCGCCCGGCACCGCCGACGTCGCCGCGATCGAGCCAGACTTGGCTGAAAGCTGGACCAGTTCCGACGACAAAAAGAGCTGGGTGTTCAAGATCCGCGACGGCGTGCAATGCCAGGGTGGCTTCGGCGCCTTCACCGCCGACGACGCCGCCTTCTCGCTCACCCGCGCGATGGACAAATCCAAGTCCAGCTACTTCAGCGATTACGCGGCCGTCGAGTCGGTCGAGGCCACCGACCCGCACACGCTGAAGATCACGCTGAAGGACCGCGTCCCCAGCCTGCTCGGCCTCCTCGTGCCCTACCACGGCGGCAACATGATGTGCCGCAAGGCGGTCGAAGCCGCCGGCGACGACGTCGCCCACAAGCCGGTCGGCACCGGACCCTTCATGATCGCCGAGTATAAACCGCAGCAATTCGTCCGCCTCTTCGCCAACGATGCCTACTTCCGCGGCAAGCCGAAGCTGCGCGCCATCGTGGTGCGCTTCATCCTGTCCGAATCCAGCCGCGACCTCGCCTACATGTCCGGCGAGATCGACATGGAGAACGGCCGCTACGACGAGAGCTGGATCAAGCGCATGCAGGCGGCCCCCAACACCCAAGTCGTCGCCATGGGACCCGGCGAGTTGCACACCCTCTACCTCAACACCTCCAAGCCCCCGCTGAGCGACATCCGCGTCCGCAACGCCATCGCCCACGCCGTCGACCGCGACGGCCTGGTCCGGTTCCGCGGCGACACGCTCTCCAAGCCGGCGACCTCCGTGATCCCGAGCGGCTTCCTCGGCTACGAAGCGTTGCCGCTGCCGAAATTCGACGTCGCCGAAAGCAAGCGGCTCCTCGCGGAGGCCGGGTTCAAGGACGGCCTGACCATCAAGGTCATCCAGACCACGCTGCCCGCCATGATGACGACCATGCAGGTCGTGCAATCCCAGCTCCGCGCCGCCGGCATAACCCTCGACATCATCCCGGTCGACCACCCCACCTACCATGCCCAGATCCGCCAGGACCTCTCCCAAATCGTCTACTACGGCGCCGCCCGCTTCCCGGTCGCCGACAGCTATCTCAGCCAGTTTTTCGATTCCGCCGCCACGGTCGGCACTCCGGGCGCGATCACCAACTTCGCCCATTGCAACGCCGCCGACAGCGACATCGCCAGCGCCAAGACGGAAGCCGACCCGGCGCAACAACTCGCCAAATGGCAAGACGCCCAAAAGCGCATCGTCGCGGCCAGCTGCGCCGTCCCGATGTATGAGATGCTGACCCCCTGGGCCTGGAAATCCAACCTCGACATCGGCAGCAAGACCGATTCCTCGCTGAGCCTCGCCCCACCGATATCGGAGCGGACCGCGTTCAAGTAGCAGAAGGTGGCGAGCTATCTCGTCCGGCGGCTGCTGTTCGCAGTCGTCACGTTGCTGGCCGTACTGACCCTGGTCTTCCTCATCCTGCGCGTCCTCCCCGGCGACCCGGCCCTCGTCATCCTCGGTGACCAAGCCAGCGCCGCCGGCATCGCCGCGCTGCACACCAAGCTCGGCCTCGATCGCCCCCTCGCCCTGCAATACGCCAGCTTCGTCGCCGGCGCCGTGATCGGGGATTGGGGCAACTCGATGGTCACCGGCCGGCCAGTGTTCACCGAGATCGGCGCCGTGCTGCCCTACACAATCGAACTGACGGCGGTGGCCACGCTGCTCGGCCTGATCCTCGGCGTGCCCGGCGGCGTCTGGGCCGCCACCAACCGCAACCGCTTCCCGGACTACCTCACGCGCATCATCTCGCTGCTCGGCCTATCGGCCCCGGCCTTCGTCTCCGGCATCGTCACGCTGCTGCTCTTCGCCATCCACTGGCAGATCTTCCCCGTCATCAGCGCCGGGCAGGACCCGAGCCTGGGCGGCCGCCTGCGCGACCTCGCGCTGCCGGCGCTCAACCTGGCCCTGATCATGGCGGCCTACATCACCCGCGTGACTCGCTCATCCATGCTGGAGGTGCTGGGCCAGGACTACGTCCGCACCGCCCGCGCCAAGGGCGTGCCGCCCCGCCCCGTGGTCTGGCGCCACACCCTGCGCAACGCCCTCATCCCCATCGTGACCGTCACCGGCCTCTATATCGGCATCCTGATCGGTAACTCGGTCCTGACCGAGATCGTGTTCAACCGGCCCGGCCTCGGCAAGCTGATCGTCGGCGCCCTGGCGCAACGCGACTACACGATGCTGCAAGGCATGATGGTGATCTACACCGGCATCATCGTCCTCGTGAACCTGGCAACGGACCTGACCTACGGCCTGATCGACCCGCGGGTGCAGTACCGATGATCGTCAGCCCGGAACTGCGCGCCGTACTCCGCCTGGCCTGGAACGGCCTGCGAGCCGCCTTCGCCCGCCCGGAAGCGCTCGTCGGCGGCATCTTGGTGCTGCTGATCGTGATTCTGGCCGCCGCCGCCCCGCTGATCGCCCCGTACAACCCGGTCGATCAAGACATCGTCGCCCGGCTGCAAGGCCCGACCGCGGCGCATTGGCTCGGCACCGACGAGTTCGGCCGCGACACGCTCTCCCGCCTCCTCTACGGTGCCCGCCCGTCCCTAATCATCGGCGTGGTCGCCGTGCTGGTCGCGGGCCTCGTCGGCACCGTCATCGGCCTGGTCTCCGGCTATGTTGGCGGCGCGGTCGATGTCGTGGCCATGCAAGTAATGGACATCCTGCTCGCCTTCCCGGCCCTGATCTTCGGCCTGATCCTGGTCGCGGTGCTCGGCCCGTCCATGCTGAACCTGATCATCGCGATCGCCGTCACCGCCGTGCCCCCGTTCGCCCGCATCGCCCGCGCCCCGGTGATCGCCATGCGCGAGCGCGACTTCATCGCCGCCACCCGCGCCCTCGGTTTCTCGCCCCTGCGCATCATGGGCCGCCACATCCTGCCCGGCATCCTGCCGGACCTCATGGTGATGGCCTCGTTATGGATCGCCACCGCCATCCGCACCGAAGCCTCGCTCGCCTTCATCGGCCTCGGCCTGAAGCCCCCGATCCCCTCCTGGGGCGGCATGATCCGCGACGGCTTCGAGAACATCCTCGACGCCCCCTCTTTGGCCCTCTTCCCCAGCCTCGCCGTGCTCGTCGTCGTCCTCAGCCTCAACCTGCTCGGCGACGGCCTGCGCGACGCCATCGACCCCTCCCTCCGCACCGAGTCATGACGCCCCTTCTCCGCATCCAAGACCTCAAAGTCGCCTTCGGCCACCGGACCGCCGTCGACGGCGTCTCCTTCGAGGTCGGCGCCGGCGAAGTCGCCGCCCTCGTCGGCGAATCCGGTTCCGGCAAGAGCGTCTCGGCCCTCGCCGTGATGCGGTTGCTCCCCGCCTCCGCCACGGTGTCCGGCCGCGTGACGCTGGACGGGTTGGACATCCTCACCCTCCCCGAACCCCAGATGCGCCCGCTCCGCGGCAGCCTGGCCGGCATGATCTTCCAGGAGCCGCTGACCAGCCTCAACCCGGTCCTGACCGTCGGCTTCCAAATTGTCGAGACCCTGCGCTACCACCGCCGCGCCACCGGCGCCGCCGCCATGGTCGAGGCCAAGCGCCTGCTCGACCTGGTCCGCATCCCGGACGCCGCGGCCCGGCTGCGCGACCATCCGCACAGCTTCTCCGGCGGCATGCGCCAGCGCATCATGATCGCCATGGCGCTCGCCTGCCAGCCCAAGCTGCTGATCGCCGACGAGCCCACCACCGCGCTCGACGTCACCATCCAAGCCGGCATCCTCGACCTCCTGCGCGACCTGCGCGCGGCCACCGGGACTGCCATCCTGTTCATCACGCACGACATGGGCGTCGTCGCCGAGATCGCCGACCGCGTCGTCGTCATGCGGCACGGCAAGGTGTTGGAGAACCGCGACGTCAACGGCATCTTCGCCGACCCGCACGCGGCCTACACCAAGGTGCTGTTGGCCGCTGTCCCGGCGCTCGGCGCCCGCCCACCTTTACCGGCGCCCCCGCCGGCCCCCCCGCTCCTCGTGGTCGAGGACTTGGTCACCCGCTTTCCGGTCCGCCGGGGCGTGTTCGGCCGCCCAGGGGCCTACGTGCATGCCGTCGAGGGCATCTCGTTCACGCTCGACGCTGGCGAGACCCTGGCCCTGGTCGGCGAGTCCGGCTGCGGCAAATCCACCACCGGTCGCAGCATCATCCGCCTGGTCGAGCCGCAATCCGGCCACATCAGCTTCGCCGGCCAGGACGTGCTGCAGCACCTGCCCGCCCAGCTGCGCCAGTTGCGGCGCGAGGTGCAGATGATCTTCCAGGACCCGTTCGGCTCGCTAGACCCGCGCCAGACCGTGGGCTCCGCCATCGCCGAGCCGATCCGGGTCCACGGCATCGCCGCGGGGCGCGAGGTGTATGACCGCGTCGCCTATTTGATGGGCCGGGTCGGGCTCGACCCCGGGCTGGGCCACCGCTTCCCGCACGAGTTCTCCGGCGGCCAGCGCCAGCGCATCTGCATCGCCCGCGCGCTCGGACTGGCGCCGAAACTCGTGATTGCCGACGAGGCGGTATCTGCGCTCGACGTCTCGACCAAGGCCCAGGTGATCGAGCTGCTGATGGACCTGCAGGCCGAGTTCGGCTTGTCCTACCTTTTCATCAGCCATGATCTCGCTGCCGTGGAGCGCATCAGCCACCGCGTGGCGGTGATGTACCAGGGCGAGATCGTCGAGATCGGGCCGCGCGAGGCGGTGATTGGCGCCCCCGCACATTCCTACACGCGCCGTTTGCTGGCCGCGGTGCCCATCGTCGACCCGGCGCGCCGACGCGCCCGCATCGAGCAGTCCCCCGACCTGAAGAGCCCGATCCGCCCCGCCGGCTACACTGCGCTCCGCCGCCGCTACCACGACCTCGGCGATGGCCATTTGGCGCAGGACGAGACGATCAACTCCTAGAGCCGGACTGGTTCCCTCCCGTCATCGCGAGCCGCCTCTTGGCGGCGCGGCGATCCATCGGCACGGACCGCTCATGCCGCGTCGCTTCGCTCCTCGCGTGTCATTTTCCCTAATTGATGCGAGTGGACTGCCGGGGTCATCAAAGGGTTACGCGTTCCCTAGTTCATGCGAATGTCTCCTGGATTGTGCGAATCTGTCACCAGGATCGTGCGACAGCTTGTCTGAGCGATGGCGAGCATCAAGATCAACAATTGCCGGTCAGCGGCCAATCGAAATGGCCGAAGGGACGTGGGCCGAGGCTGTTCGAAGTCTATCGGCTGGTCAGAGCTTTCCGAGGTCGTCCCCTGACGCAGTCGCTGGTCTTGAATAAGCCGGGACCGCGGGCCGGCACCCGGGTGCTGCCGCCGGAGGTCGAGCTACGGATCGAGAATGCGATCGAGGCAGTGTTCAAGCAGCGCGAGCGCCCCAGCGTCGCACGACTGCGGCGAGATATCCACCAGGACTGCAAAGCGGCCGGCTTGGCCCCACCCTCGCGCAAAGCGATCGAGGCCCGGATCTCGGCGCAGTCGCTCAAAGATCTCGTCAAGGCGAGAGATGGCGCAAAGATCGCGCGCCAACGTTTCGCGCTGGTCAAGCCGGGGTTGCGGCCATGCACGCTGCTGGACATCGTGCAGATTGATCACACGAAGGTGGACATCCAGCTCGTGGACAACCTGGCCCGCGCCGTCCTCGGCCGGCCCTGGCTCACGTTGCTCCTGGACGTGCATTCCCGCTGTGTGCTGGGCTTATCGGTATCGTTCGATCCACCGTCGGCGGCCGGTGTCGCGCTCGCTCTTGCGCAAGGTGTGCTGCCGAAAACCGAGTGGCTCGCTGACCGCGGCTTGGATTTGACCTGGCCGATGCACGGGTTGCCGCGCTTGCTGCACCTGGACAATGGGCGTGAGTTCCATTCCCGGGCCTTGCGCCGCGGGTGCCAGCAGCATGGTCTACGTCTCGATTTCCGGCCGCCGGCGACGCCGCGGTTTGGCGGGCACATCGAGCGCCTCATGGGCACTCTGATGGAGGGCATAGCGTCGGCTGTCATGCAGACAACGCTATGGGTGAACAGGCCGAGAACTCCGCCCGTCTCTGAACCGTTGTGAACTGTTTTGGGACAGGAGAGGGTTGCGGGACGTATTCTGTGGACGGCTTTGCACGACTTTGATGTGGGTTCCAGCAGCCGTCCAGAGAACGGACGGTTGCGGGGCACGTGAATGAAATCAGTGCTTTCGGTCCGAAATCGGGCTTAGCGTTGTTTACATGACAACCGACGCTATGCCCTCGGGTTGGCACAAGCGATGGCGACTTCCTGACCGACAGTGCGAGGCGATCCCAGCAAGGATTGCGAGGATTGCGAGGACCAAGGGCGTAGTCATGCGGAGGCACCGAATGTGCAAGCGCAGGCGGTGTCACCATCCAGCGCGCTCGCGGGGCTCTTGTTCGCTACCATGACCGCTCCGACCGCGACCACAGTCTCCGGCGTTGTGGCCCTCGCCGGCTTTGGCGGCCTCGGACCGGCGGGCGCGACCGTCATGATTCGAGCCTGCGGTGTGTAGATTGGGCAACCGATTGATCTATCCTTCGCCCATGACCCCCGCCAAAGCCGCCGCCCTCCAAGCCCGAGAGTCCGCCGTTGGCGGCATCATCGTCTGGTATGTAACGCTATCGGCCCCCGAGCACCCCGGCAAAGCCGTCGCCTTCGCCCGCGTCGGCGACCACTCTGGCGGGCATCGGCTTCCGTTGAGATACGGGAAAGCCCCTTCGCGCGGGTCGAGCTGCGCTAACAGCTCAAGCCAGCAAGGCGCGTTTCAGCTAACCCGACGTCGGCGAGCCGCTACGAGACCAATCACACCTACACCCAGCAGGGCGAGGGAGGCGGGCTCGGGGACCGCGGTGGCTTCGAAATTGACCAACAGGTAGGATCTAGAAGCGTCCACAGCGAAGACGTTGGTGGTTGGATTACCGTAGCCGACTTGTGAGACTCCGGCACCAAATGTGATGCCAGATGCAGTCGATGAGAGATTGACCGCGTTGAAGTTGAGGACGGGGTCGTTCGCTGGGACGTCGCCCACGATGTAATACATGCCGGCCGTCAACATAATTGGTGTGATGGCAAGCTGGTTATATGTGTCAGTGCCGTCCGTTACCGTTGGATTGGCCGACGTGACCGTAGCTGATGCAATTGTACCCGCGGTGTTGTAGACTCGCACCGTGTTACCCGTCGCGGAAGCTCCGAAAAAGTCTAGCGCTGTGATCGTCACGGCTTGCGAGACATTGAACGAATAACCGAAGCTGCCATTTCCCCCAAAGATAGTCGTTTCAGTCGAGGTGAACTGAAAAGCCGGGCTTGCGACCGCGCTTCCTACGCCACCCAGCCCTGACGCCACTACACCAGCCAGCAACAATGCACGCATCACACCCGCTCCGTTCCGATCTGTTGACGGTTTGATAAACGAAAGCGTGAGCACGAGTCCCGAATTGTTGGACTTGGTCCGATGTCGATCGTCGTGCGCCATCGGCGCGCAGGCGAACTGCTAACAGCAGTGACGGTCACCTTTTACCCGCTCGCTTCAGCACGCCCACTTCCCAATGCGATCCCCAAACGCCACCGCGCCACAGCAGAGATAGCGGGAGCGGAACAAAGCCGGTAAGGCGGCCTTCGATCTTAGACGGCCGAAGCGGCGCTCCCTTGATCTCAGCCAAGCCGCCGATAGAGCAGCATGCGACACTGCTTTAGACTAGGCCGCACCCGGTGGTCGAACTTCCGCGGACGTTCCAAATGGATCGGAACGTCGAAAAGTCCGGCCAAGGCCGAATCCCAGCGCTCCTTGTTCTCGCTATAGGTCCAGTCACGCGCAGAAGCAGCAAGCTCGGCAATATTGGATCGATCTCGAGGTAGTGCACTTCGGCTGCACGTGGCCAGTTCTGCTGGATCGATGCCGTTCAGGATTGCCAAGTCTATGTCGCTTCCTGCACGCTGATCGCCACGTGCACGGCTGCCGAACAAGTAGACGCGGCGGATCAGAGGCTCGCCGCATGCCCAAGCCGTGACGACACGGGCGATGGTGTCGGGCGAGTGGCCTACACCGCTCACTCAACCAATCTTATGGGTAGCCGGAACAGTTCGCAGCCGCCGTCCAGGCGCTCTGGAGCGGGCCGGGCAGACACAGGGGAGCGCAGCGCAGCCGGAGGAGCCACAGGCAACTGCACGGGCGTCGGTAGCAGCATCCAGGGTAGGTCGTAGTGCGAGCGGCGGATGACCGGCCCGGTGGGCTCTGGCGGCCCATCCCAGCTATCGATCATCCCTGTCTCCGAAGGCGAGCGAGCGAAGCGAGAGAGACGTGTGATAGTACTGGGATTAAGGCTATCTTTGATCCCTCCTTGATTAGACCTTGATATCACCTTGATCTCTCTTTGATGTTGCAGGTGACGTCGCTCGCAGTGACCGTATCAACGATCGCGCGCAGCCGCTCCAACTCCTGCTTCCACTCTTCCTTGCGTGCGACGAAGGCCATGGTCCGAGCAGTCCGCGGCCGGTAGCGCAAACGGGCAATGCCGAACATCTGGACGTGTGCCATGTGCATCGGCACCGGCGCGAGCATCACCACACGCTGCTCTATCGCCCATTCTATTTGCCCTGATGTCGCCAACGCCCGACCAACTGCGATGGCCGCCGTGCCCAGCTCTTGTTCGATCTTCGATCCAGTACCTGACAACGCGACCGGGTGAATAATCTCGCCTTGCGGATCATCCCTCGTAACCAAGTGCGCAACGAACTCAACCAGGCCGGTGGTGCGCAGGACATCCAAACAGCCCCAGAATTCCTTCCAGGCTAAATCGCAAGCAGGCTTGTCGGTGGCATTGGCTAGATGGCAAGCAACGAAGGGTGCAGATGGATATGCACGTGAAGATGCAGGCGCAAAACCCCACACCACCAGCGCGCCCTGCTGCCCGACCTGGTGACGGGTGTATTCCTCCCGGATGCGCTGGAAATGAACGCCCCCGTCCTCGTCCAGCGTCTGCGAGCCGTATAAATTGACCAGCAAGCGCATGGCGAGTGGGTTGGCTGCCTGCCGCACCAACTCGACCGGGGGCACCTCACCCGCCGCCCCGTCCACCAGTGCGTTCGGGAGCCAGATCCAGTCCGGCCGCGCTGCAGCCTCAGCATCATATCGCAGCGCGCGAAAGTGGCGGCCGTTACTGTGCGCGATCGCGTGCCCAGACTTCACCAACTCCTCCACCTCTCGCCGAGGGGACAGCATGCCCTAACGAGCGTAGGCCCCGCCACCCGACGCCGATTTAGGAACCTCAGTCCAGCCATCACCCAGAGCAGCCAGGAGGCGAGCATGGTCAACACTCAGCGCCGGCGGTGGAGCCCCATCGCACCCTCGGATTTCATGCGCCGGCACCAGCTTGTAGCGGGGATGGTCCTGTTTGCCGTCGGGATCGCGCCAGACCGCTCCAGCCCTCTCCAGCGCCTCGATTGCCGCATAGCTACGGGATCGCGCGATGCGGGTGTATTTCCTGACCGCATTCGTAGACCACCTGGTGGTGCGGTTATCGCCGCCTGTCCCGCGCACCATGATGAGGTAGGCGATCGCTTGGTTGAGACCGAGACCAGAGACGAGATGCCAGGCCCGACGGTCTACCGCGAAGAAGCCGCCGCGGCCGTCTTTGGCCTTGGTGACGGTGGCGGTCGGAATATCACCGGCTTCAGTCATCAAATCCGCTCTGCGCCTAAGGGGGACGAACCACATCACGAGAGTGCCGAAGAACTGGAAGGGCAGCGGCTTCGCCGGGGTTCATGGTCGCCTATTTGGCCACATGCGAACAATCCGAACACCTAAAAAGGCGATTTACGCTCGCCTTACGCTGCCATCCGACTCTGATCGCGCGTCGGGGCGGCAGACTTCAACTGGTCGTGACGGCTCGATGCTGAGTGTCAGGGAAAACGGATTGCCCTGGCGCGTAGTCAGGGAGCCTTGGAAATGTGGTCTAAGATAATCGATCTGTTAGCAGCGCTGGTTGGTCTGCTGACGGCATGGCTGCAAAGTGGCGGTGACCCTAAGCTGATCTCGGATGTCGCAGGTTATGTGCTGCGCGTCTTCTTCGCCTGGTAGCTCGCCTGCTCGGCCATGCCGCTTAGCCTTAATGCCGTGCCTTCTGCCGGTGCGTCATCCTGGCCGTCTGTTAGCGCCTCGTGGGCCTTGGCGGCTGTCTGATGGCGCTGCTCGGCATCGGCCTCGCCCCGCTTCGCGTGATCTGCCGCGGGCCCTCTGGTGATAGGTGACGTGCCGGCGTTGGGCATCGCCACACTGCTCGCGAGGTAAGGGCTGCTTGGACACCTGGGCACTCTTGGGGCTCTTGCTGCTGCCGGGCAAGAATTCCAGCCTTGCCGGATGGGCTCGAACACGACGCAACGAAAGGCGTAGGCTGTCATTCTCCGGGCTGCCGTGGCCGACTATCGCGACTGGCACCTAATCGCTGACTGCGGGGCGTGCGGGCCTTGAGGCACAAGCTTGCAAGTTTTGCACCGGCCGCACTCAATTCGAGACGAACTCACTTTCAACTCTGGACCCACGTTTTCGTGCCGTTATCTTTGTCTTCCTGCTAGGTGTCGGGCTAGCCGGCGGTGTCGGGCTTCCACTTAGCTTGGCAAATCGGTGACCACTCGACGCGACTTGCGTGCTCGCCGTCCATTAAAGTCCCGGAGCCCATCATATGGTCATGCACCAACACGTCCTCGCCGCAACACTCTTCTCGTGTGCCATGTCAACCGGAGCCATCGCTGCCCCAGTGTTCGACAGCATAGGATCGGGTCGGTTCAACATCAGTCTCGATGCTGGAACGTACGATATCATCGCGACGGGCGCCCGGGGCGGCGAAGCCGGGAGCGCTGGCACTGGAGGAGTCTTTCTAGGGGGTGTGGGTGCTGTCGAAGACGGCACCTTCACGTTCTCCAGCCCAGTATACTTGAACATCCTCGCCGGTGATGTCGGAAACGCGGGTGGTGCCGGTATTGGCGGCGGAGGTGGCGGGGGATCTTTTGTCGTTATCTCCACCCCGTTTCAGTTGACGCCATTGTTGATTGCCGGCGGGGGCGGCGGGGCCGGATACGCCGGGGTTGGGGATTCGGCCAGAGGTGCGACCAGTTCCAATGGCGGCGTCGGCGGAGCAGCCGGGAGCGGAACTGGCGGGGGTAGCGGCGGCGGCGGCCTGACCGGAGGCGGCGGCAACTCCGCCACTGGCAGTGGCGGCGCGGCTTACGCCAACGGGGGGGTCGGAGGGAGCCGCAGCCAAAACCCCGACATCGGCCACGGCGGACTAGGCGGGGGCGGAAGCGGCGGGTTCAATGGTTTCGGCGGCGGCGGTGGTGGTGGCGGTGGCTATATCGGGGGCGTCGGGGGGCAGGGTATTGCCGGCGGGACGGGACAGCCCATCCGTGGTGACGACAGCGGCGGTGCGGGCGGTTTCTCCTTCAATGCAGGCGACAATCCGCTATTCAGTCTAGCCACCTCACCATCCCGCCACCAAGGCCAAGGCAGGGTGGTGATCACGGAGATTGCGGCTCCGCCACCGACCAACGTCCCCGAGCCGGGCAGCTTGGCACTTGTCGGTGGCGGCCTGCTCGGCCTCGGCGCGGTTCGGCGCTGCCGACGGCGCAACTTTCTGTAGCCCGGTTGCGAGGGCTACAGAAAGTCCTTGCCAGCATGCCCCTTAAACCCATTCGCCCGCCGGACATACCCCTGCACCGTCTCTACTCGCTTGTGCCGAGACACCTCCATCATCCGCAGCACGTCGGTAAGCGTAGTCTGTAGGCCGCCTACCGCCGGGTATGCGTGCATGGGACACTGC
>CAZZVQ010000092.1:0-20149 GCA_964657565.1 uncultured Acetobacteraceae bacterium
GGCGGCCGACGGCGACCAGGATCTTGTCGAACGTCTCCGTCGCCGGCGCGCTGCCCCCTTCGAAATGCGCCACCAGCCCGTCCGCCGTCGCCTCCACCTTCGTCACCTTGGTCTTGAGATAGATCGCCGCGTATTTCTTGCTGATCCGCTTCATCAGCGGCGTCACCACATCCTTGTCGGCACCCGGGATGATCTGGTCCATCAACTCGACCACCGTCACCTTGGCCCCGAGCGAGTGATACACCGTCGCCATCTCCAGCCCGATGATGCCGCCGCCCAGCACCAGCAGCTTGCCGGGAATGCCGTCCATCGCCAGCGCGCCGGTGCTGTCGATCACGCGCTTGTCCCCATGCGGGATGAACGGCAGCGTCACCGGCTCCGACCCGGCGGCCACGATCGCCTGATCGAAGCTCACCACCTTGCGCCCGTCCGGCCCCTCGACCTCGATCTGGTGGGGCGAGCGGAAGATGCCGACCCCTTTGACCACCGTCACCTTGCGCGCCTTGGCCAGCCCGACCAGCCCGCCGGTCAACCGGCCGACCACGCCGTCCTTCCATGAGCGCAATTTGTCGATGTCGATGCTCGGCGCACCGAAGCTGATCCCGTGCGCGCCCATGTCCTCGCTCTCGTCGATCACCTTGGCCGCGTGCAGCAGGGCCTTCGACGGGATGCAGCCGACATTGAGGCAGACGCCGCCCAGAGTCTCCCACCTCTCGACCAGCACGACCTTCTTGCCCAGATCGGCGGCGCGGAAGGCGGCGCTGTAGCCGCCGGGTCCGGCGCCGAGCACGAGCACCTCGGCATGCAGGTCGCCGGGGCCCTGCATCGGGGGCTTCGGCGCCGGGGCCGGCGGAGCGGTTTGGGGCGCCTTGTCCGCCGGCGCGGCAGCGGCCTCGCCCTTCAGCCGCACGATCTTGTCGCCCATCGACACGCGGTCGCCGGGCTTGACGAGAACGGCCGAGATCGTCCCGCCGGTCGGCGCCGGCACCTCCATGCTCGCCTTGTCGCTCTCCAGCGTCAGCAGCGGGTCCTCGGCCTTGACGGTGTCACCGGGTTTGACGTGCACCTCGATGATCGGGATGTTCTTGAAGTCGCCGATATCGGGCACCAAGACATCGATCTCTTCGTACACGCCGGCTGGCGAGCCATAGCTCGGGGGCGGCCCCTCCGGCGCCGGCGCCGCATCCTGGCGCACCGTCTCCTTGACCGCAGCTTCCGGGGCGCCCGCCGCCTCCATCATCATGATCACGTCACCCTCGGAGACGCGGTCGCCCAGCTTGACCGTCAGCGCGGTGATCCGGCCCGCTTGTGGCGCCGGCACGTCGAGCGTCGCCTTGTCGCTCTCCAGCGTGATCAGCGGGTCCTCGGCGCTGACCGACGCGCCGGGCTGCACATGGATTTCGATGATCGGGATGTTCTTGAAGTCCCCGATATTGGGGACGCGGATCTCGACGGCCATAGCGCGCGCCCTCCTACAATACCAACCGGCGCACATCCTCGAGGACGTGGCACAATTGCCGCGCGAACCGCGCCCCGAGCGCCCCGTCGATGACCCGGTGATCGTACGACAACGACACCGGCAGCATCAGCCGCGGCTTGAACTCGGTGCCGTTCCACACCGGCGCCATCTTCGAGCGCACCACCCCGAGGATCGCCACCTCCGGCGCGTTGACGATCGGCGTGAAGCTGGTCCCGCCGATGCCGCCCAGCGACGAGATGGTGAACGTCGCCCCCTGCATATCGCCCGATTGCAGCTTGCCGTCGCGCGCCTTCTTGGAGATCGCGCCCATCTCCTGGCTCAGCTCGACCACGCCCTTGCGGTCCACGTCCTTCAGCACCGGCACCACCAGCCCGTCCGGCGTATCGACCGCGATGCCGATATTGTAATATTTCTTGTAGATCAGCGCGTCCTTCTCCGGCGACAGCGAGGCGTTGAACTCCGGGAATTGCCGCAGGCAGGAGGCGCTGGCCTTCAGCAGGAACGCCAGCAGGGTCACGCGGTAGCCCTTCTCCTTGCCCGCCGTGTCGAGCTCCTTGCGATAGGCTTCGAGGTCGGTGATGTCCGCCTCGTCGTTCTGCGTCACATGCGGGATGTTCAGCCAGGCGCGATGCAGATGCGGGCCGGACAGGCGCTTGATGCGCGACAACGGCTTTGTCTCGATCGGGCCGAACTTGCTGAAATCCTGCGCCGGGATCTCGGGAATGCCGGAGCCGCCGGCGACCGGCGCCGCCGCCGGAGCCGCCGTCGGCCCGCGCAGGAACGCCAGCACGTCGTCCTTGGTGATGCGCCCCTTCTCGCCGGTGCCCTTCAGCTTGGTCAGGTCCACGTCCAGCTCCCGCGCGGCGCGGCGGACGCCCGGGCTGGCATGCGCGCCGGAAAAGTCGGGGAGGGCAGGGGCGGCCACCGGCGACGCCGGGCTCGGCGTCGGCTGCGGCGCCGTCGGCGGCTCCTGCTGCGCCAGCAGCGACGGCGGCTGGCTCATCGCCCCCTCCTCGCTGCCGCGCAGCGTGATCACCGGCGTCCCCTGGCTGACCCGGTCCCCCAGCTTGACCAGCACCGCCTCCACCGTGCCGCCGCGCGGCGCCGGCACGTCCATCGACGCCTTGTCGGATTCCAGCGTCAGCAACGGGTCCTCGGCGTTGACCACGTCGCCGGGCTTCACATGGACTTCGATGATCGGGATGTCCTTGAAATCCCCAATATCCGGGACCGTTACCTCGGATGTGGCCACGTGCGTCTCCCTGAAGTGTCGCGTCGTTTCTTTGAGATCGGAGGTGTTCAGGACCGGATGGGGTTCGGCCGCTCCGGATCGATCCCGAACCGTTCTATCGCCTGCGTCAACACGGTGCGCGGCAGCGTGCCCTCGTCGGCCAGCGCCTTCAGCGCCGCCAGGGCGACGAAATGCCGGTCCACCTCGAAGAACGACCGCAGCTTGCGGCGGTAATCCGAGCGCCCGAACCCGTCCGTCCCCAGCACCACGTAGCGGCCCGGCACATACGCGCGGATCTGCTCGGCGAACGCGCGCATGTAGTCGGAGGACGCGATCACCGGCCCGGCCTGCCCGGCCAGGCATTGCCCTACATACGGCACACGCTGCGTCTCACCCGGATGCAGCATGTTCCAGCGCTCCGTCGTCAACCCCTCCCGCGCCAGCTCGGTGAAGCTCGGGCAGCTCCAGACATCCGCCGCGACGCCGAACTCGGCCAGCAGATCGACGGCCGCGATCACCTCGTTGAGGATGGTGCCACTCCCGAGCAACTGCACCCGCGGCCCGGCACTCTCCGGACCCGGCCGCAGCTTGTACATCCCCTTCAGGATGCCCGGCTCCGCGCCCTCCGGCATGGCCGGATGCTCGTAGTTCTCGTTCATCACCGTCAGGTAATAGAAGACGTCTTCCTGCTCGGCGTACATCCGCCGCAGCCCGTCCTGCACGATGACGGCGAGTTCGTAGGAGAAGGTCGGGTCGTACGAGACGCAGTTCGGCACCGTCGCGGAGAGCAGGTGGCTGTGCCCGTCCTCGTGCTGCAGCCCTTCGCCGTTCAGCGTCGTGCGCCCGGCCGTCGCGCCCAGCAGGAAGCCGCGCGCCCGCATGTCGCCCGCCGCCCAGATGAAGTCGCCGACCCGCTGGAAGCCGAACATCGAGTAGTAGATGTAGAACGGGATCATCGGCGTGTTGTTGCTGGAATACGACGTCGCCGCCGCGATCCACGACGCGATGCCGCCGGCCTCGTTCAGGCCCTCCTGCAGCATCTGCCCCTTCTGGTCCTCGCGGTAGAACATCAGCTGGTTGGCGTCCTCCGGCTGATACAGCTGGCCCACCTGGCTGTAGATGCCGAACTGGCGGAACATCCCCTCCATGCCGAACGTCCGGCTCTCGTCCGGCACGATCGGCACCACCCGCTTGCCGATCTGCTTGTCGCGCATCAGCATGTTCATGATCCGAACGATCGCCATCGTCGTCGAGATCTTGCGCCCCTCGGTCGCCTTCAGCTGCGCATCGAACGCCGACAGGTCCGGCACCTGCAGCGACTCCGACTTCGCCCGCCGCGCCGGCAACGAGGCCCCGAGCGCCGCCCGGTGCTCCTTCAAATAGCGCTGCTCGGCGCTGTCCTCGGGGAAGCGCAGGAACGGAATGGTCTGCAACTGCTCGTCGGAAATCTGGATACCGAACCGGTCGCGGAACTCGCGCAGGTGATTCTCCCCCATCTTCTTCTGCTGATGGGTGATGTTCTGCCCTTCGCCGGCCTCGCCCATGCCGTAGCCCTTGACCGTCTTGGCCAGGATCACCGTCGGCGCCCCCTTGTGCGCGACCGCCGCGGCGAAGGCGGCATACACCTTGTTCGGGTCATGCCCGCCGCGGGCCAGCGCCCAGACCTCGTCATCCGACATGTCGGCGACCAGCGCCCGCGTCTCCGGATACTTGCCGAAGAACTTCTCCCGCACATAGGCGCCGTTCTTCGACTTGAAGTCCTGATACTCGCCGTCGACGCACTCTTCCATGCGCTTGAGCAGCATCCCGGACGTGTCGCGCGCCAGCAGCTTGTCCCAGCCGCTGCCCCAGATCACCTTGATCACGTTCCAGCCGGCGCCGCGGAACTCGCCCTCCAGCTCCTGGATGATCTTGCCGTTGCCGCGCACCGGGCCGTCGAGCCGCTGCAGGTTGCAGTTGACCACGAAGATCAGGTTGTCCAGCCGCTCGCGCGCCCCCATCGAGATGGCGCCCAGGCTCTCCGGCTCATCGGTCTCGCCGTCGCCCAGGAACGCCCAGACCTTGCGGCCCTCGGTATTGGCCAGCCCGCGATGGTGCAGGTAGCGCAGGAACCGCGCCTGGTAGATCGCCATCAGCGGGCCCAGGCCCATCGACACCGTCGGGAACTGCCAGAAATCCGGCATTAGCCACGGGTGCGGGTAGGACGGGATGCCGTTGCCGCCCACTTCCTGGCGGAAATTGAGCATCTGCTGCTCGGTCAGCCGCCCCTCGAGGAAGGCGCGCGCGTAGAAACCCGGCGACGAGTGGCCCTGCATGTAGATCAGGTCGCCCCCGTGCTTCTCCGTCTCGCCGTGCCAGAAATGCATGAACCCGGTGTCGTAGAGCAGCGCCGCCGACTGGAAGCTGGCGATGTGGCCGCCCAGCTCGGACGATTCCTTGTTCGCCCGCAGCACCGTCGCCATGGCGTTCCACCGCACCAGCGACCGGATCCGGTGCTCGATCGCGCGGTCGCCGGGGTGATGCGTCTCCCGATCCGGCGCGATCGTGTTGACATACGGCGTGTTGGGCGAGAACGGCACCGCGGCCCCGTGCTTCTGCGCCTCGCGGATGAGTTCGCTCAGGATGAACTCGGCCCGCCCGGTGCCTTCGAACGCGAGGACGGACGCCAGCGCGTCCCGCCACTCCTGGGTTTCCACCGGATCGATGTCTGGGGATTGGTGCATCTCGTTTCCTCGCCGATCTTTTATGAGCTAGGGCTTCGCTTACTTAACGCCCGGAGATCGGCGGGTTCAATGTCACCTCTCGTCGCTAATTACAGATCAACCCGCTCCCCGCATCCGTCGCGGTCCCGCTCTGCCCGCGCGAGCACAGGTCGAAATCTCGTCCCGCCCGCGACGACGGCGAGTGATACACATACGGATGGTTCCACGGATCCAGCGGCTGCGTCTCGCCCTTCAGATACGGCCCGTTCCACCCGCTCGCCGAACTGGGCTTCGTGTTCAGCGCCGCCAATCCCTCCTCGCTCGACGGATACGCCCCGACATCGAGCTTGTAGAGGTCCAGCACCGACGCGATCCGCTCGATCGACTGCTTGGCGATCGAGTTCCGCGCGCCCCCGAGCTGCCGCAGTGCCGCCGGCGCCACCAGGAACACCAGCAGCCCCAGGATCGCCACCACCACGAGGATCTCGAGCAGCGTGAACCCCCGCGCGTGCGGGCGCCTACCGGCCCGCGGCGGGCGAGAGCACGCGGTCGACCTGCACGAACAGCCCGTTGCGGCGCATTTCGACGGTGTAGCTGACGGTGAACGGCTCATGGATCGGAGAAGTCCCATACCGGTTGGTGTCGTAGCCGACGGTGTGCCCCCGGACCGCGCATTGCGCCAGTGGCGGCACCGCCATTGCCACCGCCACCGCCCCGGGGCCGCGCGACACCTCGCCCACCGGCGGCGCCTCCAGCGTCAGTTCTTGCCCCCGGGCCCGGATGATGTCGCCCACCTGCCGCAGCACCCCGGGGTCACCGCAGACCTGCGGCGGCGGCACCGGCGCCGCAGCACACGCCGCGCAAAGTGCCAGCAGCCCGGCCCCCACCAATCGCACTCGATCCACCATCGCCTCCCTTATCGCAGCGCACCGTGCGCCGCCCCAGCGCAGGGCGGTTACATGTTCGTGAACCCCGCGCGCAAACATTGCCTCCGTCCCGCGAAGCCGTCACCACCGTCGCACCCATGCTCCGTATCTTCCTCGCCTGGTGGCTGCGGCAGCTGACCGCGCTCCTCCCGCCCGACTGGCGCCCCGCCGCCAGCGGCAGCGCGCCCGACGAGACCGCCGACTCCGTCATGCTCCTGCTCGCCCCGACCCGGCCCGGACAGACCCCCTCGGCGTTCGGAACCATCGACGCCGCACGCCGCCGCCGCAAGCGCCTGCTCGCGCTCGGCCGCTTCGCGCTCGACCCCGCCGGCCTCGCTTCGCTTCGCGCCGCGATCGGCTCCGGTCGCCATGGCCCCATTCGCCTCGCCGTGCCGGCCCCGCTGCTGCTCGAACAGGCCGTCACCCTCCCGCTCGCCGCCGAACGCGGCCTCGACGACGCCCTCCGCTGGGAAATGGACCGCCTCACCCCGTTCACCGCCGACGCCGTGTTCTGGACCTGGCGCCTCGTCCAGCGCGACCGCATCCGCAATCAGCTCAGCCTCCGCCTCGTCCTGGTCGCCAAATCCGCCGTCCAATCCGCCCTCGACGCGTTGACCGCCGCCGGCCTCGCCCCCGCTCGGATCGAGGCCGCCGGCGACCCGGCCCGCGCCGTCTCGCTGACCGGGCCGCGCCGGGCCGCCCCCCGCCGCCCCGTGCTGATCGGCGGCCTGGCGCTCTGCGCCGGCCTGGTCGTCGCCGCCATCGCCATCCCGTTCGTCCGCCAGCAGGCCGAACTCGACCGCCTCGACGCCCGCATCGCCGAGCTCCGACCGCAGGTCGACATCGCCGAAACCCTCCGCCGCCGGGTCGCCGACCGGACCGCCAGCGCGGACGTAGTCGCGGCCGAAGCCGCCCGCGTCGGCAACACGCTCGGCATGCTCGCGACCCTGACCGACCTGCTGCCGGACGACACCTCGCTCTACGAACTCGCCCTGCGCGACCGCATCGCCACCTTCAGCGGCCAGTCCAGCCAGGCCGCCCGCCTCATCCCCGCCCTCGCCGCCGACCCGGCCGTCCGCAACCCCGTCTTCTCCGCCCCCGTCACGCGCAACGACATGACCCGCACCGAAGCCTTCGCCATCCGCGCCGAGATGCAGCCCTGACCGTCGGCGCCCCCCGCCGCGAACGCGGCGTCGCGCTGATCATCGTGCTGTGGGCGGTAGTCATCTTGAGCGCGGTCGGCTCGTCGATGATCGCCAATGGCCGCAACGACCTCGCGCTGGCCCGCAACCTGCGCGCGGCGGCCCTGGCGATGGCCGCCGCGGACGGTGCGATCCAGCAGGCCGGATTCCACGTGCTGCCGTGCACCGGCCAGTCCGATTGTGCCCCGTGGCCCACCAACGGCGCACCGGTCGACGCCAGCCGCGACGGCGTCGCGATCGCCGTGTGCCTCACCGACGACGCCGGCAAGATCAATCCCAACCAGGCCAATTCGGCCCTGATGGCCGCCCTGCTCGCCGCCATCGGCGTCCCGTCGGCCGACTCCGCCCGTCTCGCCGACGCCATCTTCGCCTGGCGGAGCCCCGAGCCGAACCCCGCCGCTGCGGCCGACCGCTTGGCCCAGTATCAGCAGGCCGGCCTGCCCTACGCGCCCGACGGCCAGAAATTCACCGCCATCGACGACCTGCGCTACGTCCTGGGCATGACGCCCGCCATCGTCGACCGCCTGCGCCCCAACCTGTCGATCTGGAACGAGGCCGACCCCGACCCGGCCCTTGCATCTCCCGCGACCCGGCTGGCCCTTCAGACCCTGCTCGCGACCGATGCGGCGTCCCTGCTGTCGCTCGGGACCGCGATCAACGGCGCCCGACCGCGCACCATCGCCATCACCGCGACCGCGACCATCCCGCGCGGCGCCCAATTCAGCCGCGCCGCCGTGATCAGCCTAGAGCGCGACCCGGCCAAGGCCCCGCTGCACATCCTCAGCTGGACCGCCGCCCCGCTTCCCTGCGGCTAGTCAGCGTCGCCGCCGCCTCGTCGCGGCCAGCCCGACAAGCCCGCCTCCGACCAGCGCCGCCGACATCGGCTCGGGCACATCGACGCTCGCGATCGCGAACGCCGTCGAACTCGTCAACGTCAGCGAGCTGATCCGGTCCGTCGGCACGAAATCGATCACACCCTCCGGCGATCCGGAGATGAGATTGTCGGACGTCGTCGTGAACTGCATCGTCTCGCCGAGATCGGTCGTGGCCATGATCGTGACCGGGTCTGGCGCATAGGCCTCGAAGATGCCGAACGGGATCAAGATCCGGTCGATGACTGGCGAGGAGAAGGTGATCGTCAGCGGATCGCCGTTGAAATTGCCGAACCCGCCGAGCGCGACGGGGAACGAGAAGATGTCGGCCGACGGATCGACCGTGAAGGTGGCGGGCCCGCTGCTCGACGAGAACGTCGCCGTCTGCCCCTGCGAGGTGACGCTGAAATCGTTGGCAGCGCCGATCGAGCTGTCGAAGCTGTAGGTGACCGCCCGCGCCGGCGTCGCGAGGATCAGCAATGCTGCCATCGCGCTCGATGCGCCGAGAAACCGGCGAAATATCGTCAGCATCGCTGCCATCTCCCGTCACGAGACGTTCTACTTTTGTAGAACGTGCGGATGTCCTGCCGATCGGCAGTTCCACTCACGGTTGAGTAACTAACGCATCTACCCCCAAAGCACCAAGCGTGTTTTACAACAAAAAAGGGCGGAGCCCTGCGGCCCCGCCCCTTTTGACGACCGTTCCTGGTCGGGCGTTTAGCTTGCCCGCTTCTTGCGGCGCAGCGCCGCCACGCCGGCCAAGCCCATGCCCAGCAGCGACATCGACATCGGCTCCGGCACGTTGACGCTCGCGATGGCGAACGGGTTGGCGCTGGTCAGCGTCAGGCTGCTGATCGCGCTGCCCGGCCTGAAGGTGAGCACGCCCTCGGGCTCGGAAGAGCCGGCGTTGAGTGTCGTCGAGGCGGTGACGACCTGGCCGGCGCTGCTGGTGGCCGTCAGCGTGTCGAACCCGGAAAGGCCGAACAGATCCTCGAGGCCGAAGGCGATCGAGATGGTCTGCGACACCGGGGTGGCGAAGCTGATGGTCAGCGGGTCGCCGGTGAATGAGCCGTAATCGCCGAGGCCGGTCCCGAAGGAGTAGAAACCGGAGTTGGCGACCGAGAAGGTGCCCGCGCCGGCCGACGAGGTGAAGGTGGCCGTGTTGCCGCCAGCGGTGACGCTGAACGTGTTGGATGCGCCGTTCGAGTTGGCGAAGCTGAAAGTGGTGGCGTGGGCGGCGGGGACGGCTGCGGCCGCGCCGATTACGGCGACACCGGCGAGGAGAACAGTTCTGAGCATCAGCACCTCCATAAGGGATTGATCGTCATTGCAGTGGCGACGGGTGCATCAACCCGCCGGCCGTCCAGAGCGCGTTCAAACCGCGCTCCAGCCGGAATTTTTTACCGACAGTCCGGTCGAATATTTCGCCGTAATTGCCCTCGGCCGCGATCACGTGGACGGCCCAGTCGGGCGGCAGGCCGAGCGCGTTGCCCACGGAACGATCGCCGCCCAGGAGCCGCCGGGCGCGCATGTCGGTGCGGGCACGCGCCGCTTCGACGTTGTCCTGGGTGATGCCGAGCGCCTCGGCCTCGATGAGGGCGTCGATCGT
This sequence comes from uncultured Acetobacteraceae bacterium, assembly GCA_964657565.1. GTDB lineage: Bacteria > Pseudomonadota > Alphaproteobacteria > Acetobacterales > Acetobacteraceae > JAVVHH01. The sequence continues at coordinate 10,023 of CAZZVQ010000092.1, forward strand.
GGCCTGGACGATCAGGCCGAAGCGCTGATCGCCGAAGCGCCAGGCCGGCGCGATCGGATCGACGCCGAAGCGCTCGGGCAGGAAGACGAATTCGGGCGCGCCGGCCGGGAAGTCGGCGCGGGAGTCGGCCAGGCGCGACTCCAGCGCCGCCCCGGCATCGCAGCGGGCGACGGCGACCGATTCGTCCATCTCGCCCTGCTCGGAATGCAGTTGCGCGCCATACTCGATGTGGCGCCGGGTCATCTCGTCGCGCAACGTGCGATCGGCGTCGGACCCGTCCATCGCGCAGATCAGCTTGCCCGCGAGGTCGGCCACACCCTTGTAGCCGGCCTGCTTGAGCACGAGCAGCCGCCCGCTGTCGTAGAACACGGGCGGCCCGAAGCTCACGCCCCACTGCACGCCAGCCTCCGCGCTGGGCGAGACCCCGACGGCGAGTTGCTGCGCCCCGGCGTGCAAGCCGGCCAGCGCGTCGGGCTCGCCGGAGAACGACACCACGGTGACCTTGTCCGCATCGCCGAAGATCGCCGCCGCGATCGCGTGACAGAAGACCTCGCTCAAACTGGACAGGTCGCCATGCTGGTCCTGACCGTTCCAATCCTCGACCGCCGCGACCACGCCGCAGGACAGTGTCCCGGCGGCTTTGACCGCGTCCAGGCTATGTGCCGCATCGAAGGCCGGGCCCGGCGCGGCTGCCGCAACCGGCTGCGCGTGCAGCAGATGCGGCAGCAACAGGGCGGCGAGAGGGAGGGCGAACCGGAAACGCTGCACGACATGTCCTTGGAAAGAGGAGAGGGCGGCATGACCGCCCCCTTCCGATGACGATCGCCCGATTACGGCGTCCAGGTGCCGGATGTCGGCGTGCCCGGCGAGTTGCCCGAGCGCGGGTTCAGGTCGAGCGGGTACGGGTCGGTCGGCTGACCCGCCTGGTAGGCGGCGACGGACGGGAAGTCGGTCGGCAGGATGCCGATCGCCGCGCAGGCGCCGTTGGTGTAGCCGTTCGGCGAGTAGTTCGCCGTCGCGAGATGCGGCAGCGTCGTGATCTGCGCGGTGCTGAACGTCGCCACCGACGGCGGGATCGGGGTGTTGTTCTGCATCCGCGTGTAGTCGAACACCTCGGTCAGGTCGCCGAGATTGTTGCTCGGGTCGTCGGACGGGCCGTAATTGGACTGGCCGAGGTTCTGCTTGGCGAGTTGGGTGCCATGCGCCTCGTCCGGCAGCTGGGCCAGCGGCACCAGGTTGTAGAGCTCGTTGATGAACTTAATCACCGAGCCGTGCTCGCTATACTGGTGCGAGATGGTGCCCTGCTGCGCCCAAGGCGAGATCACGATGGTCGGGATGCGCGGGCCGCCGGCCAGCGGCGAGCCGTCGACGAAGGTGTTGCGGTTCTGGACCTGCTCGTGGTCGTACTGGCCGTCGGTCTCGTCGTAGGTGAGGACGATGGCGCTCTGGTTCCAATACGGGCTGTTGGCGATGGCGCTGATCATCTGGGCCGCGAACGCCTCGGAGACCTGCCGGTCCGAGTAGCCCGGGTGGTCGTCGTTGCCGATGAACGCGTGCTGGATCGCCGGCGTCGGGTTGACCGGCACCAGGCCCAGATTGTTGCTGTAGCCGCCGCGATAGTAGAACACGCCGCCGGTCGCCGGCAGCGTCTGGTTGGTCACCGCCGTCAGCAGGTCCTGCGCGCCGTGCAGGTTATTGGCCAGCACCTGCGTGTTGTCGGCGAGGTAGCCGAAATACGCCGGGCCGTTATGGTGCAGCACGTAGCCGGTGTAGAGCGACGGATCGTTGCCCGGATTCGGCGTGCCGGTGCCCTGCGGATAGTACGGGTCGGCCCGGTCGTTGCCGTTGAAGCCCTGCTGATACCATCCCCAGTTCACCACCTGGTTCTTGGTCGCGATGGTGAAGATGTCATGCTGCACGTCGATCAGGTCGGCGCGCGGGTTCTGGTCGCTCTTGATGATCGTGCTGATGTTGGAGCCCATGAACGACAGCGGCTGCGTCGCGTAGGTCTGGTTGACCGTCGGGTTGGCGGCGTTCTCGTCGAAATTGTACGGCGGCTTGGTCCCGCTGGTGTCCTTGTTCGAGCCGGGGAACGGGCCGGGGTCGGCCACGATCGGCACGAACGCGTTGCTGTTGCCGGTCACGGTCGACGCATAGGTCGCGCCGAGCGGGTTCGGGAACGCGGCGTTCTGGTAGGTCACGGTCGGCAACTCGCTGCCATGCAGCGCCGCCTGCGTCTGGCCGGCCTGGCCGGCGATCAGGGCGATGGCATTCGGCGTCGACGGCCCGACGATCGTCTGATGGAAATTGTCGAACAGCGCGAAGTTCTTCGCCCACGACCAGAGGAACGGGATGGTGTCGCAATCCAGATGCGCGACCGCCATCTCGGCCTTTTGCTTCTGCGCGAGCGTCACCGAGGTCGGCGCCGCGCCGTTCGGCTTGACGATCGGGCCACCTTGCGTCGTCGTGGTGAGCCCCTCCTGATCCATCGCGTAACGGTCGTTGTTGGTGAACCCGTTGACGACGTTCAGCGCATTGGCCATGCCCTGGTGGCTATGGTCGGTCGAGATCTGGTCGGCGGGATAGATCGGCACGACCGCGCCGTTGCTCCCGAAGCCGCCCACCTGGACCGCCTGCGGCAGCAGGAACGGCGTCTGCGTCACCGTGTTCAGGCTGGTGTCCAGATAGCGCTGGACGTAGTTCGCCGTCTGGTTGGCCGGCGTGAGTCCGGCCGGCGCGCTCAGGAGGCCGTTGGCGCCCGGGAACGTCCCGAAGTGATGGTCAAACGACTGGTTTTCGTTGAAGATCACGAAAACATACTTAACTTTCTGCTGCAACATCGCGATCTTTTGCGCCGTCGTCAGCGTGGGACTGGTCGTCGACTGGGCCAGCGCAGCGGTGCTGTTGGCCAACATCGCGACGATACCGAGTGCCGCACAGCTGCTTCTGAGCCATTTCTTGCGTGTCATTGGCGAGCGATCCTGCGAGATTTCCAGAGTAGCTAGAACCCACACGCCGGCCGCGCTATGCCATTCGCATGACAGTTTGACGAATTCGCACCCGACCGCTCAACTCGCGTTTGGCGGGACCCAGCCGCTTGTGCGAGACCACCCATCATGCGCCGCCCGCCGGGCTTCACCTTGCTCGAGATCCTCGTGGCCTTCGCCATCGCCGCCATCGCCCTGACCGCCTTGACGGCTGCCGTGGCCGCGAGCCTGCGGTCCAGCCGGGTCGCCAGCGTGACCGAGCAGGCCATCTCGCGCGCCCAATCCCGCCTCGACGCGGCATCGCTCGCCCCGCCGGGCGAACGCGGCGGCGATGACGGCGGCGGCTTCCGCTGGCGCGAGATGGTCCGCCAAGTCGGCCGATCCGGCACCGCCGCCCTCTACGACATCACCGTCGAAATCAGCTGGACCGTCGACGGCCCGCACCGCCTCGCGCTACGGACGTTCCGCGTCGATAACGCGCCGCAGGAGCCGCCGTGAAAAACGGCTTCACCCTGCTCGAGGCCCTCGTCGGCGTCCTGATCCTCGGGTTTCTCCTCGTCGGCCTCGCCGGCGGCGCCCGGTTCGGCGTCGGCGCCGCCATGCGCCAGGGCCAGATCAGCGACCGCAACGGCGATCTCGACGCCGTCGACCGCACCCTGCGCCAGATCGTCGCCACCGCCGACCCGGCCGCCACACTGGCCGGCACCGCTGGCACCCTCGCCCTCGTGGCCGACATCCCCAACGCGCCCGGCCCGAAACTCGTCGCGCTCGGACTCGAGGGCGGCCACCGCCTGGTCCTCCGCTGGACCCCGAAACCGCCCGGCCGTCCCATCGTCCCGCTCGTCGCGCAACGGGCCGAACTCCTCACCGGCATCGCCGGCATCACCCTGTCCTACTACGGCTCCGCCACCGCGGCCGACCCGGTGATGGGCTGGCAGACCGGGTGGAACCGACCCGGCCTGCCGCTGCTCATCCGCCTGCGCATCGCCTTCACCGACCCGGCCGCCCCGCACTGGCCCGACATTGTCATCGCCCCGCGACGCCGCAGCTGAAATTTCATTGATGCCGAAACCGCGCCGCTTCCGTATGTCACAGCGTGGTAAGCCCAAACCGGCGGCCGCGAGGAGTTGATGCCAGTCCCGTTCCTGTCCTGCATGGCGCTGGTCGCCCAGATCTACACGCTGCCGCCCCGCGTCCTGCCCGCCATCCAGCATGTCGAAGGCGGCCAGCCCGGCCTCGTCCGCGCCAACACCAACGGCACCCAAGACCTGGGCATCATGCAGATCAACACGATCTGGCTGCCCTACCTCAGCGTCTACACCCACCTCCAGCAAGCCGAAGTCCGCGACCGCCTGCTCACCCGCTCCTGCTTCAACATCGCCGCCGCCGGCCTCATCATGCGCATCTGCCTCGACGAAACCGCCGGCGACCTGCTCCGCGCCGTCGGCAACTACCACTCCCACACCACCCATCTGAACCAGAACTACCAGGCCAAGGTCCTCCGCTCCGCCACCCTCCTGTTCCAAACCGCCGCGCGACGCTAATGGATCGCCGTTGATGGACCTGCCCCGCGGCGCCCTGCCGCCTCCGCCCGACCCGGTCGAAGCCCTCGCCGCCCTCCTCGTGTCCGACGGACACTGCGATCTCCGCACCGTCGACCGCGGCCGCCGGGTCGCCGCCGAAAGCGGCCAACGCCTCGACAAGGTGTTGATCCAGCTCGGCCTCGTCACCGAGCGTGACCTCGCCCGCGCCTACGCCGCCCTCACCGGCCTTCCCCTCGCCGAGCCCGCCGACTTCCCCGTCGACCCGACACTGCCCGACCGCATCGCCCCCCGCTTCCTGCGCAGCGCCCGCGCCCTGCCGCTCGGCATCGAGGCCGGCCATCTCCGCGTCGCCGTCGCCGACCCGCTCGACCCGTTCACCCCGGCCGCCATCGCCGCCGCCGCCGGCCTGCCCGTCGACCTCCTGATCGGCCTGCCCGTCGAGCTCGACGCCGCCCTCGCCCGCCTCTATCCGGATGGCACCGCCGCCCTCGAGCCCGACCCGGCCGCGGCCGAACCGCTCGAGGAAGACGCCGAACGCCTCAAGGACCTCGCCTCCGAGGCCCCCGTCATCCGCCTCGTCAACGGCCTGATCTCCCGCGCCGTCGAGACCCTCGCCTCCGACATCCACATCGAGCCGTTCGAGGACCGCCTCCGCGTCCGCTACCGCTACGACGGCGTCCTGCACGAAGCCGAGCCGCCCCCGCCGCATTTGACCCCCGCCATCATCTCCCGCATCAAGATCATGGCCCGGCTCGACATCGCCGAGCGCCGCCTGCCGCAAGATGGCCGCATCAAGCTCGCCGTCCGCGGCCAGGAGATCGACTTCCGCGTCTCCACCATCCCCTCGCTCCACGGCGAGACCGTCGTCCTGCGCGTGCTCGATCGCAGCGCCGTCAGCTTCGAATACGGCAAACTCGGCCTCTCCGCCCCGGTCATCGCCCGCCTCGACGCCGCGCTGAAACTCCCCAACGGCATCGTCCTCGTCACCGGCCCCACCGGCTCCGGCAAGACGACGACCCTCTACACCGGGCTGCTCTCGCTCAACTCCGTCGTCCGCAAGGTCGTCACCGTCGAGGACCCGATCGAGTACCAGCTCCCCGGCGTGAACCAGATCCAGGTCAAGCCGCAGATCGGCCTCAACTTCGCCAGCCTGCTGCGCTCCATCCTCCGCCAAGACCCCGACGTCATCATGGTCGGCGAGATCCGCGACATCGAGACCGCCCAGATCGCCGTCCAGGCCGCGCTCACCGGCCACCTCGTCCTCAGCACCGTCCACACCAACTCGGCCGCGGCCACCATCTCCCGCCTGCGCGACATGGGCCTCGAGGACTACCTGCTCACCGCCGTGCTGCGCGGCATCCTGGCCCAGCGCCTGGTCCGCCGCCTCTGCCACGCCTGCCGCCGCCCCGAACCCGCCCCGCCCGAACTCGTCGCCCGCTTCGGCCTGAGCAGGGGAGGGGACCCGGCCCCCATCCTCTACCACCCCGTCGGCTGCCCGCATTGCCGCACCACCGGCTACCGCGGCCGTCTCGCCATCGCCGAATTTCTCGAACCCACCCCCGCCATCGAGCGCCTGATCTTCTCCCGCGCCGACCAATCCGAGATCGAGCGCGCCGCCGTCGCCGCCGGCATGGTCACCATGTTCGACGCCGGCATGCAGGCCGCCCTGGCCGGCGAGACCACCATCGAGGAAGTCACCCGCAGCATCCGCACGGATGCGTAAATGCACGTCAACCGCACCGACGCCTGATGCCCTCCTTCCGCTACACCGCTCTCGACCCCTCCGGCCGCACCGTCCGCGGCACCATGCAGGCCGACACCCAGGCCGAGATCATCACCCGCCTGCAGCGACAGGGCAGCATCCCGCTCCGCGCCGAACCCGCCGGCGCCACCTGGCGGCGCCTGTTCGACCGCGACTTCGGCCGCCGCGTCATGCGCCGGCAAGACGTCGCCGACTTCACCCGCGAACTCGCCGTCATGCTCGGGGCCGGCCAGGACCTCGACCGCTCCCTGCGCTTCCTCGTCGAGACCGCCCCCAACAAGCGCGTGCTGGCCACGGTCGAAGCCCTCCGCCGCACCGTCCGCGACGGCGGCTCCCTCGCCACCGCCCTGGCCGAGAACGCCGCCAGCTTCCCGCGTCTTTATATCGGCCTCGTCCGCGCCGGCGAGGCCGGCGGCACCCTCGCGCCCACCCTGAACCACTTGGCCGCCCTGCTCGAGCGCGAACGCGGCCTCGCCTCGACCGTCAAGTCGGCCATGATCTACCCCGCCCTCCTGCTCGTCGCCGCCATCGGCTCCATCATCCTCCTCCTCACCCAGGTCCTGCCCCAATTCGTCCCGCTGTTCGAACAGGGGGGCGCCCAACTACCGGGCCCCACCAAAGCCCTCCTGCTCCTCGGCGAATTCGTCTCCAATGACGGACTCTACGTCGCCGTCGTCCTGCTCGCGCTCCTCCTCGTCGCCAGCCAGCTGCTCAAGCAGCCCGGTCCGCGCCTGAAGGCCGACACGCTCCTCCTCCGCCTGCCCATCGTCGGCGGCCTGCAGCGCGAACTCGTCGCCGCCCGCTTCACCCGCACCCTCGGCACCCTGCTCATCAACGGCGTCCCGCTGATCGCCGCGCTGACCATCGTGCAGGACGCCGTCGGCAACACCGCCGCCACCGCCGCCGTCTCCCGCGCCGCGCTGCGGGCCAAAGGCGGCGCCGGGCTCGCCGGCCCGCTCGCCGAAAGCGGCGTCTTTCCGCCCCGCACCACCCACCTGCTCCGCCTCGGCGAGGAGACCGCCCAACTCGGCCCCATGTCGCTGCGCGCCGCCGAGATCCACGAGGAACGCACCCGGCTCGGCGTCCAGCGCCTCGTCGCCCTGCTCGTCCCCGCCATCACGGTCGTCATGGGCGCCGCCATCGCCGGCATCATCGCCGCCCTGCTCCTCGCCATGCTGAGCCTGAACGACCTCGCCGCCACCTGACCGGCACCATCCTACTCGACCGAAGCCTTGGCTCCCGAACCCTGCAATGCCGTGTAATGGGTCGTGACCGGATGCGGCTTGGCCGCCGGCACCGCCACCGCCGCCGGAACCCCCGGCACCAGGGTCGCGCTCACATAGGACGAAATCTCCTCCCCGAATTCGGTCATGAAACTGAGCCGCACGTCGCGCACGATGGCCTGCAGCGTCGCCGCGTTGCGGCTCTCGTCCTCGCTGCTGAACCAAACCACGAAATTGCTGTCGTCGAGCCGGCTGACCACGTCGTCACGCCCCAGCCGCTTGCGGATCGCGTGCTCCGCCCGCAACATCGCCCGCACCGCGATCCGCTCCCAATCGGCCCCGCACAGCGTGCGCAGCGCCTCGAGGCTCACGGCCCGCAACTCGCCCCGATCGCGCGTCGTGTAGGCCTGAACCGCCGCCGTCAGCGCCGCCGCTTCCACCGGCCCGCCACCGTGGCTCGGCATCGCGCGCGGGATCAGCGTCACCACCCGGTATTCCTGATCGCTATCCTGCAGCAGCACCGACGTCAGCCGGACGGCAACCCGATGCCCACCTTTGACCAGCGTGTCCATGTCCATCTCGTATCGCTCGCCACCGGCGAACTGGTTCTCGCGCGCCCTGGCCAGAGCTTCGACGAAATCCGGCGGCGTCAGGTCCTCGGCCCGGATCCGTTTCAGCTCCTCCGCCGTGAAGCCGGTGAGCTGCCGGAACGCGGTGTTGCACATCACCAGCTCGCCCCCGCGCCCGACGATCGTGACCGGCGCGTTGATCCGCATGAAGATCTGCGCCAGCATCTGCCGCATCTTGTCTTCCTGCGTCGCGTTCTTGCGCGCCACCGTGATGTCGCGCCCGATCAGGATCGCGTTGCGGACCCCGGACACGCCCGGCGGCGGAAACGACAGCCGCAGGCCGAACCAGCTCTCGATCGAGTTGGCCATCAGCGGCACGTCCACCTCGATGGCACTGCCCGAGGCCAGCGACCGCAGCAACTGCTCCCGCCGGTCGGTTCGGCTGACGAGGTCCAGCACGAGCTGGAAGGTGGCTCCCGTCAACTCCGCCTGTGACCGCCGCATGACCGCCGCAAACGGCCGGTTCGCGTACTCGATGATCGCAGCCGTCCCACGCTCGGGATGTACGATGACGGCGACGGCAGTACCCGCTTCGTCCAAACCTGACTCGATGACAGCAGGGAGCGCCACGCTATTTGTCCATTCCAGCCAGCGCAGGCTACGCGGAATTCATCTATAAAAAATGAACGTCACAAGAGTACTGCGGCAGGATCAATGACCGATGCCTCACCTTCCCAGCCGCCCCGCCGCCCGAACGGCTTCACCCTGATCGAGATGACGGTCGTCCTCGTCATTCTCGCCCTCGTCGCCGGACTCGTCCTCACCCGCGCCCCCACACGCGGCGGCACCATCGACCTGCGCGCCGCCACCGCGCTCGTCGCCGGCACCCTCCGCGTCGCCCGCACCCGCGCCATCGCCGCCAACAGCCCGGTCCCGGTCCGCTTCGACCCGGCCGACGCCGCCCTGCAACTCGGCGCCGGCCCCGTCCGCCGCCTCCCGCCCGGCATCCGCATCGCCGCCGCCGACCCCGCCATCCTCTTCCGCCCCGACGGCAGCTCCTCCGGCGGCACCATCGACCTCGCCGGCCGCGCCAACACCGCCCGCATCGCCGTCAACTGGCTGACTGGCCGCGTCGCCATCGCCGCCGCCACGACACCATGAGCCACCACGCCATGACGGGAGCCGCGCGTGGGTGATCTGCCCGAAGGGGTGCGCGGCCGGCTCCTGGCCGTGGCGCTGCTCGCCGCCGTGCTGGCCGCGCTCTGGGCCGGCATCGCCGTCCCGCTCACCGACTGGTTCGCCGAACGCAGCGACAGCATCGACCGGCAGACCACGCTCGCCCGCCGCATGGCCCAGATCGCCGCCGACCTCCCCGCCCTGCGCACCCGCGCCGCCAGCACCCAGGCGGCCGCCCCGGTCGCCGTGCTCGAGGGCGCCAGCGATGCCGTCGCCGGCGCCGCCCTCCAGCAGCGCCTGCAGCAGATCGGCACCAGCCTCGGCGCCACCCTGTCCAGCACCGAAGTCCTCGCTGGCGAGCCCGTCGGTGCCTACCGCCGCATCGGCGTCCGCCTCGCCGTCAGTGCCCACTGGCCCGTCATCGTCCGCCTCGTCGAGGCCGTCGACGCCAACACGCCCCGCCTGCTCGTCAACGATCTCCAGCTCCAGGCCATGCGCTCGGTCGCCGCCGACCCCGACCCGGCCCTGAACGTCACCATGACCGTGTTCGGCTTCCGGGCCGGCACTGCCCCACCCGCGGTCACACCCCAATCCGCGGTCGCACCATGAATCCGTTCGCATCCCTCCTCGCTTTGGCGCTCGCTTGCCTCGGGGCCCTCGTGGTCTACGAGCTGCGCCCGCAACCACCGCCCCCGTCCGACCCGGCCGCGGCCCCCGGCCCAGCCGCCATCGCCGCTCCGAGCAACCTCCCGCCCCCGCCCCATGCGCCGGCCGCCGCCCTCGTCGACACGCTGCTCGCCCGCCCCCTCTTCAGCCCGACCCGCCGCCCCCCCACCGTCGCCAGCCCGGCCGCCGCCCCCGCTTCC
>CAZZVQ010000093.1:0-19989 GCA_964657565.1 uncultured Acetobacteraceae bacterium
TCCTGGTGATCACGAACAATCTGCAGGTCGCGGCCGGGCTGCACCGGTTCAAGGGGATCGACGTGATCCTGTGCGGCGGGACCGTGCGGCGCTCCGATGGCGGCTTGGTCGGGGCGGCCGCGGTCGAGCAGGTCAATCAGTTCCGGACCGACCTCGCCATCATCGGCACGTCGGCGATCGATGCCAACGGCACGCTGCTGGATTTCGACATCCGCGAGGTTCAGGTCTCGCAAGCCATCATCCGCAACGCGCGCCGGGTCATGCTGGTGACCGATGGCAGCAAGTTCCTGCGCGCGGCGCCGGCGCGGATCGCGGATCTGTCCGATGTCGACCTGCTGGTGACGGACCGCTTGCCCTCGTCGGCGGCGGCGGCCCTGTGCGAGGCGAACGGGGTCGAGGTGGTGGAAGCGGGCGGCCCGGAGGAGCTGGACGAGCCAATTGCCGAATTCGAATGTTCGAATGAAAATTCGAGTTGAGCACTTGAGGCGCATTTCACTTTCGGCTTAGGTTGTTCGATCGGAACGGGCTGATCAGCGCCCGACGGGAGAACGCGTCGGCCCCATGCAACATCCGGCTTCCACCATCGTCGACATCGCCGTCATCGGCGGCGGCATCAACGGATGCGGCATTGCCCGCGATGCGGTCGGGCGCGGCTGGTCGGTGTTCCTGTGCGAAGCCGACGACCTGGCTTCCGCGACGTCGTCGGCCTCGACCAAACTGGTGCATGGCGGCCTGCGCTACCTCGAATACTATGAGTTCCGCCTGGTGCGCGAGGCGCTCATGGAGCGCGAGGTGCTATGGGGCGTGGCGCCGCACATCGTCTGGCCGCTCCGCTTCGTGCTGCCGCATCACAAGGGCCTGCGGCCGGCCTGGCTGCTCCGGCTGGGCTTGTTCCTGTACGATCATCTCGGCGGCCGCAAACTTCTGCCCGCGACGGCGATGAAGAACCTGCGGACCGACCCGGCCGGACGCTGCCTGAAGCCAGCCTATACCTTGGCATTCGAGTATTCGGATTGCTGGGTCGAGGACTCCCGCATGGTCGTCCTGAACGCCCGCGATGCGGCCGACCGCGGCGCCACGGTCGCCACGCGGACGCGCTGCATCAGTGCGGAGCGGCATGCGGGATTGTGGAATTTGACCGTGCAGGAGCAGGGCGGGACGCCTGAGATCGTCCAAGCCCGGGCGCTGGTCAACGCCGCCGGGCCCTGGGTCGGGGAGGTGTTGCAGACGGTGTTGCGGGCCAATGCGCCGGCGAAGGTCCGCATGGTCAAGGGGAGCCACATCGTGGTGCCGCGGCTGTATCCGGAGGAGCACTGCTACATCTTCCAGAATGCCGACAACCGCATTTTCTTCGTCATTCCGTACGAGCAAGATTTCTCCCTGATCGGCACGACCGACCTCGATTACGAAGGCGATCCGCGCGACGTTTCGGCGTCGGCCGACGAGATCGCGTATCTCTGTGCGGGGGCCAGCGAGTATTTGCGCACGGCAGTGACGCCGGATCAGGTGGTCTGGACCTACTCCGGGGTCCGGCCGCTCTACGACGATGGCGCGTCCAAGGCGCAGGCGGCGACGCGCGACTACGTGCTGGAACTGGATGCGCCGGCGGGACAGGCCGCGCAGGTGTCGATCTTCGGCGGCAAGATCACCACCTATCGGAGGCTCGCGGAGGCGGCATTGGCCAAACTCGGCCCGCATCTGCCGGCGGCGACCGGGCAACCGGAAGGTTGGACGGGTCGCGCGGCATTGCCCGGCGGCGATTTTCCGATCGACGGGTTCGATGCGCTGCTACAGACCATGCGCACCCGCTATCCCTTCGTGGCCACCCGGACCATGCGCCGTCTGGTGCGCGCCTATGGCACAAGCACCGCCGAATTGCTCGGCGATGCCACCAGCCCAGCAGATCTGGGCCCAGTCTACGGCGCGGATCTGACGGATGCCGAGTTGCGCTACCTCGTGCGCCATGAATGGGTTCGGACCGCGGCGGACGTGGTCTGGCGCCGCTCCAAATTGGGCTTGCGCATGACGCGCGAGCAGGTCGCCACCGTCGATACCGCGCTCGCCGACATCCTCGCGCACCGGGAACGCGCCGCATGAGCTTGGTGCTGGACGGGATCGGCTTCGCCGATGGCCCCGACATGCACATCAGCGACGTCTCGATGACGCTGGCGTGCGGCGGCCTGCACGTGCTGCTCGGACCGACGCTCGCAGGCAAGACGACGCTGATGCGGCTGATGGCCGGGCTGGACAGGCCGAGCGTCGGGCGACTGCTCATGGATGGCCGGAACGTGACGGGACTGCCGGTGCGCAAACGGTCGGTCGCGATGGTCTACCAGCAATTCGTCAACTACCCGACGCTCACGGTGTACGAGAACATCGCCTCGCCGCTCCGGGTCGCCGGCCTGCCACGCGACGAGATCAAGCAGCGCGTCGCGCACGCCGCGAAGCTGCTGCGCCTGGAAAAGATGCTGGATCGTCTCCCGGCGCAATTGTCGGGCGGCCAGCAGCAGCGCACGGCGATTGCGCGCGCCCTGGTCAAGCGGGCCGAGCTGGTGTTGCTCGACGAGCCGCTCGGCAATCTGGACTACAAGTTGCGCGAGGAACTGCGCGAGGAACTGCCCCCGCTGTTCGCCGAATCTGGCGCGATCCTCGTCTATGCCACCACCGAGCCGACGGAGGCGCTGCTGCTCGGCGGCGAGACGGCCGCCTTGTCCCAGGGGCGCTTGGTGCAGTTCGGCCGGACCGCCACGCTGTATCGCCAGCCCGCAACCATCGAGGCGGCGCGGGTGTTCTCCGACCCGCCGTTGAATGAGCTCGCGATCGAGCGCCGTGGTAGCGCGCTCGCCACCAAGCTGGGGCAATTCCCGCTGCCTCCGGGGCTGAGCTTGGTGCCGGACGGTCGCTACACCATGGCGTTCCGCGCCGACTCGGTCTCGGTCGGCGTCCGCCCGCGCCATGCGATGGATTTCGACGGCAGGGTCTCGGTGAGCGAGATCAACGGCTCGGAAAGCTTCGTGCACGTCGTGGTCGGGGATGCGACCTGGGTCAGCCTCGTCCCAGGCGTCTACGCCGGGCAGCCCGGCGATGCCGTCCGCGTTCACCTCGACCTCGACCAGGTCTTCCTGTTCGACGCGACCGGCGCCGTCGTCACCCGAGCGCTGATGGCCGAGGCCGTCTGATGGCGACCATTACGCTCGATGGCATTGGCCATGCGTATGGGCCGGCCAAGACCGATGCGGACTATGCGCTGAAGCCGCTTCATCACGTGTGGGAGCAAGGGCGAGCCTATGCCCTGCTCGGCCCGTCCGGTTGCGGCAAGACGACGCTGCTGAACATCATCTCGGGCCTGGTCACGCCGTCGCACGGGCGGCTGCTGTTCGACGGCGTCGACGTCACCCGTCTGCCGACCGAGCGGCGGAACATCGCCCAAGTCTTCCAGTTCCCGGTCATCTACGACACCATGACCGTCGCCGAGAACCTCGGGTTCCCGCTGCGCAACCGCGGCGTGGATCGCGCAACGATCAGCCGGCGGGTGGCCGAGATCGCGGCCATGCTCGATCTGACGCCGGAACTCGGTCGCCGCGCGCGCGGGCTCACGGCCGACGCCAAGCAGAAGATCTCGCTTGGCCGCGGCTTGGTGCGCGCCGACGTCGCCGCAGTGTTGTTCGACGAACCGCTCACCGTCATCGACCCGGCGCTGAAATGGGAGTTGCGGTCGAAGCTGAAGGCCGTGCATCGCGCGCTCGACCTGCTGATGATCTACGTCACGCACGATCAAACGGAGGCGCTGACGTTCGCCGACCTGGTCGTCGTCATGAACGAGGGCCGCGTGCTGCAGATCGGCACGCCCGCCGAGTTGTTCGACCAGCCGGCCCACACCTTCGTCGGCTACTTCATCGGCTCCCCCGGCATGAACCTGCTGCCCGCCGCCATCCAGGGCGACCAGGCCGTGATCGACGGCCATGTCGTCCACCTGCACGCCAGCTACCCGGCACTGCCGGGTGTAGAGATCGGCATCCGCCCTGAATTCACCACGCTGACGCCGGCGGGAGGCCTGCCGGTCAGGATCGAACGCATCGAGGATCTCGGCCGCCGCCGCCTGGCGCGGGTCAGCCTGGGCGCGCACCGTTTCGTGGCGACGGTGCCGCCAGGCTATGCGCCCGACGACTATTACGCGACGGTCCTGCTCGACCCAGCGCAGACCCACGTGTTCCTGAATGGCGAGCGCTTGACCGGCAAGCGCGTGGGGGGATTGGTCGCATGAAGCCACTCAGCAACCGCGCCTGGTTCCTGGTCATTCCCGTCATGATCTTCGTGCTGTTCAGCTCGGTGATCCCGATGATGACGGTCGTGAACTACTCGGTGCAGGACTCGATGGGCCAGAACTCGTTCTTCTGGAACGGGTCGGAGTGGTTCCAGCATCTGTTCGATCCGACCACCGACATCGGCGGGCGGTTCGCCCGGGCGCTGGTGCGTAACCTGATCTTCTCCGGCGTGGTGCTCTTGATCGAGATCCCGCTCGGCATCCTCGTGGCGCTCTCGATCCCGAAGCGCGGGTGGACCGTCGGCGCCGTCCTCGTGGCGATCTCGCTGCCGATGCTGATCCCCTGGCGCGTGGTCGGCACGATCTGGCAGGTGTTCGCGCGCGGCGATATCGGGTTGCTGGGGGCCGCCCTGAACAGCCTCGGCATTCCCTACAATTATACGCAGGACCCGGTGTCGGCCTGGTGCACCATCGTCGTGATGGACGTTTGGCATTGGACGGCGATGGTCGCGCTGTTGTGCTACGCTGGGCTGAAGGCGATCCCGGATGCCTATTATCAGGCCGCTCGCATCGACGGCGCGCGGCGGTGGTCGGTGTTCGTGAACATCGAGCTACCCAAGCTGCGCCGGGTCCTGATCATCGCGGTGCTGCTGCGCTTCATGGAAAGCTTCATGATCTACACCGAGCCTTCCGTCGTGACCGGCGGCGGCCCCGGCGAGGCGACCAGCTTCCTGTCGCTCGACCTGGTCAAGATCGCGCTCGGCCAGGTCGATCTGGGCAACGCTGCCGCGCTCTCGATCGTCTATAATTTGATCACGCTCACGCTGTGCTGGGTGTTCTTCACCGTCATGACCCAGCTCGACGCCCGCGCCGACCAGGAGCGCGCGGCATGAGGCGCGTCGTGATGACGGTCTACCTCCTGGCGCTGGCGCTGCCGATCTACTGGCTCATCAACATGAGCTTCAAGGACAACGTCGAGATCACCTCGCGCCTGACCTTCTGGCCAATCCATCCGACGTTGGACCACTACCGCGTCATCTTCACCGACCCGGCCTGGTATGGCGGCTTCCTCAACACGATCAGCTACGTCGCCATCAACACCGTGCTGTCCGTCTCGGTCGCGTTGCCGGCGGCGTACGCGTTCAGCCGCTACCGTTTCCTCGGCGACAAGCATCTATTCTTCTGGTTGCTGTCGAACCTGATGGCGCCCCCGGCCGTCTACGCGATGCCGTTCTTCAACCTGTATTCCGCGATCGGCCTGTTCGACACGGTATGGGCGGTGGCGCTCGCGCATTGTCTGTTCAATATCCCGCTCGCCGTCTGGATCCTCGAGGGCTTCATGTCCGGCGTCCCTCGCGAGATCGACGAGACCGCGGCGATCGACGGCTACTCGTTCCCGCGCTTCTTCATCCGGATCTTCATCCCGCTGATCGCCAACGGCATCGGCGTGACGGCCTTCTTCTGCTTCATGTTCTCCTGGGTCGAGCAGCTGCTCGCCACGACGCTGACCACGGTCGACGCCAAGCCGTTCGCGACCGTGATGACGCGGGCGTTTTCGGCTGCCGGCATGGACTGGGGCCTGCTGGCCGCAGCCGGCGTGCTGACCATGATCCCGGGGGCCATCGTCATCTGGTTCGTCCGCAACAACATCGCGAAAGGCTTCGCGCTTGGCCGGGTCTGACCAGTCTTCGATCGCGTGGATGGCGTGGACCTGGCAGACCGGGCTGTTCTTCGGCTTGATTGCGCTCGGCCTGATCGTGCTGACCTTGCTCGCGATCTACCGCCCGGAGCGGCCGCGCCGTGGCATTCTCGGCTTTCCCACCACGCGGGGCGACCGCTTCTTCGTTTCGCTGCTCGGGAGCGCCTTCATCTACATCATCTATCTGCGTTTCGGAGGCGATGTCCTCTGGTACCCGTTCGTGGCCGCCATCCTGTATTCGGTCGCGATGTTTCGCCTGGCGTGAACAATAAACAACGAGGGAGAGCGTAAAATGAAAAGACGGGACGTCATCAAGGGTGCCGCAGCCGCCGGTGTGGTCGGCGCCGGCGTCACCATCCGCAGCGGCGTGAGCCATGCGCAGCAGGTCGATGCCGCCAAGAAGTGGATCGATACCGAGTTCCAGCCGTCGACGCTGAGCAAGGACGCTCAAATGGCCGAGATGGAATGGTTCATCAGCGCCTCCAAGCCGTTCCAGGGCATGCAGCTCAGCACGGTTTCCGAAATCCTGAAGGTCCATGACTACGAATCCAAGACGCTGACCCGGGCCTTCGCCGACATCACTGGCATCAAGGTTAATCACGACCTGATGGACGAAGGTCTGCTCGTCGACAAGATCGGCGTCGAGATGCAGTCCGGCCGCCCGGTCTACGATTTCTGGATGAACGATAGCGACTTCATCGGCACGCACCCGCGCTACAACGACATCGTCGACGGCTCGCTGACCGACTTCATGCAGAAGAACGGCAAGGACGTCACCAGCCCGACCCTCGATCTGGCCGATTTCATGGGCCTGTCGTTCGGGACTTTCACCGATGGCAAGCTGTATCAGCTGCCCGACCAGCAATTCGCCAACCTATACTGGTTCCGCTATGACCTATTCCAGCGGCCCGACATCAAGGCCGGCTTCAAGAAGCAATTCGGCTACGAGCTCGGCGTGCCCGTCAATTGGTCGGCTTATGAAGACATTGCCGACTACTTCACCAATACGGTGAAGGAAATCGACGGCAAGCGCATCTACGGCCACATGGATTACGGCAAGAAGGACCCGTCGCTCGGGTGGCGCTTCACCGACGCCTGGCTCTCGATGGCCGGCGCCGGCGACCGTGGGCTGCCGAACGGCAAGCCGGTCGACGAATGGGGTATCCGCATGGAGGATGGCCTCCCGCGCGGCTCGTCCATCACCCGCGGCGGCGACGCGAACGGACCGGCGGCGGTCTATGCTCTGACGAAATACGTCGAGTGGCTCAAGAAATACGCCCCGCCGGAAGCCGCCGGCATGGACTTCCTCGAGGCTGGACCGGTGCCGGCGCAGGGCCAGATCGCGCAGCAGATTTTCTGGTACAGCGCCTTCACCGACAGCCTGAGCAAGCCGGGCCTCCCCGTGATGAACGCGGACGGCACGCCGAAATGGCGCATGGCCCCGAGCCCGCACGGCGCGTACTGGAAAGAGGGCATGAAGCTCGGCTATCAGGACGTCGGTTGCTGGACGATGCTGAAATACGCTCCGATCGAGAAGACCAAGGCGGGCTGGCTCTATGCCCAGTTCTGCACGTCCAAGACGGTCACGCTGAAGAAGGCGCTCTACTCGCTCCATCTGATCCGCGAGAGCGATGTCTGGCATCAGGCGATGACCGACATGGCACCGAAACTCGGCGGTTTGGTCGAGTTCTACCGCAGCCCGGCGCGCAAGCAGTGGACGCCCACCGGCGTCAACGTGCCCGATTACGGCAAGATGGCGCAGGTCTGGTGGCAGAACATCTCCAATGCCATCAGCGGGGCCGCGACACCGCAGCAGGCGATGGACGGCTTGGCTCGCGATCAGGACGCGATCATGACCCGCATCCAGCGTTCGGGCGTGCAGGGCAAGCTCGGCCCGGTGATGAACGAGGAGAAGACGGCCGAATACTGGTATGCCCAGGCCGAGAAGGACGGCAACCTGGCACCCCAGCGTAAGCTGGCGAACGAAAAGCCGCAGGGCGAGACGATCGACTATGACGAGCTGCTGAAGACCTGGGCGGCCTCGCCCCGGCCGAAGCAGGGTTAGAGCCAGGAGCAAAGCGGGGGAGCGCGCAATCGCTCCCCCGCCAGGATTGTCGCCATGAATGGACACGTCCTGGTCATCGACCAGGGAACTACCTCGACCCGCTGCATGGTGTTCGGCCCCGGCATGGAGGTCGTCTCCCGCGCCCAGACCGAATTCCCGCAGCATTATCCGCAGCCGGGCTGGGTCGAGCACGACCCCGAAGACCTCTGGCGCACCACGCTGTCGACCGCGAGGGAGGCGATGGCGGCGGCCCGTCTGGCGGGCAGCGACATCACGGCGATCGGCATCACCAATCAGCGCGAAACCACCATCGTGTGGGATCGCAAGACCGGCCAGCCCATCGCCAACGCGATCGTCTGGCAGGACCGCCGCACCGTCGCGGCCTGCGAGGCGCTCGCGGCCGCCGGGCATGGCCCCATGGTCAACCGCCGCACCGGCCTGCGGCTCGATCCGTATTTCTCCGCCACCAAGATCGGCTGGCTGCTCGACACTATCCCGGGTGCCCGGGCCCGCGCCGAGGCGGGCGAGCTCGCCTTCGGCACCGTCGACAGCTTTCTGCTCTGGCGCCTGACCGAGGGCCGCGTGCACGCGACCGACGCCACCAACGCGTCGCGCACCCTGCTGTGCGACCTCGAGACCGGCCAGTGGGACCCGGCGCTGCTCGACCTGTTCGGCATCCCGGCCAGCATGATGCCCGAGATCCGCGACAGCACCGGCGTGTTCGGCGCCACCACCTTGTTGGGCGGCAATATCCTTGTGCGCGGCATCGCGGGCGACCAGCAGGCGGCGCTGGTCGGGCAGGCCTGCCTCTCGCCGGGCATGGTGAAAGCCACCTTCGGCACCGGCGCTTTCGTGCTGCTGAACATCGGCACCACGCCGGTGCTCTCCAGCCACGGCATGCTCACCACCATCGCGCTCCAGCGCGCGGGCGTGCGGACCTACGCGATCGAGGGCTCCATTTTCTCGGCCGGCACCGGCGTTCAGTGGCTGCGCGACGGTCTCGGCCTGATCCGCCATGCCACCGAGATGGACGAGCTGGCCGCCAAGGCCGACCCGGCCCAGCACGTGTACCTCGTCCCCGCCTTCACCGGCCTCGGCGCCCCGCATTGGAACAGCCATGCCCGCGCCACGCTCAGCGGCATGAGCCGCGGCACCACGCGGCACGAACTGGCGCGAGCGGTGCTGGAATCGGTCGCCTATCAGACGCGCGATCTGCTGGAGGCGATGCTCGAGGACGCGGGAACCTCGAAGAACGTGGTGTTGCGCGTCGACGGCGGCATGACGGCGAGCGATTGGACCATGCAGTTCCTCGCCGACATGATCGGGGTCGGCGTGGATCGCCCCCATTGCCTCGAGACCACCGCCCTCGGCGCCGGCTATCTCGCCGGCCTCGACGCCGGGCTGTATCCCGAGCCGGACAAATTCCAGGAGCGGTGGGCGCTCGAGCGCCACTTCACTCCCGCCCTCCCCGAGCCCGACCGGGCGCGCAAATGGGCTGGGTGGCAGACCGCCGTCGCCCAGTCGCTGCACCGAACCTAGTCCATGCGGATCGTCTTCCGCTGCGACCCGGCGCTCGTCGGCCGCCTCCCGCCCCCGCATCCGCCCGACCTGCCCGGCTGGGTGCGCGACATGCCCCGCACCGCCCCCTCCACCCTGCACCCGGCGCCGGTCCGGACGGTCAAGCAGTGTCCCCCCTTCATCGACGCGATGACCCACGGCTTCGTCATCCCGCTCGCCTGCGATGTCCGGGTCAGCGGCGGGACGCTGTCGTGGGAGTGGGATATTCCGCCGCTCGCCGCCGGCCAACACCCGCGCGCGCCGCTCAGTTTCCACTCCGCCGCCCAGGTGGAGGGAACCCCGTTCCGCGATGGCGACCAGGTGATCGTCAAATTCAACAGCTTCTGGACCGTGTCGCTGGAGCCGGGGTGGTCCTTGTTCGCGACACATCCCGTCAACCGGGCCGACCTGCCGTTCCGCCTGCTGACCGGCCTCGTCGAGGCCGACCGCTTCAATGCGGTGGGCCTCCTGTTCCCCGCCCTCTGGCTCGACCCCGGCTTCGAGGGCGTCTTGCCCCGCGGCATGCCGATCGCGCAATGCTTCCCGGTGCCGCGAACACGGTTGGAGTTGGTGCAAGAAGCGCTGGACCCGCGCGCGTATGACGCGCTTGCGGATGACTTGCTCGCCGGCCCCGGCGTTTACCGCCGAACGTTTCGCTCAGGCGCGAGCGGCGAGCTCTCGCATGAGCGCGCCTGGCTGGAGCCAGAGCCGCCCAACGGCGGGTGACACGAGCGCCTGCGCGACGCGGCCGAAGCTATCGGGACGAAGCCGCCATGCCCGCGCGTAGTGGTCCAGCGCGGCGTCGACATCGCCGGTTTCTTGCAGCGCCACGGCGAGATTGAACTCGGCTTCGTGATGATCGGGGCGTGCCGCGAGCGCCGTGCGGAAGGCCTGCACCGCGCCCGCCGGGTCGTGATCGTCCTGGCGCAACAGGCCGAGCAGGAACCACGCTGCCGAATGTGCCGGGTCGCGCGCCGTCGCCCGTTCCAGCGCCGCCCGAGCGCCACCGAGATCGCCCGACTGCCGAAGCACCACGCCTAGGCGATGCGCCACATCCGCGGTCGTCGACGTCGCTTCCATTGCCGCGTAGGCTTTCGCCGCCCGCTCGAACGCGATCCTGGCGGCGGCGGGATGGATCGGCGAAAGCCCGTGGCCGAGCATCTCCCAGCCCGGTCCATAGGCGGGAAATCGCTCGAGACGCGCCAGCACCGCGTTGGCCTCGGCATCGCGGCGTTCGAGCAGCAGGAGGCACAACAGAAACGACGGCCCTGGTTGCTCCGGCGCAGCATCCCCGGCCAGCCGTGCCAGCGCGAGCGCCGCGTCCGCCTCTCCAGCCCGGCGCGAACGCTCCGCCTGAGCCAATAAAGTCTCCCATGACGGTGTCACGCGAGGAGGCGCCGCAGCTCGGCGGCGGTGGGCAGGGACGGGAAGGCGCCCAGACGGGTGACGGTCAGGGCGGCGGCGCGCTGGGCGGCGGCGATGGCCGGATCGAGCGGGCAGCCCGCAGCGAGCGCGGCGGCGAGGATGCCGCAGAACGTGTCGCCTGCGCCGGTGGTGTCGCGGGCGACGACGGTCTCGGCGTCGTGGTGCGTGGCGCCGCCGTCGATGGTGACGCGGCAGCCGTCGGCGCCGAGCGTGACGATGGCGATGCCGCCTTGGGCGGTATGGATCGTGCCGAGCTGCGCGGCTTCCGCGGCATTGGCGACGACGAGGTGGCAGAGCGGCAGCAGGGCGGCCATGCCGGCCGCCACCGGCGCCGCGTTGAACGCGACGCGGGCCTCTCGAGCGCGTGCGGTGGTGATCGCGGCGGCGGTGACGGGCGGGAGGAGATTGCCCTGCAGGAGCAGCCAGTCATCCGGCTCGCAGCGAGCGGCGAAGGTGGCGGCGTCCTCGGGCAGGAGCGCGTGGGCGCAGTCGCCGGCGGAGACGATCGCGTTCTCGCCGCCCGGGAGGACCAGGAGGACGGAGAGGTCGGTGGGCGCATCGAGCAACGGGAGTTCGAGTTTGGCGAATGGCTCGGCGGCGAGGCTGCGGGCGACGTGCTGGCCTTCCGGGTCGTAGCCGAGCGGGGCACGGAACAGCACGGGGACCAGGCCGGCGCGGGCGGCGAGGACGGCCTGGTTGAGGCCCTTGCCGCCGGGCGCGCGGCCGGCGGCGCGGCCGAGCATGGTCTCGCCGGGCTGCGGCAGGCCGGGCAAGTCCAGGCCGATGTCGAGCCCGGCATTGCCGAGGACGAAGAGGCGGCTCATGCCATTCCAGCCGCCCAGGCCAGGGCGGCGCTGACACAGCTCTCCCCGACGAGGAGCTTTTCGGTTTTCGGCATCAGGTGTCTCCGAAGGGGGCCAGCACACGGCGGCGGCGGCGGCGCAGAGCGGGAGTGGCGACCGACGCGCGCTCGATCAGCATCACGGGGAGCCGCGCCGGTTCGGGCGGGATCGGGGCGCCGGCGAGGCGGTCCAGCAGGGCACGGACGCCGCTGCTCCCAAAAGCGGCAACGGGCTGGCGCACGGCGGTGATGGGCGGCCCGAGCAGCGCGAGCGGGCCGGCATCGTCGAAGGCGATCACGGAGAGCGCGTCCGGCACGCCGATGCCCTGGCGGCGGGCGGCGTCGAGCAGGCCGAGCGCCGTCTCGTCGCTGGTGGCGAAGGCGGCGGTCGGGCGGTCGGGCATGGCGAGCATGCGTTCGGTGGCCGTGCGCCCCTCGGCGGCGCTGTACTCGCCGAAGGATTCGAAGGCGATCTCGGCGGCCGGACCTGCCGCGCGGATCGCATCGCGAAAGCCGCCGTGCCGCTCGGCCGTGCTCTGCAGCCCGGGCGGGCCCCCGAGGAAGGCGAGGCGTCGGTGCCCGGCCTCGAGCAGGCAGCGCGCGGCCAAGGCCCCGCCACCATAATTGTCGGCGAACACCTTGGGAGCCACGACGCCCGCCACGTCCTCATCGAGCAGGACGACATGGCCGGCGGCGGCGATGGCGGCCGCGAGCGTGCCGTTATCGCCGTGGTTGGTCACGAAGAGCAGGCCGTCGACGAGGGTGCGGCTCAGGCGACCCAGCTCGTGCAGCTCGCGCACCGGGCGGTTGCGGGTGGCGCAGAGCAGCAGGTCCACCCCCTGCGCCTCCGCCTCGCGCTCGACGGCGTCGGCGAGCAGGGCGAAGAACGGGTTGGCGATGTCGGGGACGATCAGGCCGATCGTATCGGCCTTGCCGCGGCTCAGCCGGCGCGCATGGGCGTTGGGCTGATATCCGAGGTTCTCCACCGCCGCCCGCACCCGGGCCGCCGTCTCCTCGGGCAGGATCAGCGAGCGATTGAGGAAGCGCGACACCGCCGCCACCGACAGCTTCGCCTGGTGCGCGACGTCCTTGAGGGTGACGGCCGTTTTTGGCAGGCGGGAACGCTCCGGCACGAGGGTGGTAAACCCGTTTACAACGTCCCGCATTTCGGCTTGCCGCGTCAAGCTGCCGACGCTCGCCGGAGGCCGGGTGAGGCGTTTGAGCCTGTATCCAGTCAGGCTGACCCAAGACCGTCAGCGCAATGTTCTCATCCATTTGAATGATGCGCCGACCGAGGGAATCTCAGAATTTGAGCACCGGGCGGCTATCGCGCGCCGGACGAACAGCTGGATAGGAGGTCCGCCGATGTCGCTAATATATCATGAGGATGTTGTCGAAACCTACGCGGCCCAGACACGAGCAGCGCGAGTATTGCTCGGCTGGACGCGACATCAGCTCGCGACGGCCAGTTGTCTTCCTCCGCGCACGATCGCGCGGATCGAACTTGCGGACGGACGCTTTCGCAAGCGCACGCTGACCGCCGTGCGAACTGCCCTCGGTGTGGCCGGCGTGATCATCGCCACCGACACGAAGCTCGGCGGCAGACCCGGAGTATGCCGGCAACGGCGAGATAGGGCGTCGGATCTAGGCCAGCCGCCGTCGGAATATCTTCTGCGCGCCGATGCCCATCCGGCCGAGGAGCCGCTTCACGGCGGGAACGTAGAGGAGCAGTGCGAGCACGGTCACCGCTGCTAGTCCGGCGCTGATGGGACGGGTGACGAAGGGCGCCAAATCCCCGTCGCTCAGCACCAGGCCGCGGCGCAGGCTCTTGTCGAGCAAGCTGCCCAGCACCAGCCCGAGCACGAGCGGGGCCATGTGGTAGCCCCGCCGCCGCAGCAGGAAGGCGCCGATGCCCACCACCATCATCGTATAGACGTCGAACAGGCGGGACGCGTTGGCGTACGCGCCCACGACGCACAGCAGGAAGATCACCGGCATCAGCACCGCGTTGGGAATGCGCAGCACCAGCAGCAGCGGGCGCACCAGGAACAGCCCGAACAGCAGGATCGAGAACATCGCCACCGACGTCATGGCGACGACGTCGTAGATGAAGGTGGGGTGCTGCAGCATCAGCGTCGGGCCGGGCTGGATGCCGTGGATGATCATGGCCGCCATCAGCACGGCCGACGGCGCCGAGCCCGGGATGCCGAGCGCCAGCATCGGGATCATGTGGCCGGGGATGGACGCCATGTCGCCCGTCTCCGCCGCCATCAGCCCGTCGAGCGAGCCCTTGCCGAACTTCTCCTTCTCGCGGCTGAGCGCCCGCGCGGCGGCGTAGGACATCCAGGCGCCGCTATCCTCGCCGACGCCGGGCATCAGCCCGGTGGTCACGCCGATGATCCCGGAGCGCAGCACGGTGGGCCAGTACTGCCACACCTCGCGGAAGCGCGGCAGCACGGAGTCCTGCAGCTTGACCAGTTGCGCCTGCACCGGGTTGGACAGCTTGGTGAGGATCTCCGCGAAGCCGAACGCGCCCACCAGCGCCGGGATCAGCGCGATGCCGCCCGAGAGCTGGTCCCACCCGAAGGTGAACCGGTCATGCGCGTAGAGCCCGTCCTGCCCGATCTGCGCCAGCAGCAGGCCGAGCAGCCCCATCAGCCAGCCCTTTAGCGGGTCGTTGCCGACCAGTGAGCCGGACATGGTCACGCCGAACAGCGCTAGCCAGAAGAACTCGTAGGAGCCGAAAGAGAGGGCCACCTGCGCCAGCAGCGGCGTGAAGGCGGCCAGGCAGATGACTCCGATCAGCACGGAGGTGAAAGCGCCGGAGGTGGCGATGCCGATCGCCCGCCCGGCTTGGCCCTGCAGGGCCAGCGCGTGCCCGTCGGCGCAGGAGGCGGCGTTGGCGGCGGTGCCGGGGATGTTCAGCAGGATGGCGGTGCGGGACCCGCCGTAGAGCGTGCCGACATAGGAGCAGACCAGCACCAGGATGGCGTCGTTGGCGGGCAGCTTGATCGTCAGCGTCGTCAGCAGCGCGATGCACAGCGTGGCGGACAGGCCCGGCAGGCAGCCGACCACGATGCCCACCAGCGCGCCGCCCAGGCCGAGGCCGAGCGAGACCGGGTTGAGCACGCCGGCATATGAATGCAGGAGGTCAGCCAGGCCGGTGAACATACCCTTACGGCAGCCGCACGAGGAAGACTTGCTGGAACAGCAGGGTGATGCCGAACCCGGCGCCGAGCCCCACCGCCGCGGCGAAGCCGAGCGCCCGCGGCTCCAGGCGCCACTCGCCGCCCGGCCCGCGCCGGAGGAACAGGATCGCCATCGTAACGAATGCCGCCGCCGCCGCCCAGAACGGCAGCCCGTGCCCGACCAGCCCGCCGCCGAACAGCACGCACAGCCCGATCACCGCCAACGCCCGGGTTCCCTTATACCCGTCACCCCCGGGCTTGACCCGGGGGCCCAGGGCGCCCCAAGCGCCGCGTTTGGCGTCCTGGGTTGCCGGGTCAAGCCCGGCAATGACGAGGTTTAAGGCACGGCCCCGCTGCACGCTGCGCACCATCAACAGCCCGCCCATCAGCACCAGCACGACCCCAAGCAGGCCCGGCAGCAAGCCTGGCGCCGCGAAGGGCGGCACGTCCTGGTTCTCCAGCCGGTCCATCGTCCATGACCCGGCGAGCACCGCCACGCCCAGCGCGGTCCAGCCGATGGCGTCCGCCAGGTCGGCGCGGGGCGGAGCCTCGGGTGCGTCCGGCCCGGCGCTCATCAGGTGGGGGGTGCCGGGATTCCGACCGTCGCGGGCGACACCTTGGCCTTGCCGCTGTTGAACAACTGCCAGGCGTTCGCCTGCACCGCCGGGAAGGCCGCCTGCTGCGCCGCGTCGCCGCTCAACGGGTCGAACAACGCGCCGTTGCGCGCCGCGTAGGCTTTCAGCTTGGCGCTTTTGCTCATCTTCTCCGCCCAGATGCGATCCAGCGTCGCCTTCACCTCGGCCGGCACGCCCTTGGGCACGAAGATGCCGAAGTAGTTGGCCGGCACGACGAAGCCGGGCAGCGTGTCCGAGAGCGGCGCGATGCTGCCAAAGCCCTCCAGCTCCACCGGCTTGTTGCCGATGGCGGCGAGCGGCCGCAGCATCTTGCCGCGGATCATCTCCGCCTCGTCGGACGCCACCTGGCTGGTCGCGACCGTCTCGCCGGCGACGGTCGCGATCACGGCCGGGTTGCCGCCGTCGTAGTTGACGTTGCGGTAGGTGAGCCGGGCGGCGTTGGCGATCATGTCCATCGCGGCGTGGCCGGCGGAGGTAACGCCCGCGGTCGCCACCGTGATGGCGCCGGGCTTGGCCTTCATCGCGTCCAGCAGTTCGGCCACGGTCTGGTACGGCTGCTTGGCGCCCACCGCCAGCACCGGCACGTTGGCGACGCTCAGATACAGGTTCCAGTCCGCCAACCGCGTCTTGACGGAACCGAGCGTCTCGTAGGCGCCGAGATCCTGCACGGCGCCCGCCGTCCAGGTGTAGCCGTCGCGCGCCGCGTCCAGCGCGGAGCGGGTGCCGATCGCGCCGGACGCGCCGGGCTGGTTGATGATGACGATGGATTGGCCGAGCGGCCCTTCGAGTTCGGACGCCGCCACCCTCGTCACCTGGTCGGTCGATCCGCCGGCGGCCCAGGGCACGATCAGGTTGATCGGCCGCGCCGGCTTCCAGTTCGCGTCCTGCGCCCGCGCCGAGGCCGCGAGGCTCAACCCGGCCGCGATCAAGCCGCGGCGTCCGATGGTGCTGCTCATGGTGTGCCCTCCCCAAGGTCGATCCGCCGGCCTTCTTCTGCGGCCTGGTAGGCGGCGTAGTGGATGCGGATGCTCTCGTACGCGAGGTCCAGCCCGGCGAGCGGCTGCCGCCCGGTGGCGGCGCACTCCATGAAGTCCTGGATCTCGCCCTGATAGCCGCGGGTCCATTCCTCCTCCAGGCAGACGTTCTGCCACCCGGTCTTCCGGTCCACCTTCTCGGTGATGTAGACGCCGGCCAGCTTCTCCTCGTCCGTCGCGTAGCTGACCATGTGGTTGTTGGGCGCGATATTGGCGTGCAGCACGCCGCCGGAGGTGTAGACCTCGACCAGGTTGCGCACGCCGCCCAGGATCATGTCGCCGGCGAGCACGGTGGTCTTGGTGCCGTCGGTGAAGGTCAGCGTCATGGTGCCCCAATCCTCGACGTCGACGGGGTGGGCGTTGAGGTAGCGGCGCTCCGCTTCCGGCACGCGCGGGGTGATGAGGCCGGTGTCGCAGGTGACGCTGGCCACCGCGATCCGCTCGCCGCGGGCTTGCGCCTCGACTTGCTTGAGGTGCAGCGCGGCCGAGAGCGGGTGGCAGCCCTGGCGGATCAGCGCGCCGCCGCCGGTCATGTCCCAACGCGCGGCGTGCTCGGCGTGCGACCCGCTGTGGCTCTCCTCGGCCTTGATGAACAGCACCTTGTCCCGCGTGGCGCGCAGCATCTCGGCGCATTTGCGCACCGCGGGGGCATAGACCCAGTCCTCCGCATACATGAACAGCTTGCCGGTGGCGCGGATGGCGGCGGCGGTGCGGTCCATCTCCTCGAGCACGCGGGCGAACATGGTGGCCTTGGGGACGGCGGTGCCGATCGGCGCCTTGTCGCCGGGGCGGCCGAAATAGCCGGTGAACGGCTTCTCGCAGATGACGTGCTTGCCGGCCTGCATGCAGGCGACGACCATTTCGGTATGCGTGGCCGGCGGGGTGCAGAGGTCGATCACGTCGATGGCCGGGTCGTCCAGCAGGGTGCGCCAATCCGGCGTCGTGCGCGGGATACCGTGGCGGGACGCGAAGGCCGCAGCCCCGTCTCCGCGCGAACAGGCCGCGACCACTTCGGCCATCACCCCATAGACCCGGCGGTACGCATGCATATGCAGCTCCGCCACGAAGCCGGTTCCGACGATGGCCACGCCGACGCGCGGCAGGGATTTAGGCAAGCCGCACCTCCCTCTTGATCGCGGCGAGACGCTGCGCTTCGGGCGATTTCTTGTAGATCGCGTCCAGTGGATAGCAGCCGGAGATGATCCCGTTCCGCGGCGCCGTGGTGCAGTCGCTAAAAGTGCGGCACAGGCGCTTCTTCTTCAGCGCGCCATCCCGCAGGACGTCACGCGGCAGCTCCGGATAGGACAGCACCATGCGGCCGAGACCGACGAAATCCACCCAGCCCCGATCGACCGCGGCCTGCGCCACGTTCGGCAGGAATTCCTGCAGATACGTGTAGCCGCTGCCTACCACGGTCATGTCCGGGAAGCGTCGCTTGAGCGCGCGGGCGGTCTCGAGCAGGCGCAACACGCCGGCCAGCGGTTCCTCCGGCGGCCGATAGCCGTCCGAGGGCGGATACAGCGCCGGCCGGGTCACGTGCGGGTTGTAGTACGGGCTGCCGGCGGTCACGTTCAGCAGCGTGATGCCGAGCGAGCGCATGACCTCGCAGAACGCCGCGGCCGGCTCGATGTCCGGCGCCGTCGGTTCGGCCGCAATGGCGCCGAACACGTCGCGGTAGAGCCCATCCCATGGCTCCGGCACGCCCGGGCCGAGCGCCGTGTCGGTCCCCCGGTCCGGATCGGGGCGGAACGGGATCAAGTCGATCGCGCTGAGCCGCACGCCCATCTCCAGGCCCGGCGCCTCCGCCCGGATGCCGGCCACCAACTCGCGCAGGAAGCGCGTGCGGTTCTCCAGGCTGCCGCCGAACTTGCCGGGCCGGCTCACCGCGCTGAGGAACTCATGACCGAGATAACCGTGGCAGTGCTTGAGGTCGACGAAGTCAAACCCGGCGCGCTGCGCCAGCTTGGCCGCGACGACGAAGTCGGCGATGAGCCGCTCGATCTCGTCGTCCGTCATCAGCTCGTGGTCGGTGGCCACGCCGAACTTCCGGTCCAGGATCGGGTGACGATACAAGATGATCGGCCGCAACGGACCCGGAACGGGGCGGCAGAAGCGGCCGGAATGCGTCAATTGCAGGCCGATCACGAGCGGCCCGGTGTCGCCGCCCTCCGCCTCCAAATGCGCGGCGATCAGCGTGTCGCGGAGGCCGGCGATGTCGCCGAGCGTGTCCTCCTGCAGCCGGAGCTGGCGCGGGTTGGCGCGCCCGTCCGGCCGCACGGCGACGGCCTCGCCGCCCCAGATCAGCTTGGCGCCGCTCCGGCCGAAATTGGCCCAGCGCCGGGTCGTGTGCTCGGACGGGCGACCGTCCGCCGTCCCGTCCCAGCCTTCCATCGGCAGCACGCAGAACCGGTTGGCCATAACCCGGCCCAGCACGGTCTTGGGTTGCGCCAGCGGTGCGTCCGGCCCTGTCTTCACGGTGAGGTCGCACGGGAAGTCGAGGCCGGCTCCGCCAGCATGCGCCATGAAGCGCTCGACGGTGCCAAGCGACGCGATCTTTGGATATTCGCCGAACTTCAGGGCCGTGTCCTCCCGCCGGGCACGGCCACGCCGTACGCGATCTTTCGCCAAAGGCTGCGCTACCCTGTCCGATCCTGTCAACGATCCGCGTTGACGCGTCGGGGCTGGCGGCCAATGCTCACCCGGTGCCGCTGATCGACCTCCCCGCGCCGGGCCGCTGCCTCGTCCCCTATCGCCTCGCGGCGCCGCGTGCATTCCCGGCTGCGGTGATGCCTTTTGACCGTGTCGCCTTCTCCGCCGCCCACGTCGTGGCCGACCCGTGGGCCGAGGCGGATCCGTGGCTGGAAACCCCGATCGACTGGGACGCGACGCTCGCGTTCCGCCGTCATCTCTGGTCGCTGGGTCTCGGCGTGGCGGAGGCGATGGACACGGCCCAGCGCGGCATGGGCCTCGGCTGGGCGCAGAGCCTGGAGCTGATCCAGCGCTCCGCGCGCGAGGCTGCCGGCGTGCCGGGCGCCCGCATCGCCTCCGGTGCCGGCACCGACCATCTACCCCCGGGCTCGCCCTGTACGCTCGACCAGGTCATTGCCGCCTATGAGTATCAATGCGCGGCGGTGGAGGCGGCCGGCGGCGCTATCATCCTGATGGCGTCACGGGCCCTGGCCGCCTGCGCGCGCAGCCCTGACGACTACCGCCATGTCTACGGCCGCATCCTGTCGCAGTTGCGCGGCAAGGCGATCCTGCACTGGCTCGGCGAGATGTTC
>CAZZVQ010000094.1:0-19833 GCA_964657565.1 uncultured Acetobacteraceae bacterium
CCATGCACTTCGCCGCCCAGCGCTTCGCCGCCCAGGGCGCCGCCACGCCGCAGCGGCGCCCGCTCGCCAACGCGCTGCGCCTTTATGTCGCCCGCAAGCGCCGCCGCCTGCCGATCCTGCGCGACGTCCGCGAGGAACTGCGCCAGCGCCACGCGCTCATCCGCAACCTGCGCGGCTGGCTGCTACGCCGCCGCCGGGAGCTGCTCCCGGTCGTGGTAAAAACCGAGATCCGCGAGGTCGAGGTACCGATCGACCGCCTCAAGCTCGTTTTCGTTCCGCTCAACGCCACCGAGGACCAGATCGCCGCAATTCGCCGCGATCACGGCGTGGTCGAGGCCGCCTGAGATGAGGCGCGCCCCGATCAGCGAGGACTGGTCGCGCTTCAACCGCGCCGTCCTGGACGTCGCCGACGGCCTGCCGCAACTCTTTGCCCGAGAGCAACCCGTGCCGCCGCCGCCGAAGCGCGAGCCCACCGACCTCGTGTCCAAACCCGGCGATGGCGGCGACCGCTACGGCCTGGTCGCCCGCCACAAATGGCGCACGCACGCCTGACCTCGCCAGGATAGGCAGCCCGGTTCCGGAGCGCTTCCGTGGGGTGTCCCGCACGGCGAGTGCGCGGGGTTGGCTAGGATTTGGACCAGCCTCGGTCGGTTTGTTTCCAGTAGGTCAGGGTGTGGCCGGCGGATTTGGCGGTGGTCCAGCGGAGGCGGGCGGCGGTGACGGCGGCTTCGTCGCGGCCGTCGAAGAGGTCGAAGATGCGGAGCCAGCCGGGGTCGGTGCTCTCGCGGGAGTCGAGACGGAAGAGGAAGCGGGCGGCGTTGGGGCGCTCCTCGATGTCGGTGAGCCAGATGGGTTGGAGGTCGGGGGCCTGTTTGCCGGCCGGGGTGCGGGCGGTGGCGTTGGGGAGCCAGTCGGGGTCCTTGCAGTCCCATAAGGTCGTGCTCAAGGCGTCGGCGCGGTCGGGAGAGGCGCACAGGATGACGGCGCGCTCCCCGGCGGCGAGGGTGCGGGCGAGGAGGGCGGGGAGGGCTTGGTCGAGGGTGGTGCGGGTCAGGTGGTAGAAGCCGGTTTCGGGCATGGGGGGAGTGTATCGGGGGGGCGGGGGGAGTAGAAGCGGGGATGGCTGTTACTCTTACGCTGTATGTCGCGCGGCAATTCATGGCGGCGGTGGTGTCGATGCTGGCGGCGCTGGCGGGGATCGTGTCGCTGTTCGACTTCATCGAATTGCTGCGGCGGTCGGCGACGAAGCCGGATGCGACGTTCGCGCTGGTGGCGCAGATCGCGGCGCTGCGGATCCCGTTCGTGACGATGCAGATCCTGCCGTTCGCGGTGCTGCTGGGGGGAATCCTGGCGTTTTGGCGGCTGACGCGGTCGAGCGAGTTGATCGTGGCGCGGGCGGCGGGGGTGTCGGCGTGGCACTTCCTGTCGGCGCCGCTGCTGTGCGCGATCCTGCTGGGGGCGATCGCGACGGGGGTGGTGAGCCCGCTGGCGTCGGGGATGCTGGCGCGGGCGGAGTCGATGGACAACACGTATTTGAAGACGGCCGCCGGGTCGACGGCGCTGACGGGGGGGCAGTTGTGGCTGCGGCAGTCGGATCGGCAGTTGGAGCCGGACGGGGTGGCGATCCTGCATGCGCGGACGGTGACGCTGGACCGCAAGGTGTTGATCGCCAACGATGTGAGCGTGTTCCGGCTGGATGACCAGGACCGTTTGCTGGCGCGGGTCGAGGCGACGCGGGCGGTGCTGCAGCGGGGGGAGTGGAAGCTGGAGAACGCGCAGCGGATGCTGCCGGACAAGCTGCCGGAGACGATCGGGACGATGGCGCTGCCGACGGACCTGACGGTGTCGCGGGTGCAGGATAGTTTCGCCAGTCCGGACACGCTGAGCGTGTGGGCGTTGCCGGATTTCATCGGCTTGCTGGAGCGGTCGGGGTTCTCGGCGATCCGGCACCGGCTGCACTTCCAGGCGCTGCTGGCGCTGCCGCTGCTGGCGGGGACGATGGCGCTGGTGGCGGCGGGGTTCAGCATGCGGGCGACGCGGCGGGGCGGGGTGGCGCAGATGATCGCGAGCGGGGTGGCGGCGGGGTTCCTGCTGTTCGTGGTGAGCAAGGTGGCGGAGGAGTTCGGGCAGTCGGGGGCGCTGCCGGCGCCGCTGGCGGCGTGGGCGCCGGCGGGGGCGGGGTTGATGCTGGCGGTGGCTCTCCTTCTGCATTTGGAAGATGGGTGATGGGTTGGTTGGTGGGCTGAAGCCCACCCTACGGGCTACGGGTTCTGCGGGTGTTAGGGAGGGGTTAGGTCGCAGGGGGTCAGGGTGCCGTTGTGGAGGCAGGTGGCTAGTTTGGTGGTGAAGGTTTGGGCGGCGGCCGGGTTGAGGTGGGTGCCGTCGGCGAAGGAGGTGGGGGGCCAGACGGGGATGGTGGGATCGAGGAGGGTGGTGCCGGTGCGTTGGGCCAAGGCGGCGAGATAGGCGCGGTAGGCGGTCAAGGTGGCGTCGGTTTCCTGGTGGTTGGGGGCGAAGGGCATGATCAGGAAGGCGACCGGGACGTCGTGGGTGCGGAGGGCGGCCAGGGCGGCTTCGAGTTCGGCGTTCTGCAGGGCGGTGACGATGAAGCGGTCGGGGTGTTCGGCGCGGACCGGGTTGCCGCCGATATAGGGGGCCCAGCCGCGGTCGGCGGTGATGGCGGCGAAGCGGGCCTGGTTGATGCCGTAGCGGCCGGCGATGCGGCCTTGGATGAGGTTGCCGAAGGAGAGCGAGGGGAAGCCGACGGCGTAGAGCCAGTCGCGGGGCCGGCCGGCGAGGCCTTCGGGGGTGGGGGTCGCGAGGGTGGTGGTGTCGCCGAGCTGGTCGGCGAGGCGCTCGATGGCGAGGACGTCGCCGGCGGAGAGGAAGCCGTAGCGGATGGATAGGAGCCAGAAGAAGTTGCTGACGGGGCCGAAATGCTCGGGGGCGAGGGAGATGACGGCTTGTCGCGGGAGCGTGGGACAGGTGAGCGCGCGGTCGACGGCGATGCGGGTCTCGATGGCCGTGCCGGCGGCGAGGCCGAGATTGGTAGCGGGGATGGGGAGGTCGAGGGGTCGGAGGCCGGCTTCGAGGCGGGAGTCGCCGAAGAAGGTGATCTGACCGAGCTGGCACTGGTGCAGGAGGGTCTTCTTGGCGGTCCAGGAGGCGTAGCCGCTCTCCATGAAGGCCATCGGGAGGGTGGCGGTGTAGGCCCAGACGAGGGCGATGATGCCGACGATGGTGGCGAAGAAGGTGATGATGTAGCGGGTGAAGGGCGCCGGGTCCATGGTTGAGGACTGGCGCAAAAGTATGGCGGGCGCAACCGGGGCGTGCGGGGGTGGGGCCCGTCGGTTGAGGACTTCCGGGGCTGGACCGCCATCCTCACCCTCTCCCGCTCCCGCCAACGGCAGAGAGCGAGGACGGGGGTGCTTTTGTCCTTGGCGGGGGGACTGTATAGAGCCGCATGTCTCGCCAGACCCGTCTGTCAATACGACGCCTGTTCCTGCTTTCCCTTGCCGGGTTGGGGGCGGCTGCGGTTGCGGAGCCCGCGGCGGCGCAGTTCACGCGGCGGCGGCCGGCGGCGGCGGCGGCCCGGCCGATCACGCGCAACGACCCGGTGGCGTTCACGGCCGACACCGTGAGCTACGATCGGGACCATGGGTTGGTCACGGCGACAGGTAATGTGGAAGCGTGGCAAAACGATCACATCGTGCGCGCTGACCGGATCACGTTCGACCGCAACACCGACGTGGTGGCCGCGACCGGGCATGTGACGATGATCGAGCCGGATGGGCAGGTGCTGTTCAGCGACTACGCGGAGCTGACGTCGGGGATGCGGGAGGGCGTGCTGCGGGAGATGAGCGCGATCCTGGCGGAGAACGGTCGGCTGGTGGCGAACGGGGCGCGGCGGACGGAGGGGAAGGTCAACGAGCTGAGCCGGGCGGTGTATTCGACGTGCAATCTCTGCGCGAAGGATCCGAGCAAGGCGCCGCTGTGGCAGATCCGGGCGCGGGACGCGGTGCAGGACCAGGAGAACCACCGGATCGAGTATCGCGACGCGGTGCTGGACATCTATGGGATCCCGGTGGGGTGGCTGCCGTATTTCTGGCACGTGGACCCGTCGGTGAAGCGGGCGAGCGGGTTCCTGATCCCGTCGTATGGGCATGTGAAGAATCTGGGGCAGTTCGTGCAGACGCCTTACTACTGGGCGATCGACCAGAATTCCGACGCGACGTTCACGCCGACGTTCAATACCTCGCAGTATCTGAACGTCGATTCGCTGTATCGGCGGCGGTTCAACGACGGGGAGCTGAACGTCGACGTCGGGGTGGGGTACGACCAGAACAAGTTGCAGGGGGCGATTTTCGCCGACGGGCGGTTCGCGTATGACGACACGTGGCGGTATGGGTTCAACGTGAACCGAGCGACGTCGTCGGTCTATCTGCGGGACTACAAGTTCAACAACCACGGCGACATCCTGAACTCGAACGTCTATCTCGAGGGGTTCGGGACCGGGTCGTATAGCCGACTCGATGCGCAGGCGTATCAAGGGCTGGTGTCGAGCATCAACCAGGCGCGGCTGCCGTATGTGCTGCCGCGGTATAAATATAGCTTCTTTGGCGAGCCGGATGCGCTCGGGGGACGGGTCAGCTTCGACACGGAGAACTTCAACGTCATCCGCGACATGGGGACGAATACGCAGCGGCTGGGGACGTCGGTGCGGTGGGACCGGCCGTTCAGCAACGGGCTGGGGCAGCAGTACAAGTTCACGGTGCAGACGACGGCGGCGGCGTATAATGCGACCGATCTGAACGAGAATCCGAACTACGCGACGGCGGCCTCGGCGTCGGCGGTGCGGGCGCAGCCGAACGTGGCGCTGGAGGTGCGGTGGCCGTTCCTGCGCGAGGGGTGGGGGCGGCAGGTGATCGAGCCGATCGTGCAGACGGCGGTGGGGCCGTATACGGGGGGGTTGAAGCGGCGCGACGTGCCGAACGAGGACAGCCTGGATTTCGAGTATACCGACCAGAATCTGTTCTCGATCAACAAATTCCCTGGGATCGACCGGCAGGAGGGTGGCGGCCGGGTGAATGCCGGGTTGCATGTGAACTGGACGGCGGGGGGGATGAGCCTGGACAATCTGGTCGGGCAGAGCTTCCGCTCGAAGGCGGACGATACGTTCCCGACGGGCAGCGGGCTGGAGCACCGGGCGTCGGACGTGGTGACGCGGACGACGTTCACGCCGGCGAGCTGGTTCGACCTGACGGGGCGGACGCGACTGGACCGGCGCGATCTGAGCCTGCGGTTCGCGGACGTGCAGGGCAGCACGGGCACACCGAATTTCCGGGTGAGTGCGGGGTACCTGTATTCGGACGTCAATCCGTATTTCTACTACGACACGGCGACGGTCCCGGCGAGCTACTACAAGCCACGCAATGAAATTACGACGTCGGCTTCGGGTAATTACGAGCAATATCGGTTCTCGGCTTTCGTGCGGCGGGACCTGGCGCTGAATAAAATGGTGGCTGCTGGGGTGCGGGCGACCTATGAGAACGAGTGTTTGGTCTTCGATGCGAATGTGAGCCGGCGTTACACATCGTTAAATGGTGACAACGGCGCGACGCTGGTATTATTCCAAGTGACCTTCAAGACCGTCGGTCAGTTCGGCTTCCACGCTTTCTGAACCGGCGCCATATCAGGACGCCCCCAATGCCCAGCTATCGCTCGCTTCTCCTGTGTGCCGCCCTCGTCGCCGGCGGATCCGTGGCCATGGCGCAGCCGCGGCGGCCCTTGGCGCCGGGTGGATCAGCTTTGTCGGCTCCGCCGACGGGGCCTGCCGACCCCTCGACGTCGGAGAAGATCGTTGCCGTCGTCAACGGCGATGCGATCACGTCGGGGGACGTGACGGCGCGCGGGCGGTTGTTCGCGCTGAGCACCGGGCTGCCGGTGACGCCGGACGTGCTGGAGCGGTTGAAGCCGCAGGTGCTGAAGCAGCTGGTGGACGAGCGGCTGCGGCTGCAGGAAGTGCAGCGGCGCAAGATCGTGATCGGCGACCGCGAGATCGCGCAGGCGATCGGGGAGATCGAGGGGCGCAACGGGATGGCCAAGGGCGGGCTGGGCTCGGCGCTGCAGGGGCGCGGGGTGGCGCTGCGGACGTTGATCGACCAGGTGCGGGTGCAACTCGGATGGTCGAAGGTGCTGCGCGAGGAATTGGGCAGCAAGGGCGACATCACCGACGCCGACATCGCCGAGCAGCAGCGGCTGTTCAAGGCGCAGACGGGGCAGCCGGAATACCGGGTGGGCGAGATCTTCATCCCGATCGACGACCCGGCGCGCGCCGGCGATGCGCAGCGGTTCGCCGAGACCGTGATCAGCGAGTTGCGGCAGGGCGCGCCGTTCCCGGTGGTGGCGGCGCAGTTCAGCCAGGCGCAGACGGCGCTGCAGGGGGGCGACATCGGGTGGGTGGGGGCCGGCCAGCTCGACCCGGAAGTGGCGACAGTGGTGCGCGAGATGCCGCCGGGGGCGGTGAGCAACCCGGTGCGGGTGCCGGGGGGCATCGACATCGTGACGCTGGCGGGCAAGCGGGTGATCGGGCAGGACCAGTCGACGGTGCTGAACCTGCGCCAGGTGTTCATCCCGTTCACGGCGGCGATCAATCCGCAGGCGCCGACGGAGCAGCAGAAGAAGGCGGTCGAGCAGGCGGCGCAGATCAGCAAGGCGGCCAAGAGCTGCCAGGACATGGAGGCGGCCAACGAGCGGGTGGGCAAGACGCGGCCATCGGATCCGGGGGAGGTTCGGCTGGAGGCGGTGGGGTCGGCGCCGTTGCGGCAGTTGATGGCGGGGTTGCCGGTGGGTCAGGCGAGCCGGCCGCTGGTGGCCACCGAGGGGGTGGCGGTGCTGATGGTGTGCTCGCGCGAGATGAAGACGGACAGCGCGCCGGCCAAGCAGGAGATCAGCAACCGGCTGTTGAACGAGCGGGTGGAGCTGACGTCGCGGCAGTTGCAGCGGGATCTGCGGCGGCGGGCGGTGATGGACATGCGGGTGGATAGCGCGGCCGCGCGTTAACCTGTCGCACCCGGGCGCGGGCGGCGGGGGGCTGCCGCCGTTGCGCGACGTGATCGCCAAGCATGGGCTGGATGCGCGCAAGTCGTTGGGGCAGCACTTTCTGCTGGACCCAGGGCTGACGTTCCGGATCGCGCGGTTGCCGGGGGACCTCGCGGGGCGGGACGTGGTCGAGGTCGGGCCGGGTCCGGGGGGATTGACGCGGTCGTTGCTCGACACGGGGGCGCGGCGGGTGCTGGCGGTGGAGTTGGACCGGCGGGCGATCGCGGCGCTGACCGAGTTGCAGGCGCATTATCCGGGCCGGCTGGAAGTGATGGAGGCTGATGCGACCGGGCTCGACCTGGCGGCGCTGAGCACGGCACCGCGGCAGCTGGCGGCGAACCTGCCGTATAACGTGGCGACGCCGTTGCTGGTGGGGTGGTTGCGGCAGGCCGGGTCGTGGGAGCGGATGACGCTGATGTTCCAACTCGAAGTGGCGGAGCGGATCTGCGCGGCAACGAATACGAGCGGGTTCGGGCGTCTGAGCGTGTTGGCGCAGTGGGTGTGTGGGGCGGCGTTGCTGTTGCGGGTGCCGCCGGCGGCGTTCACGCCGGCGCCGAAGGTGTGGTCGGCGGTGATCGGGTTGACGCCGAAGGCGGTGCAGCCGCCGGCGGATCTGTTCTGCGCGATGGAGCGGCTGACGGCGGCGGCGTTCGGGCAGCGGCGGAAGATGTTGCGGGGAAGCTTGCGGGCGCTGGGGGGCGAGGCGTTGCTGGAGCGGGCGGGGATCGCGCCGGAGCGGCGGGCGGAGACGCTGGCGATCGGGGAGTGGGACCGGCTGGTGCGTCTGCTCTGATTGATGCCCGCCGGGCCTGCGGGACGGTCGCTCATCGCGGTGGTCCGGCCAAAGAGATTGGCAACACGCTTCGAATTGGCCTAGAGCCCCATCGGTTCGAGTTGAACCGATAGGGCTCTAGTTTCTTTGTTGATCGAGCACGTTCATCGGATGGAGGTTGACGGCAACCTCATCCGATCGCGCTCTAGTTTTCTTTGTTGATCGAGCACGTTCATCGGATGGAGGTTGACGTCGACCTCATCCGATCGCGCTCTAGGAGACGCACCATGGCTAAAGAACCTGGCACCCCCAAGCCCAAATCAGCTGCCCCGGCACAATTCGACATGAACAGTCGCGAGCGTAAGGGCGGAAAGGGCGGCCCTGGTGGCCCCGGCCGCCGGGGTCGCGAGGTGAAGCGTGCGCCGAGCCGTATCGAGACGTTGCCACCCAGCTTGGTCGATCGCGGCGAGGGGTGGACGATTTGGAAGATCGGTAAGATCGATCAGGATTCCCACGCCGCCGTGGGCGCCGTGTATCAGCTCATCTTCGAGGGGCACGAGCCGCTGACGTTCGACTATTTGGGCGCTGCGCGGGACCGCTCGAAGGAGCCTGCGCCCGAGAAGGCTCATGGGGAGAAGGTCGCGACCGGCGGGTCAGACGAGGCCATTGCCGCGGAGACACCGGCCGAGGAGAAGCTGACGAGCTAGAGCCGTATCGCTCCGCTCAGGTCGGCGCGTAGAAGGCGACGCCTTCGGACACCAGGTCGGGCCGGGTTGCGAGGATGGAGGCCTTCTCGGTGGCGCTTTGGGTGAAGAGATGGGTGCCGTGGGCGGTGTCGAAGAAGCGGTACACGGCCGTGTCGCCGGCTTGCGGCGTGGCGTCCTCGTAGAAGGCGGTGCCCTCGAAGGTCATGTCGGACCGCGTCGCCGCCAAGGCGTCGCGCTCGCTGGTGCTGGCGGTGTAGAAATGGGTGCCGTCGGTGGTGTCGAAGAAGCGGAAGACGGCCTCGCTCGAGGGTGACGCGGCGGCGGTGGCGTAGCCGTGCAGGCCGACGCCCTCGTACGCGAGGTCGCTCCGCGTCGCCATGATGGTTGCGGTCTCGGCGGCGCTCGCGGTGAAGAAATGGGTGCCGTCCGTCTTGTCGAAGAAGCGGTCGATGGAGACTTCGCTGCTGGCGGTGGTCAAGGTGCCCGTGCTGATCGTGGCCGGGCTGACGGACGTGGTGACCGTGGTCCAATCGCCCCAGTAGGTTCCATTGTAGGCGCGCACGGTCACGGCGTCGGCGACGGCGCTCGAACCCGCCGAGAACGTGAACTGCGACAGCGACGATGCGGTGATGGCGCTCGAGGCCGAGGTTGCGGCCTGCGCGACGCCGTTGACGGTGAGGCGATCTGACCCGTTCGCCGTGTAGGCTTGGAAGCTGGTGAGGGTCTTGCCGGCCGGGTCGGTCGCGGAGAATACGTTGGCCAGGTTCGCGGTGCCGCCGGCGGCGATCTTCAGCGTCGCCGTCAGCGGGGTGACGACCGGTGCATCGAGGCGGTAGATCACCACCGAGCTGGCCGGAACGCCCGACCATTCCTGGGACGCCGAGTGCGCCGCCTTGATGATGATGTCGTTGGACGAGCCGTCGTTGGCGCTGTTGGTGATGACGCCGCTGGCGTTCGTGAAGGTAGTGTTGTCGATCAGCATGGCGGTGCTGCCGACGCCGGAGACGCACGTGGCGATGTGGCCGCTGCCTGAAGCGGTGACGAAGTCGACGATGTCGCCGGTGCGCACGCTGGAGGCCCAGTCACCAGTGGACCCGGCTGGGCCGTTATAGGCGACGATCCATTCGCCATTGGGCAGGCCGGCCATGCTGACGGCGGCCGTCACCGGCAGAGACGCGCCGGCTTCGGCCGTGATCGTGTTGACCAGGGTCCAGCAGCCGTTCGCGTTCCAGGTCGATCCGACGAAGCTCTGCGCGACGGCGGCGATGGAGAGCGGCGTGGCTTGGGTCGGCACCGTGGCGGTGTAGCCGGCTACGACCGCGGTGGTCAGCGTGCCGATAAACGCGGTCGGCTCGGCCCGCACGAACGCGACCGGACTGGTGGCGTAGGCGTTGGCGTTGGCCAAGCTGCTGGTGCCGAACAGCGATATGACGGTGGTGTCGGCGTTGCTCGTCGATGCCGTGTAGGTCAGCTGGTCGAAATAGCCATAGGTCGCGTTCAAGTAGCGGCCACTGGCCGGCACGTATTTGAACACGATCCCCGCGGTGCGCACGTCGCCGACGATCAGACTGAAGCCGAGCGTGTTAGAAGCACCGCTGAAGCTACCGGTCGCGCCGGAGGAGTTGACGGTATACTCGTTGCGGTCGCCGGCGCCCAGGACGAGGTAGGCCGGATTGCTGGACGACTTCGGAATGTCCACTATTTGAGACATAGAGAGTGTCTGTCCCGGAGACATGACCAATGACGGGATTTTGAATGCGATGCTCATAAAGTGAGACTACTTGACCGGAACCGAGATTGCAACTTAAGGTTGCATAAGTCAGCAATGTCTCTAGTGCATATCGGTGGGCGTCAGGAACGGATCAGCTCGAGCAAAGCGTCTTCGGTCAGGCGCGCCGCGGTCTCGGTGCCGTCGAGGAGATCGGTGGCCATGTCGCGCTTGTCGCGATGCAGGCCGAGGATGCGCTCCTCGATGCTGTCCCGCATGATCAAGCGATAGATCGTCACCGGCCGGGTCTGACCGATCCGATGCGCGCGGTCGGAGGCCTGGTCCTCGACGGCCGGGTTCCACCATGGGTCGAGGTGGACGACGTAGTCCGCCGCGGTCAGGTTCAGTCCGGTGCCGCCGGCCCGCAGGCTGATCAGGAACAGCGCGGCACTGCCGGTCTGGAACGCCTCCACGCGCCGCTCTCGCTCGGCCGAGGGGGTGCTCCCGTCGAGATACTCGTAGCTTATACCGGCGGCGTCGAGGGCGGCGCGGACCAGGGTGAGGTGCCCGACGAACTGGCTGAAGACGAGCGCGCGATGCCGGTTGCGCACCAATTCCTGCGCGAGGTCCATGAACGCCTCCAGCTTGCCGCTGGGCACGCCGGCTTGGACGTCGATGAGGGCCGGGTTGCAGCACGCGCGGCGGAGCCGGGTGATCTCGGCCAGGATCTGGATCTTCCGCTTGCCAGGCTTGGCGTCGATCTTGGCTTCGATCTGGGCGATGGTCTCCACCGCGCGCTGTCGCAGCGCCTCGTAGAAGGCGCGCTCGGCCTCGCTCATCTCGACATAGACCGTCTGCTCCGTGCGCGGCGGCAGTTCGGTCAGCACCGCGGCCTTGGTCCTGCGCAAGAGGAACGGGCGGATCAGCGCGCGCAGGGCCTGGCGCGCGTCGGCATCCCGATCGCGCTCGATCGGTCCAGCGAAGCGCTTCTGGAAGCTCTCGCGCGAGCCGAGCAGACCCGGGTTGATGAAGTTGAACAAGCTCCACAGCTCGTCGAGGTCGTTCTCGACCGGGGTGCCGCTCAGCGCCAGGCGGAACTCGGCCTGCAAGCCGACGGTCGCCTGGGCCCGCTTGGTGGCGGCGTTCTTGATCGCCTGCGCCTCGTCCAGCACGGCCATCTGCCAGGTCCGGCCGGAGAGCGCCTCGGCCGCCTGATTGAGCAATCCGTAGCTGCAGATCAACACGTCCCGCACGCCGAGCCCGGCGATCAGCGCCGGGCGGTCGCTGGACTCCGCCAGGCGAAGCGTCCTGAGCGTCGGGGCGAAGCGGGCGATCTCAGCCTCCCAATTGGGACAGACCGAGGTGGGCGCCACCACCAGGCAGGGGCCATCGGCGGCGCGCTCGAGCAGGACCGCGATCGCCTGCACGGTCTTGCCCAGCCCCATGTCGTCGGCCAGGCACGCGCCGGCGCCCCAGCGCGCCAGACGCGAGAGCCACGCGAAGCCCTCGAGCTGATAGTCGCGCAGCTCCGCCTGCAGGGTGGCCGGGACCACCGGGGTCCAGCCCTCGGCGGCGCGGATGCGGGCGACCTGCCGGGTCCAGGCCTTGTCGGCCTGCACGGGTCCGGCCTCGGCCAGGACGGAGTCGAGCGCGGCGGCGCCCAGCGCATGCACCCGCCTGCCGGCACGGTGCGGCTCGGAGACGGCGGCGAGCCGTTGCAGCTGCGTTTGCAGCTGGCGGGTCAAGGCGACGAAGCTGCCATCCTCGAGCGGGACGAAGCGGCCCCGCGCGGTCGCCAGCCGATCGAGCAGGAAACGCATCTCCACCACCTGGTCCTCGTCGAACTGGGCGGTTCCGCTGACGGTGAACCAGTCGCGCTCGTGCGCGATCCGCAGCTTCAATCTGTCGGGCGGGAGGGCGTTGACGCGGAGCTTCTTGCCCTGCGGCCACTCGACCGAGACCCGGCCGGCGTAGGCCTGCAGCTCGAGCAAGGCTTCGAGGCCGCTTTCGAGATCCTCGACCAGCACCTCGTGGGCGCCGGTGCCGTCGCGCAGCGTGGGGCAGGCCTCGATCAACGCCGATCGCTCGGCCAGCTCGCGCGCGAGATCTCTCGACACCCGGATTTGTTGCCCGCCGACGCTGGCCAAGACCGACCGCGCCCCGAGCCCGGCGACAAAGGCCGGCCCGTCGGCGCCGAACGGCCGCACGACCAAGGTGAACCGAAGGCCGTCCTCGACGGGCATGCACTGCACCACCGGGGCCGCCTCGCCCTCGGCCGCCGATTGCTCCAGGGCGTCGATCTCGGCGCGGATCGGCAGCTTCGGGCTCTGCCGTTGCACCATGGCGATGACCCGGTCGCGCGCGGCGGCCGGCACTTTGAGGCCGCGGCTGCCCAGGATCTCCTGCACACCCAGCATGCGTTGCGGAAACTCGATCACGCGGTAGCGGGTCGGCGTCTCGGCCTCGAGGAAGACCGTGGCCTCCTTGGCGGTATGCGAAAGGCCGATGTGGAAGCCGTCACGCCGGTCGGCGACGACCAGTTCGAGCGGGTAGGCGATCAGTTCCAATTGCTGCGACCGATGGCGGCGGTCGAAGACGGCGGGATGTCCGACCAAGGCAGGGATGGTGCGCGCGGTATCGAATTCGTACTCGTCGGACCCATACCAGCCCGCCGCCTTGCGGAGCGAGCGAAGGGCCGTCCGGTCCTGATCGGTGAGGTAATCGAGCCGGGGATCACGGTCGTGCAAGCGCTTCAGGGCGACGGCGCGGCCATCGCTCCAGCCTTCGCGCGACTTGGCGGATTGTTCCGCCACGTCGATCTCGCGCGTCTCCGGGTCGAGAAACCAGACCAGGCGCTTGGCGCGGCGGGGCGCCGAGCTGGCCTCCGGCTTCGCCACGCCGTCCCCTAGGAAGGCGTCGAGGCTCTCCAGCGCGCGCTCCCAGGGCTGGCCGATGGTGAGCAGCCGGGCGAACGCGATCTCGATGCCGGGCACGGCCTGCGCGAGGTAGGCGTTGTAGGGGGCCGGCTTGTCGGCGACCTCGGCGAGCACCTCGGCATGCATCCGGCCGATCAGTGGCAGCACATCGCGCATGGCATCGAACCGCTTGGCGGTCTCGGGACCATGGTCGCGGGCCAGTCGGGCGTCGACCGCGAGTTCCGCCAGGGCCATGCAAGCGGCGGAGAGCGGCTCGCGGGGCATGGCCGCGCGCAGGCGTTTCAGCAGGTCGCGGGCCTTGGTTTCGAGGCCTTGGGTCAGCCACAACAGGGCCTGCAAGGCGAAGAAGGCGCCTTGG
Source organism: uncultured Acetobacteraceae bacterium (assembly GCA_964657565.1). Classification (GTDB taxonomy): domain Bacteria; phylum Pseudomonadota; class Alphaproteobacteria; order Acetobacterales; family Acetobacteraceae; genus JAVVHH01. Next base: position 13,583 of record CAZZVQ010000094.1, read on the forward strand.
TAGCTCGATTGGGTGGTGAGGGATGCCTCGATCGCGGCCTGCGTCTCAGCCTGCAAGGCCGGGTCGCTGGCGCGGAGGAGCGCCATGATGGCGAACAGCGCAGGCATGCCGTCGAGGAAGATCTTGCGCTTCCCGAGCGCCTTGCGATGCAGCTTGAGGGCAGCGCGGAAGTGGTCGAGTGCTTCGCCGTTGCGATCCTGGAGGAATGCGAACACCCCGTCCCAGGCCGGCCGTGCGGCCGTCGCCGGGTCGATGGCCGCGACGCTGCGCCGGCATTCATCGAGCTGGCCGGCCAGGAGTGCGTAGGCGGCCAGGGTGGGCCGCAGCTCGGCAAAGCCGTTCACGTTCTGGCGGCTTCTGGCCAGGCTGATGAGCGGCCCGAGGTCCGGCCCGGCCATGCCATGCTGCACGACGGCCTGCAGCTTTGCGTCGAGCAAGGCGATCTGGATCGCCATGGCGCGGCTGGACAGCCAATCGGGCGTGATTGGCGCGGACGCGAACCCAGCCAACATGACGTCGCTCAATTCGGGCGCGAATCGTTGCCGCTGGTAGAGGTCGCGATAGGTGACGAAGGCCGGCGCGTCATTGGCATAGATCGCGAGCCGAAGCAGCCGCAGGACGGCTTGGCCGTCGACCCGCGGCGACGCGTAGTATGGCTGCGACGGCTGCGCGGGAAAGACGCTCGTCACTGCGGCCACCAATGATCCGGCGTGGTGGCTGGCCGCGGCATCGACGGCGACGGGATGGAGCAGGGTGTGGTGGCAGACGGAGTCGTCGCCGAGCAGACCCTGGCGCTGCAATCCGCTCAGGACAAGATTCAATGATTGCAATGACCACGTCCTGTTATCGTGACCGCGCGAGCCGGACCGCGTCAGACATAGGAGGAGTTGGGTTTTGTTGGTCGGCAGCAAGGCGAAGCTCTTCAGGCGCATGACCACCTTGAAGGCTTCCGGTAGGGCGGCGTACCGTTCCCAGAGATCAGGTGCGGGTGTGCGAAGAGGTTGGGCAGGCATGGGAAGAGTTTACCTGCCGGCCGGCGGCGGAGCCATCCGGCCACAGGACTATTGGCGCGCCCTGAGGGATTCGAACCCCCGACATGCGGATTAGAAGGCCGCCGCTCTATCCAACTGAGCTAAGGGCGCGGATGGCGGGCTTATACAAGGTGGCGGTGGCTCAGGCTACCGCACGCACATGGCCGCGGAGCACGACCTCGACCCGGCGCATGCCGACGATCTGGCGGAGGTTGCCCTCGACGAGATGGACGGCTTCGGCCGGCATGGCGTCGAGGCCGATGGTGATCTGCATGGCGTCGCCGAAGCGGCGGGCGCGGAGTTGGTCGGCGGCGATGTCGCGGCGGGCGAAGGGGACGAGGACGCGCGGGAGCAGGCCTGGCTCGGCGTCGGCGAGCAAGTCGAAGGTGACGGAATGCAGCATGGGATGGGCTTTCGTAGGATAGAGGACTCACGAAGACGGACCGGCGACCGGGCCGCGGGGCATCGCGGCGCTTTAGGCGGCCGGGGTGCTAATTCGTGATTTCATCCAACGAGGCATTTCGGCAGAGTACGATAGAGCGGCGGCGGTTGCAAGCGTCAGGGGAAGCGGACGATCTGGCAGACGAGGCAGATCGACCCGCCCTCGCGGCTGGGTTCTTCGGTCCAGGCGTGGCCGATGACGAAGCATTCCGGCTGCGACGAGCGGCGGCCGGGTCGGCGGCGCAGCATTTCGGCGCGTTCGCCGAGGGTGGCGTGGTGGGTCAGCTTCACGGTCGCGTAGTCGGGCTGGTCTGGATCGCTCGGCATGGCCGCATTTAGCTCGCGCGTGGCGATTCGGCGCTAGCGGGAGCCGGGTCACAGTTGCGAGGGCTGGCAGGAGCCGCGGACCAAGGCGCGATCGCCGTGATAGAGCAGCGTGCCGGTCTTGCGGTCGATCTCGGTGCGGCCGCCGGAGCGGGCCGAGGCGAAATCGTAGACGACGTGGGCGGCGTCGAAGGTGATGAGCTTGCCGTTGCCGACGAATTGCGGCGGGGCGCCGCTGAGGCCGTCGGAGATGCTGACGATGCCGCGGTCGGGGAAGATTTCGAGGTGGCGGACGAATTGGCCGAGGGTGAGGTCACCCGATTGGGCGACGTAGCAGTTGAGCACGAGTTGCGCGGGGGGCAACGGGGCGGCGGCGAGCGGGAGGGGGCCGGCCAGCGCGAGGGCGCAGACGCCGGCACTGGCGCAGACGTTGGCGAGGGGGCGGCTCACGGTGCGCCGCGTTCGTCTAGGGAGCGCAGGATGGCGGTCCAGCCGGGTCGGTTGGGTGTCGCGTCGGCGCGGATTGCGGCGTGCAGGCTCGCGTCGTTGCCGTGGCGCTCGTGCAGGATGGCTGCGGTGGCGGTGGCGGTTGGGGAGCGGCTGCCGGGCGCGTTGCGTTCCAAGAGGGGCCGGAGGAGCGCCATGGCGGCGCCGATGCTGGGGAAGGTGCCGAGCGCTGCCATGTCGTCGCCCTGCAGCTCGGCGAGGTCGACCGCGCTGGTGCGGCCGCCCACCATGTAGGAGGGGCGGGTGTCGTCGGCGGGCGTCAAGAGGAGGGAGAGATAGCCGTCGTAGTCGTCGTGTTCCTGAACGGTATAGGAGGCGGCGGCGGCGCGCATCGTGGCGCGCACCGCGTTCGCATCGCGGCGGGTCAGGCTGCTGAAAGCGCGGATGGTTGCGCCGGTGGTGTTCTGCGAGTCGGTCATCGGGAAAGTTTGCACCATTTTGAAGCAACCTCCATCGGTCAAATATCGGCCCCGAGCTGCCGGGGCTCGGCTCGAATCGAATCTGACCTTTTTTCCTTACTAAAAGGTTAACGGCGCTTTGGGGTCGGTGGCCCGATATCAGTTACTTACGGGACGCTCATGAGTTCGTGATTAAAGAATTCGTTTCCGAGAGGTAAATCGAGCCCGAAAAACGCTGCATAAGTGACTTGCGTGAGCGGCTCTAAACACGTTTTAATGCACGCAAGAGTTGTGGCGGAGCGGAACGTGGAACGCCTAGCGGTTGTAGAAAAACGGAACCGTGTGATGCGCTGGCGGAGTCTGATGCTGGATTTGGATCAGCGTTGCCTGCGAGTCGGGACCAGCGTGGTGGCGGCGAGCCGGGCCGAGTTCGCTTTGCTGCACCTGCTGATCAGCCGCCGCAACCTGCCGATGTCAAAGGACGCCATCATGGCAGGGCTGTTTGGGGCGGACCATGGCCGCGACCTGCGGCAGGTTGACATGTTCGTCGCGCGGCTGCGGCAATCACTGTCGGCGTTCGGTCTGGCCGGGCTGATCAGCACGGTCGGCGGGCGGGGCTATGCGGTGATCGACGATGGCGAGGCCGTCGCGGCGCGCGAGGCCCAGCCGGTGGGTGGGATCGCGGCGATGGCGGCGTGTTGAGCCGGTGGGGTTGATCCGGCCGGCCACATGGGTCATGGTCGGACCGTTCAAATCCTTCCCATGCGGGAGAGTGTCGGCGCCCAGAAAGCGTTGACCGCCGAAGGCGCAACCGGCCCCCGGAAACGCTCAGGCCCCCAGGACCGCTTCGGGATTGGACCTCTGGAAAGCCGGCGGGTTCTCGCCGCACCGACGGAGTAAAGCGGCGCTGGGAGGCGTTGCCGAATCTCTCAGGTTCCCAGACAGAGGGGGGTCACGCCTGCCGGCGCCTGCCGGAGGGTGACCTTTCGTGTCGGGAGTTCCGTGTGGCTGAACCTGTTCTGAATATCGAGAAAGATCCGCCCGAAGAGCTGCGCGTGGTGCCGCTGGACGCGCTGCACCGCAGCCTCGGCGCCAAGATGGTCGGCTTCGCGGGATATTCGCTGCCGGTGCAATACGGCCCGGGCGTGATGGCGGAGCATCTGCACACGCGGCGCAAGGCGTCGCTGTTCGACGTGTCGCACATGGGCCAGTTCAGCTTGCACGGGGCCGGCGCGGCACAGGCGCTCGAGGCGCTGGTGCCGAGCGACATCCAGGGCCTCGCGCCCGGCAAGCAGCGCTACACCGTGATGTTGAACGAAGCCGGCGGGATCGTCGACGACCTGATGGTGGCCAATTACGGCGACCGCATCATCATCGTCGCCAACGCCAGCCGCAAGGAGACGGACGGGCACACGCTGGCCGAACACCTGGTGGACGGCGTGACGCTGGACCAGCATCCACAGCGCGCCCTGCTCGCGCTGCAGGGTCCGTCGGCGGCTTCGGTGATGCAGACGCTCTGCCCGGCGGCGGCGGCGCTGCGGTTCCTCGGCGTGGTCGAGGCGACGATCGGCGGGGCGGCGGTTTGGATCAGCCGGTCCGGCTATAGCGGCGAGGATGGGTTCGAGATCTCGGTGCGCGAAGAGGCTGCCGAGACGTTGGCGCAGGCGCTGCTGGCGCATCCGGACGTGCTGCCGGCGGGGCTGGGGGCGCGCGACAGCCTGCGGCTCGAGGCCGGGCTGTGTTTGTACGGCAACGACATCGACGAGCTGACGACGCCGGTGGAGGCCAATTTGGCCTGGACGATCGGCAAGCGGCGGCGGGCGGAGGCGAATTTCCTCGGCGCCTTGCCGATCTGCGACCAGCTCGAGCACGGCCCGACCCGGCTGCGCGTCGGCATCCGCCCGACGGGCCGGGCGCCGGCACGGGCGGGGACGGCGATCGTGGCAGCGGACGGCACCGCCGCGGGCGGCGTCACCTCCGGGGGGTTCTCACCGACGCTGCAGGCGCCGGTCGCCATGGGCTATGTGCGCACGGAGCTCGCCGCGGTCGGCACCGCGCTGGGGTTGCTGATCCGCGAGGAGACCCAGGCGGCCGAGGTCGCCGCCCTCCCCTTCGTTCCCACCAGCTACGCCAAGTAAGGGATCGCGATCATGGCTGAGACACGGTTCACCAACGACCACGAATGGGTGCAACTCGCCGGCGGCATCGCCACGGTGGGGATCACCGACCACGCGCAGCAGGCGCTCGGCGACGTGGTGTATGTCGACCTGCCGGAGCCGGGCCGGGCGGTCGAGGCGGGCCAGCCTTGCGCAGTGGTGGAGAGCGTGAAGGCGGCGAGCGATGTGTATGCGCCGCTGAACGGAACGGTGACGGACCGCAACACGGTGCTGGTCGACGACCCGGCGCTGGTCAACCGGGCGCCACAGGGCGATGGCTGGTTCTTCAAGATCAAGCTGGCGGACACGGCCGAGTTCGAGGCGCTGATGGATGAAGCGGCGTACGGCGCGTTCGTGGAGAGCTTGGCATGAGCCCGCTCGACGATCTGGCCGTGCTTGAAGGGTCCGACAGCTTCATCGCGCGGCACGTCGCGGCGAGCGAGGCGGAGATCGCCGCGATGCTGGCGGTGGTGGGGGCTCCGAGCCTGGATGCGCTGGCCAAGCGGACGGTGCCGGAGGCGATCCGCGATCTGGACGGGCTCGATCTGCCGCCGCCGATCGACGAGGCGAGCGTGATCGCCGAGTTGCGGGGGCTGGCGTTGCAGAACACGCCGATCAAGAGCCTGATCGGCCAGGGTTATTATGGCACGCACACGCCGCCGGTGATCCGGCGCAACGTGCTGGAGAACCCGGGCTGGTATACCGCCTACACGCCGTATCAGGCCGAGATCGCGCAGGGGCGGCTCGAAGCGCTGCTCAATTTCCAGACGATGGTGGTCGATCTCACCGGGTTGCCGATCGCCAACGCGAGCCTGCTGGACGAGGCGACGGCGGCGGCGGAAGCGGTGACGATGGCATTCAACGTCAGCCGATCGAAATCGCGGACGGTGTGCGTGGCGGGGGATCTGCACCCGCAGACCCGGGCGGTGCTGGCGACGCGGGCGGCGCCGGTGGGGCTGGAGCTGGTCGATGTGGCGCCGGGGGATTGCGCGGCGATCGAGGTGGCCGCGCCATTCGCGGTGGTGCTGCAGTATCCGGGCACGACGGGGGCGGTGCGCGACCTGCGCCAGGAGATCGCGGCGGCGCACGCGGCGGGGGCGTTGGCGATCGTTTGCGCGGACCTGCTGTCGCTGGTGCTGCTGACGCCGCCGGGGGAGATGGGCGCCGACGTTGTGGTCGGGTCGGCGCAGCGGTTCGGGGTGTCGATGGGGTTCGGGGGGCCGCATGCGGCGTTCTTTGCGACCAAGGATGCGCTGAAGCGGCAGATGCCGGGGCGGTTGGTGGGGGTGAGCCAGGACGCGGCCGGGTCCCCTGCCCTGCGGCTGGCGTTGCAGACGCGCGAGCAGCATATCCGGCGGGAGAAGGCGACGAGCAATATCTGCACGGCGCAGGTG
>CAZZVQ010000095.1:0-19759 GCA_964657565.1 uncultured Acetobacteraceae bacterium
GCGCCGCCGCCCGCGACGACGGCGCTCACCCTCCTCCGTATCGCCAGCGGCTGGCGGCTGTGTGGTGAGGGTCGACTCTTGCGGGGCCGGGCCGGTGGCGCCGGAGGCCACGATCCGCTCCGGATCGATCGGCGCCTCGTCGTTTGCCGCCTCGTCCTCGCTGATCTCGTCGCTCGCTTCTGAACCAGACTCGGCGTTGGCGGCCGCGCCATCTTCGCGGCGCCCACCCCGGCGGCGGCGGCGGCGGCGGCCACGCTTCTCGCTGGCTTCGCTCGCCGAGGCGGACACGCTCTCGGCAGTCCCCGGCTCGGTGGCCTCGTCGTCCTCGGACTCGTCGAGGTCCGCCTCGGAATCGAGCTCCGGGTCAGCCGTGGCCTCGATCTCGTCGGGGTCCTCGAACGGCTCCGGTGGCGCGAGCTGCTGGATCGGCGGGGCCGTCTCGAGCGCCGTCTGCGCGCGCATCTTCTCGATCCGCAGTTGCGGCGGCAGCAGCGTTTCGTCGGCGACGAAATTGACCAGCATCGCATGCCGCGCCTCGATCTCGGTCAGGCGCTGGCGCTTGTTATTCAATATATAGAGGGCGATCGAGGAAGCGCAGTAGACCATGATCTCGGCCGCGCGGCGCCGAGCGCCCTCTTCCTCGATGGCGCGCAGCGTTACCAGCGCGGCACTCTCCGTGCTCCGCGCGTGGCCGCTGCCGCCGCAATGCGGGCAGGTCACGAAATTGGTCTCGGTCAACGACGGACGCAGCCGCTGACGGCTCATCTCGAGCAGGCCGAAATGGCTGATGCCGCCCACCTGGATCCGAGCGCGGTCGTGCTTCAGCGCATCCTTCAGCTTGCGCTCGACGGCGGCGACGTTGCGCCGGCTCTCCATGTCGATGAAGTCGATCACGATCAGCCCGGCCAGATCGCGCAGCCTGAGCTGCCGTGCCGCCTCCTCGGCCGCTTCCAGATTGGTGCGCAGCGCCGTCTCCTCGATCCCGCGCTCGCGCGTGGACCGGCCGGAGTTGACGTCGATGGCGACCAGCGCCTCGGTCTGGTTGATGACCAGGTAGCCGCCGGAGCGCAACTGAACCGTCGGCTGCAGCATGCCCTCGAGCTGCTGCTCGACCTGCGCCTTGGCGAAGAGCGGCGTCGGCTCCTTCCACAGCTGCACCTTGCGCGCATGCGTCGGCATCAGCATGCGCATGAAGTCGCGCGCGGCCCGCCAGCCCTGCTCGCCGTCGACCAGGATGTCGTCGACGTCGCGCGAATACACATCGCGGATGGCGCGCTTGATGAGGCTCGCCTCCTCGTAGATCAGCGCTGGCGCCATGCTCTTCATGGTCAGCTCACGGATCTGGTCCCACTGGTTGAGCAGGTATTCGCAGTCGCGCAGGATCTCCGGCTTCGGCCGGTTGGCGCCCGCGGTGCGCACGATCAGCCCCATGCCGCGCGGCAGGTCGAGCTCGGCGGTGACTTCCTTCAAGCGTCGCCGATCGGCCGCGGACGTGATCTTGCGCGAGATGCCGCCGCCCCGCGGCGAGTTCGGCATCAGCACCGAGAACCGCCCGGCCAGCGAGATATAGGTGGTCAGCGCCGCGCCCTTGCTGCCGCGCTCTTCCTTGACGACCTGGATCAGCAGGATCTGCCGGCGGCGGATGACTTCCTGGATCTTGTAGTGGCGCAGGAATCGCGGCGTGGACCGGCGGTCGGGCTCCTCGGTGTCGTGCTCCCCGCCGAGTTGCTCCGGCGGTGGCTCATCGCTCTCGCCCGCCTCTTCGGAGGTCTCGCCGGGTTCGGCCGGGAACTCGTCATCGGCCGCGGCCTCGGCCACGGGTGCCGCGGGTTCACCGGGGAACAGCGTCGACGCGTCTTCGGGTGCGACGACCATGTCGGCCACGATGGCGGCGGGTTGCGCGATCTCGACCCGCTCGGCCGGCGGCACCGGGTCGATGAGCGTGTCGTCGGTGGCGGCGGACGTTGGGGCGTCGATCTCGGCGGGATGGTCGTTCGAGGCGGCCGTCAGTTCGGCGGCGGGTTCGCCGCTCTCGGTCGCACCGTCGGCGGTGATGACGTCCACCGGCGGCGTTGGGGCCTCCGGGCGGGCTGCCTTGCGGTCCTGCGCGGCGGCGGCGCGCTCCTCCGCCTCCTCGTCCTCGCGCGCCTCTTGCTCCTGGGCTTCGAGCAGGCGTTTCCGGTCGGCGACGGGGATTTGATAGTAGTCGGGGTGGATTTCGCCGAATGCGAGGAAGCCGTGGCGGTTACCGCCGTATTCGACGAACGCGGCCTGCAGGCTCGGTTCGACGCGGACGACTTTGGCGAGGTAGATGTTGCCTTTGAGCTGGTGCTTGGTGGAGGTTTCGACGTCGAATTCGTCGAGGCGGTTACCGTCCAGCACCACCACGCGGGTTTCTTCCGCGTTGGTGCTGTCGATCAGCATGCGCTTGGTCATGAGGGGGTCGTCTCCGGTGAGCCGCGCGCCCCGGCCAGCCGGCAGAGCGGCTTACGGGCAAATATAGGGTACGGCGGCAATGGCATGAAAGAAGGGTCGGGACGCTGAAGGCGGCCCAAAAAGCAGCGATATTGGATGCGCGCGACGCGGTCGGTTCAAAATTTGAGAGAACGAACGCGGCGGCTGACATAAGCATCCCTGGCAAGAGGGCTGCGCGCCCTGAACCCCCAGCGTGGGAATTCCGCTTGCGCCGCCCCGGTAAGGCGACCGACCCCGGCGCGCGGAACCGCGCGGCGCGGGCAATGGCGAAAGTGCGGGCCGCGCGAATGGGTGTCGCAGCATGCCCCGCGGCGTTCGGCCATCAGGTCGGTTGTAAACATGACGCAAACCGGTTGCGCTCGCAAGAGCGAGATACATGCGCGGTCGGCCCAAATATGATACAGGGACCGGATGGCTGTCCTGTTTCCACGCCGCATGCTGCTGGCCGCCGCCGCGCTGCCGGGACCGGCGCCGCGCGCACCGGGGCGGCGGCCGGCGGAACGGCCGCTGGTTGTGCTCGATCCCGGCCATGGCGGCAAGGACCCCGGCGCCATCGGCATCAGCGGCACCTACGAAAAGCATGTCGCCTTCGCCGCGGCGGAGGAATTGCGCCAGCAACTGACCGCGGGCGGCCGCTGCCGGGTGGCGCTGACCCGCGGGCGCGACGTCTTCCTGCAGCTGCGCGACCGCGTCGAGATCGCGCAGGCGCAGGGGGCCGCCCTGTTCGTGTCCATGCACGCTGACGCCCTGCATGACCCGGCGGTCCACGGCGCCAGCGTCTACACGCTGGCCGACTCCGCCTCCGACGCGCAGACGGCCGATCTGGCCCGCCGCGAGAACAGCGCCGACCGCTTCGGCGGCCCGCGCTTCCGCAACGTCACGCCCGACGTCGCCAACATCCTGGCCAGCCTCGTCCGCGAAGAGACGCGGCTCGGGTCGGCCCGGATGGCGCGCCAGGTGGTCGGCGCCTTGGAGCCGCAGATCGGCTTGCTCACCCACCCGGCCCGGCATGCCCGTTTCATGGTTCTGCGGGCGGCCGACATACCCAGCGTCCTGGTCGAAATGGGCTTCATGTCCAACCAGAGGGACGAAGCAGCGCTCCGCCGCCCGGACCATCGGGCCAAAATCGCGGCTGCTCTGCGTTACGCGATCGAAGGATTTCTCGATTCCCGAGGTCCGGCAGCGCATATCGCAACCGGCTGACGGCCGGACGACGACATAAGGTAAACGAGACGATGCCGAAGAAGCCTGAGGTAAGCGGCGTGACGCCGGGAGATTGCCTGGCGCCGCACACCGAGCCCAACCCGCAACCACGTCGCTCCGCGCGCAAGGGGTCCGGCTTCTGGCGTTTCGTCCGCCGGGTCATCGGCTTGTTCCTGCTGCTCGGCCTCTTGGGCGGCCTCGGGGCGGGGGCGTTCGCTTGGAACACCTACCAGCGCTACGCCGCCGAGTTGCCCTCGCTCGACGGCCTGCGCACCTACCAGCCGAAGGTGATGAGCCGTGTCTATGCCGGCGACGACCGGCTGATCGCCGAGTTTGCCACCGAACGCCGGATCTTCGTGCCGATCGGCGCGATCCCGGACATGGTCAAGCAGGCGTTCATCTCCGCCGAGGACCAGAAGTTCTGGACCCATCGCGGCGTCGATCCGCTGGCGATCCTGCGCGCCGGGCTGTCGGACGTGATGAGCTACGGTAGCGGCAAGCGCCCGATCGGGGCCTCGACCATCACGCAGCAGGTGGCCAAGAACATGCTGCTCGGCAACGAGGTCAGCATCGCGCGCAAGGCCAAGGAGCTGATCCTGGCGCTGCGGATCGACGACAGCATGAGCAAGGAGCACGTGCTCGAGCTCTATCTGAACGAGATCTATCTGGGCCAGCAGGCGTATGGCGTGGCCGCCGCGGCCGCGTCCTATTTCAACAAGACGCTCGACGAACTCACTTTGCCGGAGGCGGCGTTCCTCGCGGTGCTGCCGAAGGCGCCGAACAATTACAACCCGTTCCGCAACCCCGACGCCGCCAAGGGGCGGCGCGACTGGGTGCTGGACCGCATGGCCGACGACCACGCCATCTCCGTGGCGCAGGCCCAGGCCGCCAAGGCGACCCCGATCCAGCCCGCCGCCTTCCGCCGGCAGGAGCCCGTCACCGGCGGCGAGTGGTATGCCGAGGAGGTCCGCCGCCAGTTGATCGACCGCTTCGGCGCCGATCTGACGACCACGGGCGGCTACACGATCCGCACCAGCCTCGACCCGGCGCTGCAGACCGCGGCCGACAAGGCGCTGCGGGCCGGGCTGATGGCGTACGATCGCAGCCATGGCGGCTGGCGCGGCCCGGTCGGGCATCTCGCCGGCGATGGATCGCTGAGCGAGGGCTGGAGCAACCGGCTGGCCGACGCCGTGCGTCCCCCGGGCATGCTGGCGGAATGGCGTCTCGCGGTCGCGCTCTCCGTCGATCAGAAGGAGGCCAAGCTCGGCTGGATCGAGCGCTCCGGCGGAGCCACCGGGGGCGGCCAATCGCGGACCGGCACGATGGCGCTCACTGACGTGACCTGGGCCCGGCCGCGGCACGGCACTGCGCGCGGTACCGTGCCGCGGCGCATGGGCGACGTGCTGGCGGTCGGGGACCTCGTCATGGTCGAGCCGCAAGGTGCGGTGGCGGCGGACGGCAAGCAGCCGGCGCGGCCGGACCACTTGCTGCTGCGCCAAATCCCGGAGGTGCAGGGCGCGGTCGTGTCGATGGAGCCGCAGACCGGCCGCGTCCTGGCGATGGTCGGCGGCTGGAGCTTCGAGGCGAGCCAGTTCAACCGCGCGACCCAGGCCGAGCGCCAGCCGGGCAGCTCGTTCAAGCCGATGGTCTACTTGACGGCGCTCGAAGCCGGCCTCGCGCCGAGCCAGCGGGTGCTCGACGCGCCGTTCGAGCAAAAGACGTCGCAGGGCGTGTGGCGGCCGAACAATTTCGGAATGACGTTCAGCGGCCCGATCCCGATGCGGATCGCGCTCGAGAAATCGCTCAACCTCGTCACCATCCGGCTGGCCGACAAGCTGGGCATGGAGGCGGTGGCCCAGAACGCCATGGCGTTCCACGTCGTCGACGGGATGCCCAAGGTGCTGCCCGCGGCCCTCGGCGCGGTCGAGACCACGGTGTTGCGCCAGGCTTCGGCCTATAGCGGCTTGGCGATGGGCGGCAAGGAAGTGCTCCCGTCGCTGGTCGACGGCGTGCAGGATCGTGAGGGCAAGCTGGTGTGGCGCCCCTCGGGGATCGACTGTCAGGGCTGTCAGGATGCGAGCAAGCCGCCTACCCTGATCGACAACCGCCGCCAGATCGCCGACCCGGCCAGCACGTTCCAACTGGTGACCATGATGCAGGGCGTGGTCTCGAAGGGCAGCGGCTACGCGGCGGGCGCCGGGTTGGGCCACAATATCGCCGGCAAGACCGGCACCACCCAGGAGAGCAACGACGTCTGGTTCGTCGGCTTCACCCCCGATCTCGTCACCGCGGTTTGGGTCGGCTTCGACAGCAACGCCTCGCTCGGCGAGAAGGAGACCGGCAGTTCCATCGCCGCTCCGATCTGGCACGACTACATGGCCGTCGCGCTGAAGAACCGTCCGACCCTGCAGTTCAAGATGCCCGACGGCCTCAAGCTGGCCACGTGGGATAGCGGCTACGGCCCGCGCACCGACGCGTTCAAGGCGGGGCAGGAGCCCGGCGCGAGCCAAGGCGTGATCGGCGGCGGCGATGTGCCCGCCAGCGGCACCGAAGTGAGTGCCGGGCCGGGCGTCGGCATTGATAGCGGCGTGGGCGGCCTATATTAGCGGCCCATGTCCACGGAATCCGACGACCTGAACGGCCAACTGCAGCAGACCTTCGCCCTGCTCCGGAGGCATCTTTGACTGGGATGTCGCCATTGGCCGCCTCGAGGAGCTGAACGCTCAGTCCGAGGACCCCGCCCTCTGGAACGACGCGGCGGCCGCGCAGGCGCTGATGCGCGAGCGCAACCGGCTGGCCAGCCTGGTCGAGGGCCTGCAGTCGATGGAGCGCGAGGCGGCCGATAGCGTCGAGCTGATCGCGATGGCGGAGGCGGAGGCCGACGCCGACATGGCCGCCGAGGGTCGCGCCACGCTGCAACGCATCCTCGAGGAAGCCAAGCGCCGCGAGATCGAGAGCCTGCTCTCCGGCGAGGCGGACGCGAACGACGCGTATCTGGAGGTCAACTCCGGAGCGGGCGGCACCGAGGCACAGGACTGGGCCGAGATGCTGGCCCGCATGTATTCGCGCTGGGCCGAGCAGCACGGCTACAAGGTCCAGCTGATGGAGCAGAGCGAGGGCGAGCAGGCCGGCATCAAATCCGCCACGCTGCAGGTCTCCGGCCCCAACGCGTATGGCTGGCTGAAGACCGAGGCCGGCGTGCACCGCCTGGTCCGCATCAGCCCGTTCGACGCCAACGCCCGCCGCCAGACCAGTTTCGCGAGTGTGTGGGTCTATCCGGTGGTGGACGACGACATCGAGATCGAGGTCAACGAGGCCGACCTCAAGATCGATACGTTCCGCGCCTCCGGCGCCGGCGGCCAGCACGTCAACAAGACGGAGAGCGCGATCCGCATCACCCATGTCCCGACCGGCATCATCGTCGCCTGCCAAACCGACCGCAGCCAGCACCGCAACCGTGCCTCCGCGATGACGATGCTGAAGGCGAAGATGTACGAGCGCGAGTTGGAGAAGCGCGAGGCGGTCTCCGCCGCGCAGGAGGATGCCAAGACCGACATCGGCTGGGGCCACCAGATCCGCAGCTACGTCTTGGCGCCGTATCAGCTGGTCAAGGACCTCCGGACCGGCGTCGAGACCGGCAACCCGGCCGCCGTCCTGGACGGCCATCTCGACGAGTTCATGTCCGCCGCCCTGGCCGCGCGTGTCGGCGCCACCCGCAGCGACGCCAGCGCCCAAGCCCAGTAGGTCAGGTCAGGTTAGATCAGCACCAGATAGGCGCTGATCAGCAGCATGGTGGCGGTGGTCAAGACGGCGAAGGCGCGCTCGGCCGGCGAAGCCGGTTGATCCACCACGGCGATCTTGGGTCTGGACGGGCGAACGGACATGGGGGCTCCCTCGGTCTGATCGGGGGAGTTTATCGCGCCGAAGTAAAGAAGAGGTTAGCGCGGATCCGGCGTGTCCAAGCTCGGCGGCCCCAGCCAGCGCAGTAAGGGCGCCACACCGGGCCATGCCTTGAACCCGCTCGGCGCCCGCATCGCCAAGGTGAACAGCGCCGGGTCCCAGCTCGACGTCACGACGCGCGGATTGCCCGTCGCGCCCCGCAGCGCGTCCACGATCGTCCGCACCTCGTCCGCGGTCATCCGCGTCGCCCTCGTCAGCCCGGCGATCGTGCGGTAGTCGAACGCCGGCGACGCCAACTCGGCCAGCACCGCCCGCGCCGCATCGCCCCGCCGCGCCAGGCTGGACGGCAGATCCCAGCCCGCGACCTGATCGCGCCGCACCAGGTCCGACGTGACCGTCCACCGGATCGCCGACAGCACCTGCCGCCTGCCGAACAGCAGCGCCGCCGACCCGATGAGCCGCAGCCGACGGCTCTTGGTCTGCGATTTGATCAGGATCGGCAGCAGCATCTCCATTCGCTGCTCGATCCGCCCCCACAACCGCGCCAGATCCGGCTCCGACATCCGTGGCCAGGGCGGCAAGCCCACCTCCAGGGCCGCCTCGCCCAGCAACGGGATCACCCGGACCTGCTCCGGTTTGGTCGCCTCTGCCGCAATCCGCTGTTCATGCCCCTTGTCGTCGAGCGCCGACGCGCCCAGCGGCAATCCGAACGTCTTGCGCAGGAATTGCTGACAGTTGCGCCGCCCCAACTGGTAGTCATGCGCCCGGAACGACTGGTCGAGAAAGCCGCCGAACCCGCCGAGCGCGCCACACGCGATCCGAAAGCGCGCGTCCATCCCGGTCGCCGGGTCCTCCCGGTGCGGCGCGATCAGGTAGCGGCTGTAATTGTTGGGATCGAGCGCCTTGACCAGGTCGTCGGTGCGGAACCGCGCCTGGGTCATCAGCGTGGGCAGCAGCGACTTGATCACCGCGGCCAGCTCCGCCGTCGGCTGCCCATCCGGCAGAAAGGCGGGCGGCTCCGGGAACGGCGCGATCATCAGCAGGGCGGCATCGATCTGCTGGATGGTGACGCTCCGGCGCGCGGACGGCCGACCCAGCAACGCGTATTCCACATAGTCGAACGGGTTGTTGTTGATAAGCCCGCCATCGACGTTGCGAAACCGGTATGGATCGTCGCGGCCTTCCACGAAGTCGGGGAAGTCCGGCTTGATGATGAGTTGCTCATCGGCATCGATCGGATATTGCCGACCGAAATAGTCGGTGTATTTGCAGGTGATTTCGCGGGACGCCAACCCGATCGGGAACGCGGCCGAGGCCAGCGCCACCGTTCCATAATCCTGCCAAAGTTCCGGAGCCTTGCTATCGGGCTGAACCGGCAGGGTGCCGACGCTCAGCGCGATGCCCGGGTCGTCGGCGAGCCAGGCTCCGTCGCCGCACTGCCATCCGCCGACGCCGGCGATCTTGTAGTGCACCCGGTCGCCGTGGGTTTGCATCCCGTATTTGCCGGTGCCGAAGCCGATCTTGAACGGAATGCCGCGCAGGTTCGACACCGTCATATAGAGGTGCATGTCGTCGGCCAGATACGGCCGCGGCGACGCCGGCACGCCGGTCCCGCGCAGCGCCTCGTCGCGGATTGAGTCCAGCAGCTGCGAGTTCAGCACCGACGCGACGCTCGCCAGCTTGCCCGACGGCGCCTGTAGATCACGCGTGTCCAGCAGATCGAGCGCGCCCTCGGTCTCGGCCATCAGCCGCGGCTGCTCGACCCATGCCTTGTAGAGCGCCGGGAGCACGCAGCTTTTCGGGTTGTAGGGGCCGCCATTGCCCTGCAGCACCGCCATCGCCGCCGCGTCCTGCTGGCGCGGCTGCACGCCCCGGGCCAGCGCGATCAGGCTGACCGCTCCGGTGATGGCCCCCGCCGACGCCCCCGCGACCACTTTCAGCCCGGTGCGATGATCCGGCACGCCGGCCTGGCCGCGGGCCTGCTCCCAGGTCTCGAGCGCTTCGATCAGGAAGTCGATGACGCCCGCCGTGTAGGCGCCGGCCGAGATCGCGCCCGCCAGCGCCAGGCCGATGCGGAACTCCTTCTCGGCTCCCCCGCTGTGCTCGCGGCCTCGCGTATCGCCCGGCAGTACCGTTGCATCGCCCATCGCCGCGCCTCCGCTCAAAGCGTTTTCAGGTACTCGACCAGCGCCCACCGGTCCGGTTCGGACAGCCCGGTGCCATACTCGTGCCCCTGGTTGCCGTTGCCCTGGCCCGGGTCCACCACGAACATCGCGCGACCCGGCGCCGCCTCGGTCCGCAGACCGACCTTCACCGGGTCGAATTCCTCATGGCCGATCGCGAAGGTGCGCGGCCGCTCGGCGGCCGGCTTCAGCAGGTCGTATAGTGTCGGCACGGACCCGTTGTGGAGGTACGGTCCCACCGCCCAGATCCCGGTCAGTACCCGCGCCTCGTAGGCCGCATCCGGGTCCTGCTGGGGCAGCTTGTAGAGGTCTTTCGTGGCCTGCTCGATGTTCGCCTTCGCGCCCTGCGGGGTCGCGCCGGTGGTGGCGCGGCCCAGCAGCGGCAAGCGGCCCTCTGCCACGTCCTGGTTGATCGCCCGCCGGATCGCCGGGTCGAGTTGCAGCGCGCCATGCACGAGGCTGCCGATCACCGCGTTGGCCAGGATGTCCAGCTTGGGCGAGGGATCGGCCAGCGCCGGCCCCAGCACGACGGGCTCGCGCGTGCCCTCGAGCGCCCGCGGCGCGCCGGTCAGCTTGGAGCGCTCGAACGTCCGGGCATCGGTGCCGACGGCCTCGATCGGCGTCTGCCAGGCATTCTGCACCAGCGTCGACGACTTGATGCCGTGGCACGAGCTGCATTCGCGGTCGAACAGCGCCGCGCCGCGGGCCGACTTGGCCGGGTCGACCGGCACCCCGGTCTCGACGAGACGCGGCGGCTTCAGCGCGACGACTTTCTCCTCGATCGCCTGCAGGCCCGGTAGATTGACGCCGTTGTTGTAGATGGCGGTATGGATCGGGAATGGGACCGGGTCGAAGCGTCCGAACACGCCGAATACTTCGCCGGTATTGCGCGCGAGCCCGCGCAGATACGTGCCGTTCGGCGCTGCCCCGGTCCATTGCGTATGGTCCTGCCGCGGCGCGTCCCAGATGAACGGGTAGCGCACCGGCGCGTCCGCCTTGGCGATGTTGGCGGGGTCCTTGAGGTCCAGCCCGGTCACCCGGTTGAAGATCATCCCGAACGCGTCCAACCGGCCGGCCCCCCAGGGGGAATCGGGCAGGCTGGCCTGCATGAAATCGGTGAACCGGGTGGTCCAGTCGACGAGGTCGCGCCGCAGCTTCTCGACCCGGGCCGGGGACGCGCCTGGTCCGAGCACGGCAGCCGCGAACGCGTCGAAGCGGCTTCGATCGGCCAGTGTCGCGGTCGCCGCCCGTCCCAACTCGGTCAGGAAGCGCTGGAAATCCGCCTTCGCGCGGCCGCCCTCGATCCGCCAGGTCACGCCCTGGACGTGCAACTGGCCGGTATGGCAGGCCGCGCAGGTCATGCCGACATACGGGTCGGCCGCACTGCCGTCGCGGACGAAGCCGACCGGCAGCGCAGCGGTGGCCGAGCGGAGATAGCCGTATCGCTGCAACTGATCGCCCGCGAACGGGGCATCGGCGTCGGTGCGGCGCAGCGCCTGGAACCATGGGAGCGGCATCAGGTAGGAGCCTTGCCGGGTCCCGTCGAAAGTCTGCCGGTCGGCCTCGCTCCAGCCCTGGTTGAGCGAGCGCACGCCGTCGTCTTGCGTCATCGTTCCGGAGGCCCCGGTGGGCACGCTTGCCTGGGGCGCGCAGGACACGACGCCGATGAGAGCCAACCCGATCCATCGGCGCATTTTGCCCCACCCGTCCATTGCTGCTCGTTACTTCATCATATCGTCCTTCCCGCGCAATGCAAACTAATTCGATATCGGAACGGACATCGCTCTCGCTGCACCGAGCCGGCGGTCGAGGAAGTCGAGCCGGTCCTGGCCCCAGAAAATCTCGCCGTCGATGACGTAACTCGGGGCGCCGAACACGCCGCGCGCCAGGGCGGCTTGGGTGTCGACCGCGCGCTGCTCGGCCCAGCGCTCGTCGGCGGCGGTGGCCAGCAGGGACTCGGGGTCGAGCCCCGCGGCGGCGATCAGCGACGCCAGCACGGCCGGATCGGCGGGGTTGGCCTCGTCCTCCCACAGCGCCTTGAGCACGCGATGCGCGAGGTCGATCGCGGGAGCGTCGCCGACCGTCTCGCGCGCGGCGATCACGCAGTGGGCGGGGAGGGTCTCGGCGAGCGGGGAGAAGCGCGGCTTGAGATTGATCGGGATCATCAGGAAGGTGCGCCAGCGCTCGAGATCCTGCAGCCGGTAGGCTTGGCGCAGCGGCGAGCGCTTCGGCAGCGGCAGCCCGCCGGAGGCCGGGAAGATGGTGCCGAAATCGACCGGGAAGATCCGCAGCGTGGCCCCGTGGCGGGCGATGGACGCGGTCAGGCGGTGGGCGCCGAGATGGGTCCAGGGCGAGTTGAGCGAGACGAAATAATCGACGTGAAGACCTTTCGGGTTCATGCGGCGGCAGCCTGTTCCGGGGTTGTTCACTGTAGGCGGAGCTTTGCAGGCCCGTCCAGACGACGAGGCGGACGGGCTCTGTTAGACTAACGCGATGAACGCCCGAACGAGTCCGGTCTCGACGACCAAGGCGCAGCTGGATCAGGCGGCCGAGGCATGCGCCCGGCATGGCGCCCGATTGACCGAGATCCGCCGCCGCGTGCTGGCGCTGATCATCGACAGCCGCGGCCCGCTCGGCGCCTATGCGCTGCTGGACAAGCTCAAGGCCGAGCGCGCCAACGCAACGCCGGTCACGGTGTATCGCGCGCTCGACTTCCTGCTGGAGAACGGGCTGATCCACAAGATCGAACGGCTCAACGCGTTCATCGCCTGCACCGACCAGGGCGACCACACGCACCAGCACGGCCATGCCGCCCAATTCCTGATCTGCCGCACGTGCGGCACCGTCGCCGAAGTCGAGGACCCCTCGATCGCCGAAGCCATCTCGCACGCCGCGCGCCGGTCCGGCTTCCGCCCGGACCACGCCACGATCGAGGTAGAGGGGCAGTGCGGCGCCTGCGCCGCGGGGGAGTTGGTGGGCTGACGCCAACCCTACGGGGGGTGGTGGAGGTTCGCGCGGGGGCGGGTGGAGGTGCGGCGGCCGGATTTGAAGGTGGTGAGGGTGGGGGCGAGTTCGGCGACGGCTTGGGCGGGGGTTTCGGCGTCGAAGAGGACGAGGTCGGCGGGGGCGCCGAGCTGGAGGCCGTAGGGCTGGCGCATCAGGCGGGCGGGGCGGTCGGTGATCATCTGGAAGCAGTCGGTGAGGGCTTGCGGGCTGGCGAGTTGGGCCACGTTGGCGAAGAGGTTGGCGATGCGGAGCAGGGAGCAGTCGCCGTAGGGGGTGAACGGGTTGAGCACGTTGTTGGTGGAGAGGGAGCAGTTGACGCCGTGAGCGAGGAGGCGGTGGGCGGGGGCGACGCCGCGGGGGATGTTTTCGCTGGTATCGCGACCCATGAGGAAGAGATCCGTCGCGGGAAGCACGGTCACCGCGATGCCGGTGCTGGCGAGGCGGGTGGCTAGAGCGTCGAATTGGGCTTGGGGCATGGCGGAGAGCTTGGTGGCGTGGCCGATGGCGACGCGGCCGCCCCAGCCGGTAGCGTCGGTGATGCGGCAGAGTTCGGTGGCGTCGGGGCGGGCCGGGTCGAGGTCGAAGTCGAGATGGAGGTCGATGTCGACGTCGAAGCGCTGGGCGAGGGCGAAGATGCGGGCGATCTGGGCGTGGGAGTCGCGGTCGATGTAGGGAGCGCCGCCGATGAGGTCGCAGCCGAGTTCTAGGGCTTGGACGAGGATCTCTTCGCAGCCGGGGTCGTCGATGAGGCCTTCCTGGGGGAAGGCGCAGAGTTGGAGGTCGATGGCCCAGGCGTAGTCGCGCTTGAGTTGGAGGAGGGCGCGGACGCTGGTGAGGCCGATGCGGGGGTCGACCTCGACATGGGTGCGCATGCGGGTGGTGCCGTGGAGGATGGCGCGCTCGAGGGTGCGGCGGGCGCGGTCGTAGACGTCCTGTTCGGTGAATTGTTGTTTCGCGGTGCGGACGGAGGCGACGGCTTCGGCGAGGGTGCCGAGCTGGCAGGTGCAGCGGGCCATGATGCCGGATTTGTCGAGGTGGAGGTGGGTCTCGACGAGCCCGGCGCAAACGAGTTTTCCGGCGGCGTCGTCGGTGGGGCCGTCGTGCGGGAGGTGTTTCTCCAGCGCGGCGATGCGGCCATTGGCGAATCCGATGTCGCCGAGATGGGTGTTGCGGATGACGTGGTCGAACATCTCAGGGGGCGGCGCGGCGGCGGAGGACGAGGATGGCGGCTAGGGCGGCGGCGATGACGAGGATGGAGATGGCGGTGGTGGAGGCGCCGAGGGCGTAGAGGACGGGGGTGGTGACGTTGGTGGTCATGCCGAAGATCTCGAGGGGGAGGGTGTTGTCGCTGCCGGCGGTGAGGAGGGTGCGGGCGAACTCGTCCCAGGAGAGGGTGAGGCCGAAGAGAGCGATGCCGACGACGCTGGGGAGGATGATGGGGAGGACGATTTGTCGAAAGGATTGCCAGCTCGTCGCACCGAGGTCGCGGGCGGCTTCCTCCCAGCGGCGGTCGAAACGGTTGAAGACGGCGAACATGATGAGGACGCCGAAGGGGACGGTCCAGGTGAGCTGGGCGCCGAAGGCGGAGCTGTACCAGTCGGTGTCGAGGCCGGACTGGCTGAAGACGAGGCCGACGCCGAGGCTGATGAGGATGGAGGGGACGATGAGGCTGACGAGGGTGAGGGTGAGGAGGGGCCCGGCGGCGCGGAAGCGGCGGCGGAAGGCGAGGCCGGCGAGGAGCGAGATGAGGACGGTTGCGAGCATGACCATGAGGGCGAGGATGACGGAGCGGGCGGCGGCGCCCCAGATGTCGCCGACGGCTTGTTGGGCGAAGAGGGCGTGGAACCAGTGGGTGGAGACGCCGCGCATGGGGAAGGTGAGGCCGCCGCCGGGTCCCTGGAAGGAGAGGATGATGATGGTCAGCGTGGGGCCGTAAAGGAAGAGGACGAAGAGGGCGAAGCCGGTCAGGAGGAGGGCGCGGCGGAGCTTCATGGGTGGGGGGTGCTCGTTGCGGAAGGACCCTCACCCCGGCCCTCTCCCGGGGGGAGAGGGGGCAGAAAGGAGGGCGTGGAGAGGGAGCGAGGGGGCATCAGAGCTCCTTGCGGATGTCGACGATGCGGAGGATGGCGCCGATCAGGAGGAGGACGATGGCCAGGAGGATGACCGCGTTGGCGCAGGCGGCGGGGTACTGGAGGAGGCCGATGCCGTTGGCGATCATGAGGCCGACGGAGGCGCTCTGGCCGCCGCTCATGAGGCGGACGGTGGCGAAATCGCCCATCACGAGGGTGAGGACGAAGACGGAGCCGATGGCGATGCCGGGCTTGCAGAGGGGGATGATGATGTCGCGGACGATCTGGACCGGGCTGGCGCCGGCGTCGGTGGCAGCCTCGATGAGGCTGCGGTCGATGCGCATCATGGTGTTGAAGATCGGGACGACCATGAAGAGGGTGTAGAGGTGGACGAAGGCGAGGATGACGGCGAAGTCGGAGAAGAGGAGCCATTCCAGAGGCTTGTCGATGGCGCCGGTGGCGAGGAGGGCGCGGTTGAGGAGGCCCTCGCGACCGAGGAAGGGGACCCAGGCGATCATGCGGATGATGTTGGAAGTGAGGAAGGGGATGGTGCAGACGAGGAAGAGGGTGGTCTGCATGAGGGCGCCGCGGATGACGAAGGCGAGGACGTAGGCGACGAAGAAGCCGAGGGCGAGG
Organism: uncultured Acetobacteraceae bacterium; assembly: GCA_964657565.1. Classification (GTDB taxonomy): domain Bacteria; phylum Pseudomonadota; class Alphaproteobacteria; order Acetobacterales; family Acetobacteraceae; genus JAVVHH01. The sequence goes on from CAZZVQ010000095.1 coordinate 15,473, forward strand.
GTGATGGCCCAGACGATGGCGGCGTAGCGCAGGGTGTTGAGGTAGGTGCGCCAGGTGACGCTGGAGAAGATGAGGTCGGTGTAGTTGGTCAGCACGAAGGTCGGGAGGATGCGGACGGAGTCGTAGTCGAGGAAGCTGACGACGACGATGGCGACGAGGGGGATGACGACGAAGGCGAGGAGGAGGAGGGTCAGGGGGGTTACTTGGAGCGCGGTTATGAGGGCGCTCGTGGCCCGGCGCGGGCGGGTGGCGGCATGGGCCCCCGGGTCGGAGCCCGGGGGTGACGAGGTAACGGTCGTGCTCAAGCTGCGATGAACTCGTTCCATTTTTGGATCATGTAGCGGTCTTCGTCCATGACGGAGTTCCAGCAGGCGACGTGGCTCATGCGGTCCATGAAGGCGCCGCCGTCTCTGATGTCACCGGGCTTGGCGATGACTTGGCCGGTGGGGCTGGTGATGTCTTCGGTGGTGGGCTTGCCTTCCATCCAATAGCCCCACTCGTTGGCACTCATGAACTCCTTCGCGGTGTCGAGGACGGCGCTGTAGTAGCCCTGGCGGTTGAGGTAGGCGCCGCACCAGCCGGACAAGTACCAGTTGATGTATTCGTAGGCGGCGTCGAGCTGCAGGCCGGTCAGGTGCTTGGCGATGCCGAGGCCGCCGCCCCAGCCGCGGTAGCCTTCCTCGAGCGGCTGGTAGGTGCAAGGGATGCCCTTGGCGCGCACGGCGGTGACGGCGGGGGACCACATGGATTGGATGACGACCTCGCCGGAGGCCATGAGGTTGACGCTCTCGTCGAAGGATTTCCAGAAGGCGCGGAACTGGCCGGCCTTCTTGTTCTCGATGAGGAAGGCGATGGTCTTGTCGATCTCGGGCTTCGTCATGTTGCCCTTGTCGCCGTATTTGATCAGGCCGGCGGATTCCATGACCATGGCGGCGTCCATGATGCCGATGCCGGGGATGTTGAGGATGGAGGCCTTGCCCTTGAAGTCGGGGTCGACGAGGTCCTTCCAGTGGCGGATCGGCTTCTTGATGAGGTCCGGGCGCAGGCCGAGGGTGTCGGCGTTGTAGATGGTCGGGATGAGGGTCATCCACTGGGTGGGCGCGGCGGCGAATTTGATGGAGGTGGCGCTCTCGACGAAGCTGACCTTCGAGGGCGCGGTGCCCTGGGCGACGACGGAAGTCGGGGTCAGCTTTCCCGTCGTGAAGATGGGGACGATCTTGTCGTAGTTCTTGATCTTCTTGGTATCGAGCGGGGCGAGGACACCAGTCGGAAAAATCTTCTTGCAGAGGAAGTATTCGATGTCGGCGACGTCGTAGGAGCGGGGTTGGGTGACGGCCTTCTGGGTGACCGCGTCGGTGTCCAGCGCGGTCATGCTGAGGGTGAAGCCGAGGTCGGCCTTCACCTTGTCGGCGATGGCGTTGAGGTTGGAGACGCCGGTGCCGACTTGGCGGAGCGTCACGTCCTTGATGTTCTGGGCCCAGATGGTGGGGAAGCCGGTGATGGCGCCGCTGCCGATCGCGGCGCCGGTGGCGCCGAGCAGGGTGCGGCGGGTGGTTGTCATCATGGGGCGGATTCCTTGGTTAGGGCGTGAGCGTCTTTGCGTTGCCAGGTGAGAGAGGCCGGGTCGCCGAGGCGGATGGCGGCGGGGTCGAATTCGTCGTCGGGGATCAGGGCGATGGCTTCGGCACCGTCGGCCATGGTGAGGGCGACGCGGACGATGGAGCCTTGGTATTCGACGGCGGCGATGCGGTCGGGGCCGGTCGGGAGGATGCGGCAGCGGTCGGCGCGGACGGCGAAGGGCTGGCCGTTTTCGGTGAGGACGTTGTGGCCGCCGATGAAGCGGGCGACGAAGCCGTCGGCGGGACGCTCGAAGACGTCGCGGGGGGTGCCGGATTGGCGGATCTGGCCGGCCTGCATGACGACGACGAGGTCGGCCAGCGCCATGGCCTCTTCCTGGCTGTGGGTGACGTGGACGAAGACGATGCCGAGCTGGCGCTGGAGGGATTTGAGCTCGGCGCGGACGCGGAGGCGGAGGAAGGGGTCGAGGGCGGAGAGGGGCTCGTCGAGGAGGAGCACCTTGGGCTCGAGCACGAGGGCGCGGGCGAGGGCGACGCGCTGCTGCTGGCCGCCGGAGAGTTGGGCGGGGAGGCGATCGGCGTAGGTGGACATCTCGACCCGGTCGAGCATGGCGCGGGCGGTGGTGCGGCGCTGCTCGCGGGGGATGCCGCGGACCTTGAGGCCGAAGGCGACGTTGTCGACGCAGGTGAGGTGGGGAAAGAGGGCGTAGTTCTGGAAGACGGTGGCGGTGCCGCGCTGGGCGGGAGGACGGTCGGTGACGTTGACGCCGCCGATGAGGATGTCGCCGGAGGTGGCTTGCTCGTGGCCGGCGATAAGGCGGAGGGTGGTGGTCTTGCCGCAGCCGGAGGGGCCGAGCATGCAGCAATAGGAGCCGGCGGGGATGCGCAGGTCGATGGCGTCGACGGCCGCGGCGGTGGAGCCGAAGCGTTTGGTCAGGGCGACGAGTTCGATCGCACTCATTGCGGGTCCCGGGCGGTTTTGCCGGGGTGAGCGTATCATGGCGCATGGGGCGCGCCATGGTGGGGTGAGCAAAAAAGCTGGGTCTCGAGGCGAGGTTTGCACGGAGCGGGGCAGGTCGGGCTGGGGTTGGCGCGGATGTAGTCAGTGCGTGTGTGCGGGTGGTGGAGGGTGGTGGGCTGAAGCCCACCCTACGGGACACGTTACCGGGGGAGGGGGTGGGGGAAGAGGGCGTCGAGTTGGATGCCGGGAGGAGCGAGGTGGAAGGGGCCGCCGCGGATGATGCGGGTGAGGATGGTGCCGGCGTCATCGCGTTCGTGGTGGATGATCGTTTGGTTCTCGGTTTTCAGGATGAGGTAGTGGCGGAGGGAGGGGAGGCGGAAATAGTCCTCCAGCTTGGCGCCGGTGTCGCGGGCGCGGGAGGAGGGGGACAGGACCTCGACGACGATGACCGGGTCGGTGACCTTGACGGCGTCGTCGGGTAGCGGGGCGCCGCAGCGGACCATCGCGTCGGGTTCGTAGGTGGTAGCGTCGTCGATTTCGAGCGCCATGCCGTCGGGGTAGACGGTGCAGGGGAGATCGGCGGCCTCGATCGCTTCGGCGAGACGGCGGAAGACGCGGCCCTTGGTGAGGGCGTGGGCGGAGCGTTCCGGTGCCATGGCGACAACCTCGCCGGCGACGAGTTCGTAGCGTTCACCCCGAGGGCGTGCCATGGCCCAGGCGATGAATTCGGAGGACGACATACGCGGGCGGGTGAGCTCGCTCATGGTCGGCTTCTAACATGCTCCTTGTGGTTCCACCCTCACCCTGCCCTCTCCCGCCAGCGGGAGAGGGTTCGAAACTTTGTCAGCAGGCGTAGGCGGCTTTGCCGCCGGGGATGCTGCGGAGTTCGGCTTCCCAGGCGAGGTCTACGAACTCGGGAACGTCGTCGCCGTGGTTGAATTGGGATGCGGTCAGGAGGCGGACTGCTTCGGGGGGGAGGATTAGGGGACGGCCGCCGGCGAGGGCGGCGACTTGGGCTTGGCAGGCGCGCTCGAGGTAGTAGAGGTGGTCGAACGCTTCGGGGATGGAGCGGCCGGCGACTAGGAGGCCGTGGTTGCGCAGGATCATGGCCCGGTGCTCGCCGAGGTCGGCGACGATGCTGGTGCGTTCGTCGAGGTTCAGGGCGATGCCTTCGTAGGCGTGGTAGCCGAGGTGGCCGTAGAATTTCAGGGCGTGCTGGCTGAGGGGCATGAGGCCCTCCTCCTGGCAGGAGACGGCGATGCCGGCGGCGGTGTGGGTGTGGGCGACGCAGAGCAGGTCGTGGCGGGCCATGTGGACGGCGGAGTGGATCGTGAAGCCGGCGGCGTTGACGCGCTTGGCGCGGTCGGCGTCGGTGACCGGGTTGCCGTCGAGGTCGATCTTGACGAGGTCGGAGGCGCGCATCTCGTCGAAGGCGATGCCGTAATGGTTGATGAGGAAGTGGTGCTCCGGGCCGGGCACGCGGGCGCTGACATGGGTGTAGATGAGGTCGGTCATGCGGTGCTTGGCCATGAGCCGGTAGAAGGCGGCGAGGTCGCAGCGGACGGTCCATTCGGCGTCGGTCATCGTGGTGCCAGCAACGTATCCGTCCATCACGTCATCCTTTCGGTCGATGGTTCGGCATACACCGATCCGGGCTGGGCAGGAAGGATTTGGGCCGCCAGAGGGGAAGGGGGCAGGATGCGGCATGATGGATTGGGGCGCGATGAGCCGGGCGGAGCGCGATGCCGC
>CAZZVQ010000096.1:0-19698 GCA_964657565.1 uncultured Acetobacteraceae bacterium
GTGTTGCGCCGGGCCCGGTTCAGCCGCTCCTCCGAGAAGCTCGACCACGAGATCGCGAAAGCCTTCGGGGTGTCCACCAATCCGGGTCAATCCCAGTCCGCAACATCTTCCTGCGCGTTCATCACGACCGCCCAGCGCCACTGTTCCGGCGGATACGGAACGCGATCCCATTCATGCGGCGCAAGGTCGTCGTATCGCGGGTCGACCTGCGGGTCCGGCGCCCACGGGGGGGGGGCCCGTTCGGCCTCATCGCGCGGGTGCGTTCGCCATCGTCGAGCACGCGGCGGAACAGCTCGTCGAGGATGTCGGCCAGTTCGTGGCGCGTCGGGGCCCGCTTGGCGGTCATGAGGCGGAGCATGGCACGGTCGAATGCAACCGAAAATGCGCCGGCCCGGCGGCGAGCCAGAGCAGGTTCGCGCGTTGCAAGGGTATGGTGAACTTCAGTCCTTCCTACCGCCGTCCTCACAGACGGCGGCAGACGCCGACCCCACCAGTAAACAGAGCCTCTCCGATATAGATGGTTACGCCCACACGCCACTCGCACGCCCTCGGTCCAGCGAGTGTGTGACAGGCCTGTGTAACAGTCCCGCACCAACCCGCGATGGTGGCTGCAGAAAGTTGTAAGATCAGTGGCTTATGGCGCCGTTGGCTGGGGGACCTGGATTCGAACCAAGGCCATCCGAGTCAGAGTCGGAGGTTCTACCGCTAAACTATCCCCCAAGCGGCACGCCGGAGCGCCGGGTCAGTAGCATGGTGCGCAAAGGGTCGCAACCGGGCACTGCGATTGTGACGGTGCGGTGAAGAAGAGGCTCGACGTCCGCGCTTGCTTCGCTCACACTTGGCGACGAAAGGCCAAAATATGGCAGTCGTCGCTGTTGAACAGACCGACCGGGCGCAAATTCGCCGCGGCCAAATAGAACGTGGCAGTGGCTTCGCGGCCATCGATCTCGGCACGAATAATTGCCGCCTGCTGATCGGCGTCCCCACCGGAGGCGCCGCAGCGGCGCAGTTTCGCGTGGTGGACAGCTTCAGCCGGACCGTGCGGCTCGGGGAGGGACTGCATCAGCATGGCCGGCTCGGGCTGCATGCGATGGAGCGCACCCTGTCGGCGCTGGCCACCATCTCCGCCCGGCTCGAACGGCGGCCGGTGCATCGCGTGCGCGCCGTGGCCACCGAAGCCTGTCGGCAGGCCTCGAACGGGCGTGAATTCCTGGCCCGGGCGCTCGACGAGACCGGGCTCCGGTTCGACCTGATCTCGACCCGCGAAGAGGCCGAACTCACCCTCGAGAGCTGCGCGCCGTTGCTGCAGGGCGGGGGCCGCAGGGCGCTGGTGTTCGACATCGGCGGTGGATCGACCGAGTTGGCCTGGGTGCGGCTGGGCGGCGCCGCGCCGGAGTTGATCGGCTATGACAGTCTGCCGATCGGGGTCGTCACCCTGGCCGAGCGGTTCGGCAAGGCCCGTTTCACGGTGGCGGGCTTCCAAGCCATGGTCGACGAGATCCGGGAACGCCTGCTCACCTTCGAGCAGATCCATTGCATCGGCCATGAGATGCGTAACGGCGGCGTGCGTCTGCTCGGCACCAGCGGCACCGTGACCACCCTGGCGGGAGTCGCGCTGAACCTGGACCGGTATCGGCGCCCGCTCGTCGATGGCGCCGTGATCAGCACCCAGGCGGCGGCCGAGGCGGTGGCGTTGCTGCGGCGGCTGGGGCCGGACGGGCTGGCGTCGCATCCCTGCGTCGGCCCCGACCGGGTGGAGTTCGTCTTGCCCGGCTGCGCGGTGTTCGAGGCGATCCGGCAGACCTGGCCGATGGCCGACGTCACCGTCGCCGACCGCGGTTTGCGGGAAGGTATGGTGCTGCGCATGATGCGGCAGGCGAACCGGCCTTTGGCGATGCACGGCCGGCGTGCGACGGTGCGGCCGCCACAGCCGGTTTGAGAACAATGCCTGAGCAACCGCCGGGTCAGCGCGGGCTGACCGTCAAGCTGCGCACCGCGCGCGGCCGTACCACCGCGTCGCAAAAATGGCTGCAGCGGCAGCTCAATGATCCCTACGTCCGTGCCGCGCAGCAGCAGGGGCTGCGGTCGCGGGCCGCCTTCAAGCTGATGGAGATCGACGACAAGCTGAAGCTGCTCCACCGCGGCAGCCGGGTGGTCGATCTCGGCGCGGCGCCCGGTGGCTGGTCGCAGGTCGCGGTCAAGCGCGGCGCCTCGGTCGTCGTGGGCGTCGATCTATTGCCGGTCGACCCGGTGAGCGGCGCGACCCTGCTGCAAGGCGATTTCAACGACGAGGCGGTGCAGCAGCAGCTGCGCGACCTGCTCGGCGGCACGGCGACGATCGTGCTTTCCGACATGGCGCCGAACACCACCGGCCATACCGCGACCGACCACATGCGGATCGTCGCCCTGGCCGAGCTCGCCTTCGTGTTCTCGACCGAGATCCTCGAGCCCGGCGGCGCCTTCATCGCCAAGGTCTTCCAGGGTGGCTCGGAACGCTCGATCCTCGCCCCGATGAAGCGGCATTTCGCCACCGTCCGGCACGTCAAGCCGAGCGCCAGCCGCAAGGAGAGCAGCGAGCTCTATGTCGTCGCGACCGGCTTCCGTGGGGAAAAGGCCGGCTAAACCCTTAGTCGTCGGACCCGGTCGCGCCCTTGCGACCCGGCGTCGCGGCCTTCATCTGCGCCACTGCCGCCTCGAGCGAGCGGAGCTTGGTCGCCGCATCGCTCATCGTGATCACCATGCCGGACGCTTTCGACGGGTCGGCGATGCCGGACAACAGCGTGACCACGATGGTGAGCTCGTTGCCCGTCTTGATCGCGCGCGCATAGGCGGGGAGGTTGCGGATCTCGAGGCCTTCGCTCAGCCCCATGCGGCAGGACGAGCGCGGGCAGCCGCTGGGGCTGTTGCCGTGATACGACCAGGCGAGCAGTTGCACTTCGCCGTTGCCGGTGGCGGAGCCGTCGAACGCTGGCTTGCCATACCGGGCCATCAGCTCGGCCCGGGCCTGCTGCATCGGCGGCGCGGTCGTCTCGTCGCGGTAGCCGAGCTGGCGCGTCACCTCGACCACGCCGTTGCCGGTGGTCGGCGTGCCGAACCAGACCACGGCCTGGTCGGTGTCGTTCTGCGCCGTCATCTGGGTGACGTAGTTCTGGGTCTGGACCACGATGCCGCGATTTTCCAGGCCGAGATTGTTCTGCGTCACGACGACGTTGCCATATTGCTTGGCGAGGATATCGCGCGCGGCGTCCGGCGCCATGCCGGGGGTGATGCCGAGAACGTCGACGGATTGACCGCCCGGCCGGTATGATCCGGGGGGGCCGACCTGTTTCAGCGTCACGGTGGCCGCCGCGGCAGCGCCGGGGACGAGCAGGCAAAGGGCAAGCAGCCCGGCGGCGCAGCGCATTCGACATACTCCGGCAGCGTCGTTCAAACCCCGTGAGTAGCCCTGCATTCGGCCGCGGTCCAGCGGCCGGCGCCGCCACCATGCTTGCGCCCGCCGCCCGGGCCGCCTATGTGGGCTCGCCAAGGTCCCATCGCTGGGGCCTGTGCGGAGAGGTCTTCCTGCCATGGCGCCCGATACCAATGCTGCCGATGTCTTCGCCCCGCGTCCGGTCGCGGCGAGGGTCGAGGAGGCGTTGGCATTCGACGACGTCCTCGTCGTCCCGAATTATTCCCAGGTGCTGCCCACCGCGGTCTCGACCGCAACGCGGCTGACCCGGTCCATCAGCCTGCGTATCCCGCTGGTCTCGTCGGCCATGGACACCGTCACCGAATCGGCGATGGCCATCGCGATGGCGCAACTCGGCGGGATCGGCGTGATCCATAAGAACCTGACGATCGAGGAGCAGGCCGCCCAGGTCCGGCGCGTGAAGAAATATGAGTCCGGAATGGTGGTCAATCCCCTGACGATTTATCCGGACCAGACGCTCGCCGAAGCCCGGGCCATGCAGTTGACGCATAACATCAGCGGATTCCCGGTCGTCGAGCGCGGGACCGGGCGGCTGGTGGGCATCCTGACCAACCGGGATCTGCGTTTCGCGACGGACCCGAACACGCGCATCTACGAGCTGATGACGCGGGAGAACCTGATCACGGTCCGCTCGGAAGTCGACCGCGACGAGGCGCGCCAGCTGCTGCACCGGCACCGGCTGGAGAAGCTGCTGGTGGTGGACGACCAGTATCGCTGCATCGGGCTGATCACCGTCAAGGACATGGACAAGGCGCAGGCGCACCCGCTGGCCAACAAGGACGAGCTGGGCCGGCTGCGCACCGCGGCCGCGACCGGGGTCGGCGAGGACGGGCTCGCGCGAGCCGAGGCGTTGGTGGCCGCCGAGGTGGACGTCATCGTGATCGACACCGCGCACGGGCACTCGCATGGGGTGCTGGGTGCGGTCGAGCGGGTCAAGCGGCTGTCGAACGCGATGCAGATCGTGGCCGGCAACGTCGCCACGCCGGAAGGCGCGCGGGCGCTGATCGAGGCGGGGGCGGACGCGGTCAAGATCGGCATCGGGCCGGGCTCGATCTGCACGACGCGGGTGGTTGCCGGCGTCGGCGTGCCGCAGTTCAGCGCCGTGCTGGAGACCGCGGCTGCCTGCCGCGAACTGGGCGTGCCGGCGATCGCGGATGGCGGCATCCGCACCTCGGGCGACTTGGTGAAGGCGATCGGGGCGGGCGCGGATTGCGTCATGGTCGGCAGCCTGTTGGCCGGGACCGACGAGGCGCCGGGCGAGGTGTTCCTGTATCAAGGCCGGTCCTACAAATCGTATCGCGGCATGGGCAGCATCGGCGCCATGGCGCGCGGTTCGGCGGACCGGTATTTCCAGCAGGAGATCAAGGACACGCTGAAGCTGGTGCCCGAGGGGATCGAGGGCCGGGTCGGCTACAAGGGTCCGGTGGCGGCGGTGGTGCACCAACTGGTCGGCGGTCTGCGGGCCGGGATGGGCTACACCGGCAGCGCCGATATCGGCGACCTGCAACGCAACTGCCGGTTCCGGCGGATCACCGGCGCCGGGTTGCGCGAGAGCCATGTGCACGATGTGGCAATCACCCGCGAGGCGCCGAACTATCGGCAAGAAGGCTGATGCCGCTGGAGGCCCCGATCGAGGCGGTCGTCTTCGACGCCTACGGCACGCTGCTGGACGTCCATGCGGCGATGGAGCGGCACGCCGACGCGCTGCCGCCGGATTGGGAGCGGATCAGCGTCGAGTGGCGCAACAAGCAGCTCGAATATACCTGGATCACGACGCTGACCGGGTCGGCGCATTATCGAGATTTCTGGGCGATCACCGAGGCGGCGCTGGATTACGTCATGGCCCGCCACCGCATCGCCGACCCGGCCGTCCGCACCGCGCTCCTCGACAGCTACCGGACGCTGCCGGCCTATCCGGACGCCAAGCCGATGCTGACGGCCTTGCGAGCTAAAGGCCTCAAGACGGCGATCCTGTCGAATGGCGAGCCCAAGATGATGGACGCCGCCATCACGGCGGCCGGGATCAAGACCCTGCTCGACGCGGTGATCAGCGTCGACCTGATCAAGACCTACAAGCCGAGCGCCCCCGTTTACGCCTTGGCCGAGCGCACGCTGGGGGTCGCGCCGGCGCAGACCGGGTTCGTCTCGAGCAACGCCTGGGATGCGCAGGGCGCGGCGGCGGCCGGGTTCCAGGTATTTTGGTGCAACCGGGCCGGCAACCCGGCCGAATACGGGCTCGATCGCGACGCCACCGTCATCGAGAGCCTCGCCGATCTCGAGGCGGCATTGACCAGGGACGTATTGGCCTGACCCCGACCGCACGCCTCGCCGCCGCCATCGACCTGCTCGCCGAGATCGAGGCCAGTCCGCGGCGCCCGGCCGACGCGGTCGCCAACGAGTTCTTCCGCAAGCGGCGGTTCATCGGCGGCGGCGATCGGCGGGCGGTGAGCGATCGCGCCTGGCGGGTGCTGCGGCACTGGCGCCGGCTGGCCTGGTGGCTCGAACGCGGCGGCGCCCGGCCGACGCCGCGGCTGATGGTCGCGGCCTCGATGATGTTCGAGAGCTGGGATCTCGGCGGGCTGCACAAGGCGTTCTCCGGCGGCCAATACGCCCCGGCCGCGCTGATCCCGCCGGAAGCCAACGTGCTGCGCACGCTGGACGGGCACTCGCTCGAGCATCCCGACATGCCGCTCGCGGCCCGGTTGGAGGTGCCCGACTGGGTGCTGCCGGCGTTGCAGGAGCGGTTCGGCGACGCCCTGGTGCCGGAGATGATGGCCTCGCTGGAGCCGGCCACGCTCGATCTGCGGGTCAATCTGCTCGCGGGCACGCGCGAGGCGGCGCAGGCGGCGCTGGCGGCCGAGCAGCTCGATCTCGCGCCGACGCCGTTCTCGCCCTGGGGGCTCAGGATCGACGGACGCCGGGCGGTCACGTCGGGGCCGGCGTTCCAATCGGGCCTGGTGGAGATCCAGGACGAGGGCAGCCAACTGGTCGCCGCCCTGGTCGGCGCTGCGCCGGACATGCGGGTGGTGGATTATTGCGCCGGCGCCGGCGGGAAGACGCTGGCGATGGCGATGATGATGGGCAATCGCGGCCATCTCGTCGCCTGCGACGTGTCGGCGCCGCGGCTCGAGGGAGCGGTGCGGCGGCTGCGGCGGGCGGGGGTGCACAACGTCGAGCGGCATCTGCTGGCGGTCGGCGACAAATGGGCCAAGCGCCGCGCCGAGGGGTTCGACCGCGTGCTCGTCGACGCGCCCTGCACCGGCACCGGCACCTGGCGGCGCAACCCGGACGCCCGGCTCCGCCTGCGACAGCGCGATCTCGAGGAATTGGTGCCGAAGCAGGCCGGCATCCTCGACCACTCCGCCCGCCTCGTGCGACCCGGCGGACGCCTGGTCTACGCCACCTGCTCGCTCCTGCCGGCGGAGAACGAGGCCCAGGTCGAGGCCTTCCTCCAGCGCACCCCTGCGTTCAAGCTAGTCCCGGTGGCGGAAGCCTGGTCACTGCCGACGCCGCCGCCCGCGACCGGACCGCATCTCTCGCTCACGCCGCTTCAGCACGGGACGGACGGCTTCTTCGGGGCCGTGCTGGAGCGGATCGCGGCATGATCGAGGTCCGCCCCGCGACGCCGCGCGATGCGGCCGGCATGGGGGCGGTGCATGTCGGCGTATGGCGCAGCGCGTATGCGGGCATCCTGCCGGACGGCTATCTGGCCAACCTCTCCGCGCCCCGGCAGGCGGCGTATTACCAGGCGGGCATCCTGCGCGGGCGCCCGGCGCTGGTCGCCGAGGCGGCGGGCCGGGTGGTGGGGTTCGCGACGATGAGCTTGTGCCAGGACGGTGCGCTCGGTCAGTCCGAGATCGAGACGCTGTATGTGGGCGACGATTGGCGCGACCAGGGCACCGGCCGCCGGCTGATGCAGAGCGCGGGCGGCACGCTCGCCAGCCACGGCGCGGCGAGCGCGTTCCTGTGGGTGCTGAGCGACAATCCGAGCCGGTGGTTCTACCAGCGCCTGGGCGGCCGCCGGGTCGCGGAGGGGCAGACGCGGGTCGCCGGCGTATCCATCCCCAAGACCGCCTTCGTCTGGAACCCGATCGATTTGTTGTTCAGAGGTGAGTGAGTGTCCGACGATCTAGATTCCGGCCCCGAGCACGACCGCGTGCTCATTCTCGATTTCGGCAGCCAGTTCACGCAATTGATCGCGCGCCGGGTGCGCGAGAGCGGCGTCTATTGCGAGATCCTGCCCGCCACCGTCGAACCTGCCCGCATCGAGGCGTTTGCGCCGCGCGCCATCATCCTCTCCGGCGGCCCGGCCAGCGTCGTCGGCGAGAGTAGTCCGCGCATCCCCGACGTGGTGTTCAGCTCCGGGCTGCCGGTGCTCGGTATCTGCTACGGGCAACAGGCGATGTGCGCCCAACTCGGCGGCGAGGTCAGCCTCAGCGACCATCAGGAGTATGGCGCCGCTGCGGTCGACGTCATCGAGGATTGCGCGCTGTTCCATGGAGCCTGGGCGCAGGGCGCCTCGGAACGCGTGTGGATGAATCACGGCGACCGCGTGACCAAGCTGCCACCGGGCTTCCGGGTCGTGGCGGCGACGGAGGGCGCGCCGTTCGCGGCGATCGCCGACGATACCCGGCGGTATTACGGCGTGCAATTCCATCCGGAGGTGCATCACACCCCGCATGGGCGGCAATTGCTGCAGAACTTCACCCACGGCGTCGCCGGACTCACCGGCGGATGGAGCATGAAAGGCTTCCGCCAGGCCGAGATCGCCCGCATCCGCGCGCAGGTCGGGCAGGGCAGGGTGATCTGCGGCCTGTCCGGCGGCGTGGATTCCTCGGTCGCCGCCGCGATCATCCACGAGGCGATCGGTGACCAACTCACCTGCATCTTCGTCGATTCCGGATTGTTGCGACAGGGTGAAGCGGAGGAGGTGGTGAGCACCTGGCGCGGCCGGTTCAACATCAAGCTGGTGCACCGCGACGCGAGCGCGCTGTTCCTGCGCGAGCTCGATGGCGTCACGGACCCGGAGACCAAGCGCAAGACCATCGGGCGGCTGTTCATCGACGTGTTCGAGGAAGAGGCGGCCAAGGTCGGCGGCGCCGATTTCCTGGCCCAGGGCACGCTCTACCCGGACGTGATCGAGAGCATCAGCGCGCATGGCGGCCCGAGTGCGACCATCAAGTCGCACCACAATGTCGGCGGCCTGCCGGCGCATATGCGCATGCAGCTGGTCGAGCCGTTGCGCGAGCTGTTCAAGGACGAGGTCCGCGCGCTCGGCCGCGAGCTCGGCGTGCCGGAGCACATCGTCGGCCGCCACCCGTTCCCCGGGCCGGGCCTGGCGATCCGGATGCCCGGCGCGATCACCCGCGAACGGCTGGACATCCTGCGCCGCGCCGACGCGATCTATCTCGAGGAGATCCGCAAGGCCGGGCTCTACGACGTCATCTGGCAGGCGTTCGCGGTGTTGCTGCCGGTGCGCACCGTGGGCGTGATGGGCGACGGGCGGACCTATGACAACGCGTGCGCGCTACGGGCGGTGACGAGCGTGGATGGGATGACGGCGGAGGTCTATCCGTTCGACATCAGCTTCCTCAGCCGGGTGGCAACCCGGATCGTCAACGAGGTGCGCGGCATCAACCGCGTCACCTACGACATCACCAGCAAGCCGCCGGGGACGATCGAGTGGGAATGACGCCGATCCGGCAGGTGTCACGCCACCCCTGAGGGTCGAGGCGACGCCAGGCCGGCTGGCCACTCGAGCAATCGTGCGGCTTCGGCGAAGACGGTCTCGGCGGTCAATCCGGTCATGCAGCGGTGGTCGTAGTGACACTCCGGTCGTCGATCGTGACCGCAGGGTGCGCACGGCACCGGGAGCGTGATCGCATGCGAGCGCGGGCCGCGAGGCCCCCATTCCTGCGGTTGATGGCTGCCGGAATAGATCGCCAAGGTCAGCGCCCCGCTGGCGGCCGCCAGGTGGCCGATGCCGGAATTGTTGGAGATGACGAGGCTAGCCGTCCGGAGGAGGCTGGGCAGGGTGGAGAAGGGATGGCTGGAGCCGAGATTGCGCACGCGCTCGCCGCCGTCGATGGCCTGGGTCAGCGCCTGGAGGGCGGAGGCTTGAGCGGGGGAGCCGATGAGGTCGATGCTCGCGTCGGTGCGCTCGAGTAGCAGCCGAACCAGGCTGGCGTAGTGGGCTTCAGGCCAGTCCCGCAGGTCGGAATTGCTGAACGGGGCGACGATGATGTGCTGGTGGCTCGGGCGGTGGTCGGGGATTGCGGGACTGGGATACAGGTCTTGCACGCGGTCCGCGACGAGCTGGACGAGCAGCGAGAGCTGTTCGCCGGTGTGCAAGGTGGCGGGGTAGAAGCGGGGCGTGGGAAAGGCGTCGAGCAGGCTGAGCCGGACGCCGCCGAAGCGGAGCCGGGTGCGGACAGGCTGGCCGGCGACGAAGATGCGGAACTCGTAGCGAGCCGCCGGGTCGTCATTGTCGAAGGTCAGCGCGATACGTTTGGAGGTCAACGCGTTCAGCTCGGCGCCACGCAGGCGGCGGAACACCACGATGTCGCGCCCGTCGCGGGCGATGTCGAACACGATACTGGTGCGGCGAAGTCCCAGCCCCCAGCCGTCGAGCCGCACGTCGAAGACGGCTTCGTGCCGGCCACAGGGTAGGGCGACATGGGGGCCAAAGATGACATGGCCCTCGACCGGTCGGAAGTCGGTCACCTGCTCGAACTCATGCTGGAACGGCATGCGCGAGCCGAAGGCGGAGGGTTCGAAGAAGCGGCTGGCCGGCTCGGGCCGCGGACGGGAGCGGTCACGCGGATCGTGCTCCGGCGGGAGCGCGACGTCGAGGAAGGCCAACCGGCTCCGCTGACCGATGCCGCAGCGCAGCGTCGCCGACACCTCTTGCAGCAGGGGGCGCGTATCTTCGTCCACGCGCAGGTCTACAGCAACGTCGAACGACCCGGCGGCGGCGGCACGAAACCGCTCGATGGGCGTGGTCGGGCGGCCATCCCAGCCTTTGCCATGCTGCGGAAAGAAGTCGTAGGTGACGACCTCGTCGACCAGCCCCGTCGCTTCGGCGGCCGCCCGGTTCCAGGAGCCGACGATCAGGCGGATGAAGGACGCGGGAAAGGCTTGGCGAAGTCGGCGCAGCGCCGGAACGCCGATGACGAAATCGCCGAGATGATCGAGCTTGAGCGCGAGGATGCGGGGTGCGGGCGGCAGCGCTGCGCCGAAATCCCAAACGGTGGCGTCTCCGGCGGGGTTGTATACCGTTCGGCTGGCCGGGTTGCCGGACGTGGGTGCCGCGGCCGGGAGTGGTCGGAACGCCTCGATGGGCGCGATGCGGCGGGCGTCGGGTTGGGGACCATCTAGCTGCCATGGGGGCGGTACGATCTTCTCCAATACCAGTTCGATTTCGTAACATCCGCCCGAGTGTCGTCCGGGCGGTATGGAGTAGTCGAACTGGGCGTCGTTATCGACCAGGTGGCGGAGGCGGTAGGTGTTGGGGACGAGGGCCTGCTCGACCTCGGCGATCAGGGAGGCCGGGGTATAGAACCGGTGATGGCCGGCATTGAAGGCGGAAGGAAGGGTCTCGCGCTTCTCGTAGAGCAGTTGATGCGGGACCATGATGACGAGAAAGCCGCCCACCTTCAGGACCCGAAACCAATCTTGCAGGGCGTTGCGATCGTCCTCGATGTGCTCGAGACAGTGGCTGGCGAACACTGCGTCCTGGGACAAGTCGGGGAAAGGCAGTGTTCGTCCATCGTAGCCGGGATAGTCGAGCTCGACCCCGATGGCGCCGGGGACGATCGGCACGACATCGTCGAGATAGCCCTTGTAGCCGATATCGAGGACGTTGGGGCCGCTCAGATAGGCGGCGATGAAGCCCGTCGCGAGGCGGGCCGCGTGTGACTTGCGCGCCTCCTCACCGACGGGGCGGTTCTCGTCGGCCATCGCGCCAGGTCAGACCAGTTTGTGTTCGCGCGCCCCGGCGATCAGCAATCCGCCCCCGACATAGATGCCCAGCATGGTGATGAACACGATGAAGCTGTTGGCGGCACGATGGGGGAAGTCGGCATAGTCGGGCTGGTTCGGTTGCACGACGGCTTCGAGGTAGAGTTGCTGGCGGTCAGCGTTGATGCGGGCGGTTTCGAGCGAGACGATGGCCGACGCGAGTTGCTTGTCGGCAAACTCGCGATCCAACGTCAGCAAGTCGAAATCGCGGATTTTCGGAACCAATGACTTGTCGTTGCCGGTGATCTTGCTGCGGGCGTCGTCGATTTGCGCCTGCAGCGCCGTCAGACGCTGCCGCGCACTTGCCAGCAACGGGCTGTTCGGCTGTGAGGACTGCAGCTGCGCGACCTCGAGTTGGGTCGACGTGTATTTGTTCTGCAGGTTGTTGATGGCCTGCAACATCGGCACCGATTGTTGATTGGGGTCGAGCAAAGCTTCGCGATTGCGGAAATTGGCCAGCCTCGTTGCCACGTCCTTGACGCGCGCCTCGGCCCGGGCGACCTCGTTGCGGGCGTCACGCAGGGCGTTCTCGCGCTCGCGCTCGTTCATGCGGTTGATCAGGCGCTCGCCGGCGCTCAGCAGGGCTACAGCGATCCGCTTGGAATCTTCCGGACGGAACGACTTGGCCGTCAACTCCGACACCCCGGTGGTCGAGTCCATCTGAACGTCGATATGGCGGAGATAGAAGCGGTAGAGATGCTCGAAGGTTGTCTCGCCCAGCGGGCCAGGGAAGCGCGACAGAGGATCGGCTTCGGCTCGCGCGAAGATTTGCTTCAAATCTTCCCGATCGATCAGCTCCTGCAGCGCGTCGCGGGAGAGGATGTAGTCTTGGACAGCGAAGGTGTCATCCTGGGAGCGGCCTCCGCTTGCGGTCTGGATGATGTTCGCCAGTCCGGTCATCGCTTGCTGAGCGGGACCACGGACGACGAACCGGGCCTCCGAAACGTATTGGTCGGAGGCTATGCCGTAGTAATAGCCGGTGCCCAGCAGTGTGGGCAGAACCACCACGAAGAAGAAGGGCAGGAACCGTCGAACTTTCCGGCCAAACCGAGGCGGCTCGACGGCGAGTCGCTGTCTCGGATAGGAGCGGCTTCTCGATACACCGTCGGCCTCGGATACATTCAACCCATCCATATGCAAAACCTAGCGTGAAAGCCATGTCGAATCAAACGATAACGGCAAAGGACACAAGCAGGCGAGTTGCGACGCGCGTGTCGCTCAAGCGCGCAGCAACCGGTCGGGGTCGGACAGTGATCTCTACCACTGCTTCGGGTCCAACCGGTTGATGCCCGAATCGGGCTAATGCCTGGTGCCGCCGATTCGGAAAGCATTTTGCTGGGGCAAAAAGCATTTGCCCGGTGCCGGCCCCCGCTGGGAGATAACTGATCTGAGGGACCGCCGTTGCCCTTGGCGCCAGGACGAGTTGACAACGTGACGTGTTTAAGGCGTGATTCGGCAATAGAAGACAAATTTAGAGCTACGCGTAATCTATCGTGAATATCGCGATAGTAATCGACCAGTTGTTTAACTCCTATTGAGCATGCTTGATGAAATACTCCCTCAAGATTTTTCGGAAGCTAGCGAAGCCTTACCGAAATCTGCGGCGTCGTGAGATCGGGCGACTGATCGCGCTTGGCAATGAGGCCAATATGCGTCGAGCCTGGCCAGAAGCCGAGGCTGCCTATGCCGCTGTCCTGGTACTAGACCCGGAGCGCGACGCAATTTGGGTTCAGTATGGGCACGCTTTGAAAGAGCGGGGTTTCCTCTCGGCGGCCGAAAACGCCTATCGTCGAGCACTCACGTTGAACGGTAGTTTGGCGGATACGCACCTGCAACTCGGTCACGTCCTCAAGCTGCAAGGCCAGCGTGATGCAGCAGTGATGGCCTACCGGGACGCCTATTTGCGCGACCCAACCGCGCCGCAGAGCCGGGCGGAGCTGGCGGCGCTCCGTGCCGCTATCCCTGACACAAATGCACTTGCGGCATTTCGCCGGCTGCCGTCGCTCTTGGCCGATGGCAAGCCCGGTGGTCAGTCTACTACGAACGTGCATGACTTTGCGCCGGATCAGCGCTTCATCAGCGCCGTTTATGGCAGAGCTACGACTGGACGTGGTGGCACCACCTACATCAGCGTTCCGCATCTGCTTAATACTCATGACCTGGACGACAATTTCCTCAAGCTATTCAACCCAAATTGGTATTTCTATACTAATCTCCCGGTTCGAGCAGCGCTGCGTGAGCCGGATCCCGATCAGTGCCTAGTGCATTTCTGCGAGGCCGGTATTGAGGCGGTGCTGACAATCAGTGAGCGATATGCTTTCGACGCAGAATTCTATAAGGTAACTTATCTCAGCAATATGCCTTTCACGGCAGCAAATACCTACCGGCACTGGCTGAACTTGGGATTGCGCCAGGGGTGGGCGCCGAATAAGCAGGCCTGGGTCAGGAGCAAATTCGGCCAGGACCTTCCAGGCGTCGACCGGCTCGACATAACGCTGTGCACGGCAGTGCTAGATCACGAGATCATTGCGCAGGGATGGACAGCGCAATTTGAGCATTTTGTAAATGGCGGCGCGGCAGACCCGCGCGCGCCGCTATTGATTGATGAACGCACAGTCGGCGCCTTGGTAGCAGTTGCCGACCGTATGAGTGTTCGGGACAAGGAACCGCAATCTTTCGCGCTGTATCAGCGGATCCTGCAGCATATTCCGCATCATTGGCCTGCAATGCAACATTACGCCGATGGTTTGCTGCGCCGAAACTGCCTGCTTGAGGCCAAGCGTGTCTACCAGGCGGTGATCGACGGAACTCCGAACCCGAGTATCTGGGCGTTTATCAACGTGTCTAAATGCAACGAACACATGGGCATGCTGGCCGAGGCCATGAGCTCGCTGCGTAAGGGGATTGACGCATTTCCGGGCGATGTAGGCTTGCGCACCCGCTTCGCCGAATTGGCGCAAGTGTTCTTCGGCCGCGAATGGGACGTTGCTATCGCTGCAGCGCGCCTGGGAATGTTCGAGCCGTCGCAAGCTCGACTTGCTGCTGCGTGCAGCCTGGTGTCCTCGCTGATGCAAATCCCTGGGGCGCTGCCGCCGCGGACAGTCCGCGGCGTCGCGCTGGTGGCGGATCAGGACTTACCGCAATGCCGGTTCTACCGGGTCGATCAAAAGGTCGAGCAGCTGGAGCGAGCCGGTTACACCGTCGGGGTCTACGACTACCACGGTGCACTCCCGCAGTTTTTAAGCGAAATTCACCAATTCGAGGCGGTCATCTTCTATCGCGTCCCTGCGTTGCCCGATGTAGCCGCGGCAATTGCACGGGCCCGAGAACTGGGACTCCTCACGTTTTACGAGATCGATGACTTGATCTTTGATGCCGCGGAGTATCCGACCAGCCTGGCTAGCTATGACGGGCAGATTGACGAGAACGAGTATGCCGGGCTGAAGCTTGGTGTTCCGCTATTCGCACATGCCATGTCCCTTTGCGATTTCGCGTTGGCGTCGACGACCGCTCTGGCCGACCGGATGGCTCCTTTCGTCGCCACTGGTCAGGCTTTCGTCCACCGAAACGCATTCGGCAGTCGTCATGAGGCGTTCGCGCAACTCTCGCCCGCGCCCCGGCCGAACACGCGAGTGACAGTGTTCTACGGCTCAGGAACAAAGGCGCATAAGGAGGACTTTCAAGAGTTGGTTGAGCCGGCTCTGGTCGAATTGGTGCGACGCCACGGCGACCGAGTGGCTATCGTGCTGATGGGCTATATCACCATGACCGACCGGCTGCGCTCTATTGCGGACAACTTAACGCTGATCGCCCCAAATTGGGACCTTGATGCATATTGGGCGATGCTCAACCAAGTCGACATAAACATTGCTGTACTCAAACCATCTTTGATGGCCGACTGCAAGAGCGAGATCAAATGGCTAGAGGCTGCGATGTTCGCCGTCCCGTCCGTGGTCAGCGACACGGCAACGTTTCGTGAGGTCGTGGAGCCCGGCATTACCGGTCTCCTCTGTACATCCCCTGCGGACTGGACCGCCGCCCTATCTCGGCTGGTGGGCGATGACGGGTTGCGCAAGCGAATGGGCCTGAAGGCGCGCGAGCGCGCTATTGCGGCTTACGGCATGCAGGCGATGGCCGACAATCTGCGGCAAATACTTGATCGTGTTGGGCCCGCTGTGGAAGTCGAAAAACCCACGATCCTGATCGTCAACGTGTTCTATCCGCCCCAGGCGATTGGCGGGGCGACGCGAGTGGTGCACGATAACGTGTGCGATCTGGCGCGGATGTATGGCGACCGGTTCCATCTTGAAGTCTTCACCTCGATCAATGGCGGCAAGGAGCCCTATCAGGTCTCCTCGTTTGTTCAAGACGGGGTACGCGTAACGGGCGTCACGACGCCGGATAGGGCCGATCATAATGTCGTAGATGAGAAGATGGCGGCGGTATTCGGCCGTTTCCTCGACCATTTGGCGCCCGCACTGGTGCATTTTCATTGCATCCAGCGGCTAACGACCTCAATTGTTTCTGAAACGCACGAGCGGCGGATTCCCTATGTGATCTCGGTGCATGATGGGTGGTGGATCTCAGATAACCAGTTTTTGCTCGACGCGGCCGGGCGTACACTAACGTATGATTATGCCGATCCGTTGGTGACGCTCCAGTCACAGGGCCAGCCGGCGTTCGACCGGCTAATGCGGCTACAGCCTCGGCTGCAAGGTGCAACTTGCGTGCTAGCCGTGTCGGAGCCGTTTGCCGAGATCTACCGCAACTGTGGAGTAGGCAAGGTGGTCACGGTGGCCAATGGGGTATCGGTGCTGCCTAAACTGGCGCGAGTTGCGTCCGCCGATGGTCGGGTGCGCCTGGGCTTCATTGGTGGCCTTTCAGCGCATAAAGGCTATGAACTGCTCAAATACGCAATATGCGGCCAGACTTTCGAGAATTTGCGGCTGTTGGTTATCGACCACTCCCTGCAGCCGGGCGACCAGCGGCGTGAACTCTGGGGAAACACTGAAGTCGAGTTCCAGCCGCAGCGACCGCAAAACCAGGTAGGCTCACTTTACGGTCAAATAGATGTTTTGCTGGCGCCGTCAGTTTGGCCAGAAAGTTACGGCCTAGTCGCGAGGGAAGCCTTGCATTGTGGCTGCTGGGTCGTTGCCTCGGACCGCGGCAGTATCGGCGAATACGTCCTTGACGGCCTCAACGGTTTCATCGTTGACGTCAACGGGCCGGATGGGCTGATTGCTGCACTGCAACGCATCGACCGGGATGCGGCGAGGTATTTGAATTCTCCGACAGAGCGGCCGGTGATGCGAACGACTGCAAACCAAGCCGATGAGCTGGCAGAATTGTATCTGGATATCCTCGGGCGTGAGATAGACTCCACGCCCGCAAAGCGCTCTGTATCGGCAGGCGTTGTAGAGCCTGAGGCCGAGTTCGCTAAATTACGTGCTCAGGGATGAGCGCGGATCCGCCATGCGCAAGTCGATCGCTTAACAATGACCGAACGCGCTTGATGAGCAACCCTGGTCATGTGCTGGCGCATGCACAGAATTTGGAACATGATAGAGTAATATAGGGATGGCGACTGTGGGTTTCACCGATGTTACCTTTGCCGGACGCACTTTCCGAGTTGACGCTGCCAATGGGATGGATCAAGTGGCGGACCAGATGCGGAATGGGTCTTATGAGCCACCGCTTCCGCTATTGATGATGGCGACGCTTCTTCGTACGGAAGGCTCATTTGTCGATGTCGGCGCCAATACTGGCCTTTATTCGGTCGTGGCCGGCGTCTTGGCCCCAGACCGGAAGATCATGTCCTTTGAGCCGCACCCAACGGTTGCGGCAGCCTGCCTGCGCAATCTCCAAGCCAACGACCTGATCGAACGGGTCCAGCTACATCAAGTGGCGCTGAGTGACTCGGCGGGTGTCTTGGACCTTTATATGCCTGACCAGGGACACGGACTGATCGAAACCAGCGCATCATTGGAACGGGATTTCCAAAAAGTTGCCAGCAGCATTTCGGTCGAGGTCAAGCGACTTGACGATTTCGAGATCAACGCTCCGATTGCTGTGATCAAGGTCGATATCGAGGGGCACGAGTATGCGTTCCTGCGCGGTGCTGAGAAGCTGATACAGAGAGATCGGCCGATTATCTTCCTAGAGATATTACATGGTGCCAAACGTCACTTGCTCGGCCAGTTTCTTCGCGACACGGGCTATATTGATTTTCGGCTTCGGGCGGACATGGCAATCCATGATGGCGAGGTGCAGTTCGATCCTGCCGCCTGGAACCATGCGTTCGTTCCAGCTGAAAGAACTATGCGGTTCAAGGAAGCCTGTGATTCCTGCAGCTTGCCCATGCTTCGTCGCTTCCAATTGGTTTAGCGAGCAAGACGGTGGGCGCTGGAAAGTCTGTTTGAACATCGGTGTGGCGTGCGATAACCATTGCTCTGAATCGATGGCTTGGAACTGAATGGATAGACACACCCACCGGCAGCAACGCAGCGCCTCGCTCGGTCGATTGTTCGCAGTGCAAGCGAGCGTCATTTGGGCCCTGCTGCTGCGCGAGTTGCAGACGCGGTATGGGCGCGAGAACATCGGGTTCCTGTGGGTGATCGGTGAGCCGATCATGTTCTGTTCAGGCGTCGCGGTCGTCTGGAGCTTGATCCGTCCCGCGCATGAGCATGGCCTGCCCGTGACCGCGTTCGTCATCACGGGCTATGTGCCGCTGACGATGTGGCGGCATTGTATCATGCGAGCATTGAAGGCGTTCGAGGCGAATGGTGCGCTGCTGTTTCACCGCCAGGTAACGCCGTTGGATATCATCCTCGCCCGTGTGACGCTGGAGGTGGTGGGAACCGTCATGGCGGGCATCGTGGTCGGCGGGGCTGCCGTGCTGATGGGCTTCATGGACCCGCCGAAGGATTTCGGGCTGCTTTACTTCGGCTTGCTGCTCCATGCGTTGTTCTCGCTGGCTTGTGCGCTGCTGATCGCGTCTTTGTGCGAGCGCTCCGACCTGTTGGAAAAGATGCTGTCCGCAGTCATGTATCTCTCTCTCCCGCTCTCCGGCACGTTCGCGATGGTGAGTTGGTTACCGCATAGCTGGCGTTGGATCTTGCTGCTGTCGCCCAGCGTGCATAATCTCGAGATGATCAGGGGCGGCCAGTTCGGACCCGGGTCACACCCGATCTATGACATCACGTATGCAGTCACCTCCATCGGGTTGATGCTGCTCGTTGGCGTTTCGCTTACGCTGCGGTCGCGTCGGTTCATTCTGGTGCAGTGACGGGCTCGGAAAGCACACAATGATCTCCTGCGTCGACATCACGCATGAGTATCGGATCCATTCTGGCCGCCGCCGGGTGCTCGATCGGGTGAATTTCGACCTGGTTCCGGGGCAGCGTCTTGGCATCCTTGGGCGAAACGGCGCTGGTAAATCGACGCTCATCCGCATCATCGGTGGGGTGGAGATCCCGACCGCGGGCGAGGTTCGGCGCAGCATGACGGTGTCGTGGCCGCTGGCCTTCAGTGGCGCTTTCCAGGGTAGCCTGAGTGGACTCGACAACCTGCGTTTTATCTGTCGGATTTATAAGCTCGACTTCGACCGGACCCGCGAGTTCGTCGACGATTTTGCGGAGTTGGGCCGGCAACTCGCCGACCCGGTCAAGACCTATTCCAGCGGCATGCGCGCCCGCCTGGCGTTTGCGCTGACGCTGGCGATTGAATTCGAATGCTACCTGATCGACGAGGTGATCATGGTCGGAGATGGCCGCTTCCTTCGCCGATGCCAGGAGGAGTTGTTCGAAAAGCGCGGTGACCGCTCACTCATCCTTGTCTCGCACGACATGAACTTCATCAAAACTGTCTGCGACAGCGCGGCGATGATCCACGACACTCACTTTGACATGTGTGATTCGGTCGAGGACGCGATTGACCGCTACAACCGTCTCTAACGTCGGAAGATCATTCGGGCACTGCCAAGATGTTTGTTTAGTGAGTTACCCGCTCGCGTTGGAAGCTAACAGTGACGTTCTGCTCGTCGTCGATGAGGTAGAGGCGATAGCCGGGCAATAGGCCGATCACCTCGTCGATCGTGCTGGGAATCATCGCCGCTGTCCGTCGAGGGCACCAAGCGTTGGATTCGCACTACTAGGTAGCGTGGACAAAGCGCAATTGGGGGATTCCCCCGACGCGGCAAAGTGTGATTCGAA
>CAZZVQ010000097.1:0-19516 GCA_964657565.1 uncultured Acetobacteraceae bacterium
TTCGCAAAACTTGCCTCAATCAGGCAATGGATCAGCTTTGTCCACGCTACCTAATAAGAAATCAGATGGGAGACCTGACGTCATGCGGCCTTCGACGATCGTTGCGCTCGTCCTACTTGCGGTAGGCGGCTGGCCGATGGCCGGCCACGGCCAAAGCACCGCGCCGGTCAAGATCGGCGTCCTCTCCGACATGTCAGGTCCGTACGCCGACAATGTCGGGCCGGGTCAGGCTCTGGCGGTTCGCATGGCGGTAGCCGATTTCGGCGGCACGGTGCTCGGACGTCCACTCGAGGTCCTCGTCGCCGACGACCAGAACAACAGCAATGTCGGCGTCGGCATCATCCGGCGCTGGCTAGACGTGGACAACGTCTCGGCGCTGGTCGAAGGCTCGATCTCTTCCATCACGCTGGCCGCCACCAGGCTCGTGAACGACAAGGATCGCGTGCTGCTCATCTCCGGTAGCGGCAGCGAGGAGCTGACTGGCAAGGCCTGCACGCCCACCAGCTTCCAGTTCACCTACGACACCTACTCGTTGCCGAAGGCCGTGGTGACCCGCTCCACCGCGGATGGCCTGAAGACGTGGTTCGTGATCGGCGTCGACTACGCCTACGGCCAAAGCCTGCTGCAGACGACAAGGCGGTTCGTGGAACAGGGCGGCGGCAAGGTCATCGGGTCCGCGATGTTTCCGCTGAACTCGGGCGATTTCTCCAGCTACCTGTTGGCGGCCCAGGCGTCGGGTGCCAGCGCGGTGGCGTTCGCGACCGGCGGCAGCGACTGGATCAACGTGGTCAAGCAATCGCGCGAATTCGAGTTGGCCAAGGCGGGGCAGGTGATGGTGTCGCTCGCGACCGGCAGCCCGGACGTGACGGCGGCCGGGTTGCAGGCGGCGGGCGGCATGTTGCTGGCCACGCCGTTCTATTGGGACGCCACCGACGAGTCGCGGGCCTGGTCCAAGCGCTTCATGGCGGCCAATGGCGGGCGGGCGCCGACCTTCCAGCAGGCCGGCAGCTACAGCGCCACCCTGCATTACCTCAAGGCCGTGCAGAGTGCGGGGACGCTGGAGGGGTCGAAGGTGGCGGCCGCGATGCATGCCATGCCGGTCGATGATTTCGAGATCAAGCAAGCGCCGATCCGGGCCGACGGCCAGGTGATGCGGCCGATGTATCTCGCCCGGGTCAAGACGCCGGCGACGTCCAAGGGTGTGACCGACATTTACGACATCATCGGCGAGATCCCGGCCGAGCAGGTGTGGCGGCCCCTGGCGGAGAGCGGCTGCAAGCTATGACGGACGAGCTGGCGGGGCGCGCCTTCTTCATCAGCGGCGCCGGCCACGGCATCGGCCGGGCCACGGCGCGCAAGCTGCTGTCGCGGGGCGCGACGGTCGGCGTGAACGATCTGCGGGAGGAGTTCGTCGAAGAGGCGCGCGCGGCGCTGGCGGAGTGTGGCGGGCGGTTCGTCGGTGTGGTCGCGAACGTGGCGACGCGGGACGGCATGCGTGGCGCGATCGAGCGGTTCGCGGCGGCGGCCGGGCGGCTGGATGGGCTGGTCAACAACGCGGCCTGGGTGCGCTACCAGAAGCTGGCGGAGATCGCGCCGGAGACGGTGGACCGGATGCTGGCGATCGGCTTCAGTTCGGTGATCTGGGGCATGCAAGCCGCCGCCGAGCACATGACCGGCGCCGGCTCGATCGTGAACGTCGCCTCGATCGCCAGCATCCGCGCCACCCCGAACGCGATCGTCTATAGCGGCATCAAAGCGGGGGTGACCGGCCTGACCCGGGCGGCCGCGGTCGATCTGGGCGGGCGCGGCATCCGCGTGAACGCCATCGCGCCGGCCGCGGTGCCGACGGAGGGCACGGCGAAGCATCGCTCGGCCGAGAAGGACGCCATGCGGATCGGCCGGACGCCGCTGGGCCGATTGGGCACGGTCGACGATATGGCGGACACGATCGCCTTCCTGCTCGGCGACGACAGCCGGTTCATCACGGGACAATTGCTGGCCGTGGACGGTGGCACGGGCATCCTGATCCAGTGACACCCACTGTCTGGCTCTGGCGGGGGCGACGGTGCTAGGCTGCGCCCAACGAATAATCGGGTTGGGAGTATGCTCCGAAAGGCCGTCAAGTCGGCGACGAGGACGTTCGAGGTGCTCGAGTTGTTCGCCGAGCGACGGCGTCCGCTGGCGCTGAACGAAATCTATACCGTGCTCGGATACCCGCAATCCAGCACGACGAACCTGCTCAAGAGCATGGTCATGATGGGGTACCTGAACTACAGCCGAAGCAAGCGTACCTATCAGCCGACCATGCGCCTGGCCTCGCTTGGAAGCTGGATCGCCGGTTACATCCAATCCAAGGGCGGCTTCCGCGAGCTGGTCGACGAGATGCAGCGCCGCACCGACGAGACGGTCGGGTTGTCGACCCAGAACGACCTGTTCGTCCAATATCTGTTCCTGAAACCGCCCGAGCACGACTTCAAGAACGCACCGCGGGATGGGACGATGCGGTTGCTGGTCGATTCCTCCGGCGGCCTGGCGATGATGAGCCGGATGAGCGACGGCGCGATCGAGAAGCTGTGCCGGTACACCACTTATTACGAGATGGGCAGCGAGCGCATCTCGGTCGACGGGGTGATGAAGAGCATCCGGCTGATCCGCCAGGTCGGCTACTGCTACCTGCCGAACCGGCCGACGCCGGACGTCTCATCGATCTCGATCCCGCTCGATTACGATCTGCACGGCATTCCGCTCGCGATCGGCGTCGGCGGCCTGGCGGAGCGGATCAATCCGCGCAAGACGGAGATCGTGACGATCATGCGCGAGATGATCGCCGAATTCGCGACGCCTGCCGTCGACGCAGAGAGCGCCGAAGTTCAACCGGACTAAGCGGCACGACTTCATGGATGTGATAGTGCGGCGGTCGGCATCGCTCCGGTTGCTCCTGGCGCAGACCGCCCCCTATGTCTGAGCAAGATAACTCATGCCCTGAAGGCATGCGGATGTTGGGAGGTCGGCGATGCAGCCTATCACTGAGACCGTTTCGGGTGGGATCATCCGGCTTGACATGCTCATCGTCGGACAAGGGTTTGGCGGCATGTACATGCTCCATCGCGCCCGCTTGATGGGGCTCGATGTGAAAGCGATCGAGGCCGGCGATGATGTCGGCGGCACCTGGTATTGGAACCGCTACCCCGGTGCCCGCTGCGACGTGATGAGCATCGACTACAGCTATTCCTTCTCCAACGAGATCATGCAGGAATGGACCTGGAGCGAGCAATTCGCCGCACAGCCCGAGATCTGGGCCTATGCCAAATGGGTCGCCGACAAGCTTGATCTGCGCCGCAGCACCCAGTTCGAAACGCGCGCGACATCGGTCACCTATGACGACGCGCTGCGGTTGTGGACGGTCGAGACCGACCGCGGCGACGTGCTGCAGGTGACGTATCTCGTCATGGCGACGGGGCCGCTGTCGATCCCGAAGGGCCTTGACGTCCCGGGCGCCGAGCGCTTCCGCGGCGAGACCTACCTCTCGGGCCGCTGGCCGCAGCATCACGTTGAGTTCGCCGGCAAGCGCGTGGGCGTGATCGGCACCGGGTCGACCGGGATCCAGATCGTGCCGGTCGTGGCCGAGCAGGCCGAGCAGCTCGTGGTGTTCCAGCGCACCCCCAGCTTTACCCTGCCGATGCGCAACCGGAAACTCGAGGCGGACTACGTCGCGCAGATCAAGGAGCACTATCCCGAGCTGCGCGCCGTCGCCAAGACGACGTTGACCGGCGGCATCCGTCCCATGTCGACCCGGCCGGTGTTCAGCATCCCGGTCGACGAGCGTGAGCGCCTGATGGAGGACGCCTGGCAGGCGGGCGGCCTCGCCTTCCTGGGCCTGTTCTCGGACATCCTGTTCAACCAGCGGGCCAACGACGTCGTCGCCGATTTCGTGCGCCGCAAGATCGCCGAGACCGTCGACGACCCCGCGACCGCCGAGGCGCTGACACCGCGCGGCTATCCGATCTTCGCCCGGCGGCCCTGCCTCGATACGCGGTACTACGAGGCGTTCAACCGCGCCAACGTGACGCTCGTCGATTGCATCAACGAACCCATCACCGAGATCACGGAGACGGGGATCAAGACGGGCCAGCGCGAGATCGAGCTCGACATCATCATCGCGGCGACCGGGTATGACGGTCTGACCGGCGCCATGCTCGCCGTGGACGTGAAGGGCCGCGAGGGGTGTAGCCTGCGCGAGAAATGGGCCGGAGGGGCGCATTCCATGCTCGGCCTGATGATGGCGGGCTTCCCGAACCTGTTCATGGTGGCGGGGGCCAACGGGCCATCCGCGCTCGCGAATTTCATCATCCTGAACGAGCAGAACGCCGACTGGATCTGCGACTGCATCGGCTACATGGGCGCACACGGCCACCACTCGATCGAGCCCACCGCGGAAGCCGAGACGCGGTACATGACGCTCGTCTCCGAGATCGCCGGGCGTTCGTTGATGCCGAAGGCGAACACCTGGTACGTCGGCGCGAACATCCCGGGCAAGCCGCGCTTCTTCCCGATCTTCGCCGGCGGCCTCAACAAATACCGCGAGATGTGCAGCGAGGCCGCCGCCGCGGGCTACCGTGGCTTCGTGTTCGACCAAGCGCCGCTCCACCGTGCCGAACCGCGGGCGGCCTGAGATGGCGCACAGCAGCACTCTCGACGCCTTCGTCATCGGCGCGGGCTTCGGCGGCATGTATGCGCTACATCGGCTGCGCGAGCTGGGGCTGACGGTGCACGCGATCGAGGCCGGGAAGGATGTCGGCGGCACCTGGTATTGGAACCGCTATCCCGGGGCGCGCTGCGACGTGATGAGCATCGACTACAGCTACTCCTTCTGTGACGAGATCCAGCAGGAATGGACCTGGAGCGAGCAATTCGCCGCCCAGCCTGAAATCCTCGCCTACGCCAATCACGTCGCGACCCGGCTCGATCTGCGGCGCGACATCGACTTCGACACGCGCGCGGCCGCGGTCAGCTACGACGAGGCGGTCAATCTCTGGCGCATCGAGACCGAAGCGGGCGCCGCGTTCGAGGCGACGTATTGCTTCATGGCCACGGGGCCGCTGTCGCATCCGAAGGGGCTCGACATTGCAGGGGCCGGGTCGTTCCGGGGCGATACGTACCATGCGCAGCGATGGCCGCATCACGAGGTGTCGTTCGCTGGCAAGCGCGTCGGCGTCATCGGCACCGGGTCGTCGGGCATCCAGATCGTGCCGGTCGTCGCCGAGCAGGCCGAGCATCTCCATGTGTTTCAGCGGACGCCAAGCTTCACGCTGCCGATGTGCAATCGGAAGTTGGAGCCGGAGTATGTGGCGGAAGTGAAAGCCCAATATCCGCATCTGCGCGCCATCTCGCGGAACTCACCCAATGGCGGCCTGCGCCCGGTGTCGACCCGCGCCTTGTTCAGCGTGTCGGCCGATGAGCGCCACAAGCTGATGGAGGACGCCTGGAACACGAGCGGCCACACCATGCTGAGCATCTTCGGCGATCTCCTGATGAACCAGGACGCCAACGACGTCGTGGCCGAGTTCGTCCGCGGCAAGGTCGGCGAGATCGTCCGCGACCCGGTCGTTGCCGAGGCGCTGAAGCCGCGTGGCTACCCGATCTTCGCGCGCCGCCCGTGCCTCGATACGGGGTATTACGAGGCGTTCAACCGCGACAACGTGACGCTCGTCGATTGCCTGACCGACCCGATCGAGGAGATCACGCCAACGGGCATCCGGACCCGCGGGCAGCACGTCGATCTCGACATCATCATCGCAGCCAACGGCTACGACGCGCTGACCGGGGCGATGCTGGCCATCGACGTCAAGGGTCGCGGCGGGTGCAGCCTGCGGGAGAAGTGGAAAGCGGGGGCGCGGTCGTATCTGGGCCTGCTGATGGACGGATTTCCCAATTTGTTCGTCATCTCCGGTCCGAATGGCCCCTCGGCGCTCGCCAATTTCATTACGATCAGCGAGCACAACGTGAACTGGGCGTGCGACTGCATCAGCCATATGGAGCGGCATGGGCTGGCGACCGTGGAGGCGACGGCGGAGGCGGAAAACGCTTGGATGGACCACATCGACGAGATCGGCAGCCGATCGTTGATGCCGAAGGCGAATACTTGGTACACGGGAACCAACGTCGCCGGGAAGCCGCGCAACTTCCCCATCTATGCCGGCGGCTTCGGCCGCTACGCCGACCACTGCCGGCAGGTGGTGGCGCGAGACTATGAAGGACTGCGGTTCCAGCGATCGTCGCAAGCCCTCTCCCTCCGGGAGAGGGTTGGGTGAGGGTGGTCGGGCGGAAAGGCCCTCACCCCGGCCCTCTCCCGGAGGGAAAGGGAGAAGGTAGGGATTATTGCAACGCGATCTCCAGCGCGGTGCGGTAGTCGCTCTTGCCGCTGGCGTGGCGCGGCAGTTCGTCGACGATGATGATCCGCTTGGGCAGCTTGTATGGCGCCAGATCGACCCGCATCGCCGCCCGCGCCGTTCCTTCGTCGTAGCCCGGGCCGGTCCGGGCCAACGCGACCACCGCCTTGCCCCAAACCGGGTCGGGCACGCCGACGATGATCGCGTCCTCGACCCCCGGCGCACGCTTCAGGGCTTCCTCGACCTCCTCGGCGAACACTTTCTCGCCGCCGGTATTGATGACCTGGCTTCCGCGTCCGATCAGCCTGATAAGCCCGCCGGGCTCGCGGGCGGCCATGTCGCCCGGGACGGCGTAGCGGATGCCGTCGATGACGCGGTAGGCCTTGGCCGTGCTGACGGGGTCGCCGTGATAGCCGAGCGCGATCGGCGGGCGGCGGGCCAGCCAGCCCTCGCCCGGGTCGTCGGCCGCCAGCACGCGGCCCGTCTCGGCATCGATGATGACGGTTTCCGGACCGATCCCGAACAGACCCGTCGGCGTTTCTTGCGTCGCGGTCGTGATCGCGAAGCCGAAGCCCGACGCTTCGGAGGCGCCGAGGATGTCCACCAGGACGACCTGCGGGATCGCCGACACCAGCGCTTGCTCGATCTCGCGGCTCCACATGAGACCGGCCGACGAGATCACCCGCATCGAGGACAGGTCCCACCGACCCGGATGGCGCTCGAGCGCCTGCGCCATCGGTCGCGCGAACACGTCACCGACGATCAACACGCGGGTCACGCCGAGCCGCTCGACCTCGTCCCACAACTCCAACGGATCGAACTTGTCGGTCGGCAGCAAGATGGCGGTTCCCCCGCCCACCAGCTCCGCCATCGAGCTGTTGAGCCCGGCGCCGTGCATCAGCGGACAGGCCGGGAGCACGCGTCCCGGTGCGGTGTTGCCCGCCACCATGGCGATATGGTCCTGCATCGATTTCGGCGCGAACTTGATGGTCGGCGCCTCCAGCTGGCTGGTCCGGGCGTCGGCCGATCGCCACGTGACGCCCTTGGGCCGCCCGGTCGTTCCGCCCGTGTACAGCAGGTAGCCGTCGTCGCCGGAGCGGGCGATGCCGAGCGGCGTGCCATCGCCCTCGGCCACCATGGCGTCGTAGTTGCCGCCGGCGCCGATCATCACGCCGAGGGTCAGATGGGCCAGACTGTCGAATAGCGGCGCCACGGTCTGCATGAACTCCGCCTGGTAGAACAGTGCGCCGGCTTGGCAGTCGGCGAGGACGTATTCGATCTCGCTCGTCGAGTAGCGGTAGTTGATGTTGACGTGGGTCAACCGGGCTTTGAACGCTGCCGCGGCGATTTCGATGAACTCCGGGATGTTGCGGGCGAGGATCGCCACCCGCGTGCCGGTCGGCAGCCCGGCGGCCAGCATCGCCCGCGCCAGCCGATTGGTCCGGGCGTCGAACTCGGCCCAGGACACGACCCGGTCACCGCGGATCAGCGCCGGGCGATCCCCCGGCACCGCCGCCGCAGTCGCATCGAGCAGATCGCCGAAATTCCACTCCATGGTGGCTCAGCATCCCTCGAAGACGGGCGCGCGCTTCTCGACGAACGCGCGCACCGCCTCGGCCGCATCGCGCGAGGTGGAGAGCTTGGCGGTGTTGCCCTGCTCGTACACGTAGCCGTCGCGCAGCGTCATCGTCTCGATCGTGCGCATGCTGTCCTTGGCGAACTTGGTGGCGAGCGGGCTCTTCGAGGCGATCGTCTTGGCCAAATCCATTGCCCAGGGCATCAGCGCCTCGGCCGGCAAGCAGGCTTCGATGATGCCGCGGCGATAGGCTTCCTCGGCCGGCACGCGGTATCCGGTCAGCATCATGCGGCGCACGAGCGAGTGCGGAAAGATTCGCGCCGCATGCTTGCCGCCGCCCATCAGCCCGACATCGACCTCGGGCAGCCCGAACACGGCCCGCTCCGATGCGACGATGATGTCGCAACTCGCGACCAGGCCGAGCCCGGCGCCGAGGGCCGGGCCGTTGACCGCGGCGATGGTCGGCTTGGCGTTGTCGGTGATCGCGTACGAAACCTCGCGCACCACCCGGTTCCGCTTCGACCGGAACCCCTTGATCGAGAAATCCGGCCGTTGCTTCAGGTCGGCGCCCGCCGAGAACATCTTGCCGGACCCGGTCAGGACCACGACGCGGACGTCGTCGCGGTCATTGAACGTGTCGAAGATCTCGGTGAGTTCCTCGATGAACTCGATCGGCTGCGCGTTGACCGGGGGATTGTCCATCGTGACGACAGCGACATAGTCGGACACGTCGAGGCGGATCATGCTCATGGTTTGTCTCTCCTAAATTGAGAACTCGCGGCGTAACGTTTGCGATGGTGGTCGGCACCGCCACGGTCCAAATCCAGCATCATCTGGCGGCGTAGATGATGGCTGACGACGAGCTCCTCGCTGAAGCCGACGCCACCGTGCAACTGCACGGCCTGCTGCCCGACATAGATTCCGCTCTGGCCGACGCGGACCTTGCCGGCGGAGACGGCGCGGCGGCGGTCGTTGGCGTCGCCGTCCAGATTGAGCGTCGCGTGATAGGTCATGGCGCGCGCCTCTTCGCAGGCGATGGTCATGTCCACCATCCGATGCTGCAGCGCCTGGAACGTGCCGATTGCCACGCCGAATTGCTTGCGCGTCTTGAGATAGTCGAGGGTGAAGGCGGTCGCGGCCTCCATCGACCCGGTTGCCTCGGCGAGTTCGGCGCAAATGGCGCGGTCGACGGCGGCTTCGATTGCGTCGGCGGCCCCGGCGGGGTCGCCGATCGGCATGGCGTCGGCAGCGTCGAGCGACAGGCGGGCGTGGCGGTGGCCATCGATGGCGCGGAATCCTTCGATCGTGGCTCCGGCGGCCTCGCGCTGCAGGAGGAACAGGCCGATCCCGTCGGTATCGCCGGCCGCGCCGGAGGTGCGGGCGGAGACGACGAACCAGTCCGCGTCAGCGCCGTCCGCGACATGCGGCTTCAGGCCGGTCAGCCGCCATCCGTTGCCGACCCGCTCCGCAACCGTCTCGACATAGGTGAGGTCGCCGCCGCTCTCGCTCAGCGCGGCGGCGGCCAGCGCCTCACCGGCGCCGATCGCCGCCAGCATGCCCGCCGCCGCTTCGCTGTCCCCGACCAGGGCCGGCACCAGGACGCAGGTCGAGACATAGGGCGCCACGATGAGGTTGCGGCCGAAACTCTCCATCACGGCCATGACATCGACCGGGCTGCCACCCAGGCCTCCGCTCTGCTCGGGGATCGGCAGCATCAGCCAGCCGAGATCCGCCATCTGCCGCCACCGCCGCGTTCCCTCCTGCCCCTCGGCCAGGATCTTGAGCCGGCCGGACGCGGGCCATTCGTTCTGGCCGAAGCGGTCGACGCTGTCGCGCAGCATCACCTGTTCGTCGCTGTAGAGGAAATCCATGGCCTCAGAGCCCCAAAGCGCGGCGCGCGATGATGTCGTGCTGGATCTCGCTCGATCCGCCGTAGATCGAGGTCACGCGCGAGTAGAGCGCGCCCTGCAGCGCGTAGGGTTGGTCGGTCGGCAGCGCGGCCCCGTCGAGCGGTTCGAAATGGCTGGCTTCCGGCCCCAGGGCGTCGACCCAGAGCGCGGTGCCGGCCTGGGTCAACTGCGACCAGCGCAGCTTCACCATCGAGCCGCGCGGACCTGAGTCGGCGCCGCGGACCGCATCGTCCATCAGCCGCAGGACCATGGTCTGCAGCGCCGTCACCTCGATCTCGAACTGCGCCAGCTTGGAGGCGAAATCAGCGGTTTCGATCAGGGGCACCCCGCGCACCCGGCGCCGCCGGGCGGCCTCGACGATCCCGCGCACGGTCTGCGTCAGGAAGATCGCCGTCGACGCGGCCACCATCCGCTCGCGATCGAGCAGCACCTTGCCATAGGCCCAGCCCTGGCCCTCCTCGCCGACGAGGTTGGTGACGGGCACGCGGGCCTCGTCGATGAACAGCTCGTTGGTGTGGTGCTTCTCATCCATCGTGCGGATCGGCACCACGCGAAAGCCGGGCGTGTCCATCGGGGCCAGGATCAGCGAGATGCCTTGCTGGCGCTTCGGTTCGGTCGAGGTGCGGACGAGCAGAAACACCTGCGACGCCACTTGCGCGTAGCTGGTCCAGGTCTTCTGGCCGTTGATGACGTAGTCCTCGCCGTCGCGTTCCGCACGGGTGCGCAGCGAGGCGAGGTCGGAGCCGGCGCCGGGTTCCGAGTAGCCCTGGCACCACCAATCGTCGGCCTGGATGATGCGCGGCAGGTAATACGCCTTTTGGGCGGCGGTGCCGTAGGCGATGATGATCGGCCCGATCAACTCGAGACCTTGATGGAATTGCGGTGGAGCGTCCGCGCGGGCCGCCTCGGACCAGAAGGTATAGAGTTGTGTCGGCGACCAGCCGGTTCCGCCGTGCTCGACCGGCCACGTCGGTGCGCCCCAGCCGCGTGCGGCCAGGCGCTTCTGGTACGCGATCAGGTCCTTCGGATCCAGCCGCAACCCGGCGCGCGCCTTGTGGCGCCACGCCGCGGGAATGCCGGTCGAGAAGAATTCTCGAACTTCGTCGCGGAACGCGAGATCGGCAGCATCGAAGTTGAGGTTCATGCGTACTCTCTCCCCAGGCGCGGAGCGCCGAGGCGCTCCGACGATGGCTGATACGGCGTCTCGGCGATGCCGACCGCGTCGAGCCCGGTGATGGCGATGATCCGCCCGGCATCGGGATGGTCGCTGACGAGGCGGTGGCCCGAATCGGCGATCGTCGTCACGAACAGCGTGTCGAGGCGCTCGCCACCGAAGGCGGGGCAGGAGGGGAAGGGGATGGGTAGATCGATCGTCCGCAGCAGCACGCCGTCCGGCGCGAAGCAGGCGATCCGTTGGGCGAGGACCATCGCGACCCAGAGGCGACCCTCGGCGTCGACCGTCGCGCCATCCGGCGGCGACCCGTGCTCGCGGCAATCGACCAGGTCTTCACGCGCGCCGAGCCGGCCGCTGGTCTGGTCATAGGGATAGCGGCGGAGAATGCCCTCGAGGCTGTCGGCAAAGTACATCCAGGCCCCATCGGGCGAGAAGCAGGTCGCGTTGGCGATGCCGATCCCGTCCAGCAGTTTCTCGGCCGAACCATCCCGATCAAGCCGCCACAGCTCGCCGTCGGTGTCTCCGGCGGAGCGCATGTGCCCGCTGATGAAGCGGCCGGCGCGATCGGTCTTGCCGTCGTTGAAGCGGAGATCGGGGCCGGGCAGCGGGACTGGCGTGATCATCGCTGCGGCGCCGCTCTCCGGCTCGATCCGGTAAAATCCATCGGCGAGCGCGGCGACGAGGCCGTCGGTGGCGAGCGCAATGCTGCCGACCGGCTGCGCGTAGTGCCAATCGACCGTCCGGTGCCCATCCATACCGGCGGCGCAGATCTTCTGCGCCTTGATATCGACCCACCAGAGAAGCTGCCGCGCGGCATCCCACACCGGGCTCTCGCCGAGGGCGTTCACGCTATCACCGAAATAGTCGATGCTCGCCGCCACGGCATTGGTTGCCATGTCGATCCTCCCTGTTATGCGACAGAGCATCGCCCTTTCGGACGTTCCGGCAAGACTTTGTCGGGTGACAAGCTGCGAATCACCTATGGGATGGGCTGAGGCCCCATCTAGGATGTGATTGTCGCCTCGACGCGGCGCTTGACCATGTCAAGAACGCTCTCCGAGTGCGCATGATGACGGCCGAGGCCCGCAAGAGGCATCGCGGAGGAGATGGACGATGTCGCCGGAGGCGAAGCTACTGGAACTCTGGGATCGCGAGATGATCCGCGAATGCCTGTATCGCTACTGCCGGGGGATCGACCGGGCAGACGAAGCGCTCATCCGCTCGGCTTACTGGCCGGATGGCACGGATAGCCATGGTTCCTACAAAGGCAGCGCCGAGGGCTTCATCGACTGGGCGGTCACATCGCTGCCGAGGATCGAGCGTGGCATCCATCAGATTCACAACGTGCTCATCGAATTGCAGGGGCAGCAGGCGGCGGTCGAGGCCTATTTCACGGCGCTGCAGCGTCAGCCCAATGCCAGTGGGCAGGTCGTCGACGTCCATATGGCGGGCCGCTATGTCGATCGGTTCGAGAAACGCGGCGAAGAGTGGCGCGTGGCCGATCGGATCGTCGTGTTCGACTGGCTCGAGGAGCGGTCGCCCCAGGCGGGAACCGAAGCCGAACGGTTCGCGAGCCGCACGCCGATCGGCTCGCGCTGGCCGGACGACCCAGTTTATCAGCTACTCACAGGATTGCAGTCATGATGGGATTGATGCAGCGGACGCCGCTGCTGCTGTCGTCGGTGCTGGAGCACGCTGCCGCCAATCACGGGCAGCGGGAGATCGTATCCCGGACCGAAAGCGGCGCGATCCACCGTACGACCTATGGCGGCATCGCCGCCCGCGCACGCCAGTTGGCCCATGCTCTCGATCGCCTCGGCGTGCAGCCCGGCGCGTGTGTGGCGACGTTGGCCTGGAACGGCTACCGCCACATGGAGCTGTATTTCGGCGTGACCGGCCGCGGCAGCGTCTTGCACACCGTCAACCCACGGCTGTTTCCGGCGCAGATCGAATACATGCTCGAGCATGCGCGCGACGAGTTCGTGTTCTTTGATCTCAGCTTCACGTCGTTGCTGGAGCAGATCGCGCCCCGCCTGCCGCACGTGCGCGGCTTCGTCGCCCTCGCCGCGCGGTCGGAGCTGCCCGAAACGACGTTGCCTAATCTGCTGTGCTACGAAGACCTGCTTGCAGCGGAAGAGCCGCACTACGCGTGGCCGGTGTTGGACGAGAACAGTGCCTCCACGTTGTGCTACACCTCCGGGACCACCGGCAATCCAAAGGGTGTGCTCTACAGTCACCGGTCGCTGTTGCTGCACGCATTTGTAGGAACCTCGGTCGATGGGCTCGCTCTGTCGGCGCGGGACACAGTGCTGCTGGTGACGCCGCTGTTCCATGTCAACGCGTGGGGAATGCCGTTCGCGGGCGCGATGTGTGGCGCCAAGCTGGTGTTGCCCGGGCCGCAGCTGGATGGGGAGAGCCTGTTCAACCTCATGCAGGACGAGAGCTGTACGTTCTCCCTCGGCGTCCCCACCATCTGGCTGTCGTTCCTGGACTACGTCCGAAAGCATCGCGATACGCTGGACCTGAAAGGGCTGCGCATCCGCCGGATCATGGTGGGGGGCTCGGCCGCGCCCGTCTCGATGATCGCCGCGTTCGACGAGATGCTCGGCGTGACGGTGGTGCAGGCCTGGGGCATGACGGAGACCAGCCCGATCTCCACCGTCGGCACCCTGCTGGCGCATCAGGAGACCTTGCCGGCGGCAGAGCGCTACGCGATCCAGGCGCTGCAGGGTCGCCCGGTCTTCGGGGTCGAGTTGCGGATCGTCGATGCGGCGGGCGCGGTGCTGCCGCGCGACGGACAAACGGTCGGCGAGGTGCAAGTGCGCGGCCCCTGGGTCGTCGAGCGATATTTCCGCAGCGATGTCCCGGTGGCCGCGCCGGATGGTTGGTTCGCCACCGGTGACGTCGCCAGCCTGACGCCGGATGGGTTCGTCCGGATCACCGACCGCATCAAGGATGTCATCAAGTCCGGCGGCGAGTGGATCTCGTCGATCGATCTGGAAAACGCGGCGGTGGGCCATCCCGACGTCGCCGAGGCCGCCGTGATCGGCATCCCGCATCCGCGCTGGCAGGAACGGCCGCTGCTGCTGCTGCGCTGCCATCCCGACCGGCGGCCGGAGGCGTCGGAGGTCCTTGCCTTCCTCGCCGACAAAGTGCCGCGCTGGTGGCTGCCGGACGAGGTCATCATTGTCGACGAGTTGCCGCATACCGCGACGGGCAAGCTGCTCAAGACCCGGCTGCGGGAGATGTATGGCGCTCCGACTACGCTCGCCGAGGAGCCGGCGCATTGATCGCCCGCCGGGCCGTGCTGCTCAGTGCCGGCGCCGTCGCTGTGTCGGGGCGGGCTCGTGCCGCGACCAAGCCGCTCATCCGGATCGGTGTGCTGACGGACATGTCGGGGCCTTATTCCGACTCGACAGGGGCCGGGTCCGTGCTGGCGACGCGGATGGTGGCCGAGGACGCGATGGCGGCGTTTCCGGACATCACGGTCGAAATCGTGGCCAGCGACATGCAGAACAAGCCCGATGTCGGCTTGTCCATCGTGCAACAATGGTTCGACCGAGAGGACATCTCCGCCGTGGTGGACGTGCCGAATTCGGCGGTCGCCCTCGCGCTGACCGGGGTCACGCGGGACCGGAACCGGGTCGCGCTGTTGAGCAGCACCGGCACGTCGGAGCTGACCGGGCGCTCGTGCGGCCCCAACCACATCCAGTGGACCCACGACACTTATGGCATCCCCTCAGCGGTGACCAAGGCGGTGGTGGCACGCGGCGGAACGTCATGGTTCTTCATCACGCCGAACTACACCTTCGGCACTGCGCTCGAGGCGGACTCGCGCCGTTTCGTGGAGGCTGCCGGCGGGACGGTATTGGGGAACGCGCGTTACCCGTTCCCGGAGACGACCGATTTCTCCCCCTATTTGCTGCAGGCGCAGGCGAGCGGCGCGAAGGTGATCGGCCTGTCACTGTCGGGCAAGGACGTGGTCAATTGCATGAAGCAGGCGGCCGAGTTCGGCATCGGCAGCGCAAGCGGCCAGAGTTTCGCTGGGCTGGCAATCCTGATCACCACCATCGCCACCCTCGGCCTCGAGGCCGCGCAAGGCATGCTGCTGGCGGAACCTTTCTACTGGGACTTTAACGAAGGCACGCGCGCATTCACCGCGCGTTTTCAGCCCCGCTACCGGGGCGCCGTCCCAACCATGAACCAGGCCGGGTGCTACGCTGCGGTGTGGCATTATCTCAAGGCCGTGCGGGCCCTTGGTGCGACCGTTGCGGCCGCCGATGGCGCGGCGACGGTCGCGGTGATGAAGCAGATCCCGACAGAGGATCCGCTATTCGGGCGCGGCTATATCCGAGCGGACGGGCGCACGATCCACGACGTGCACCTGTTCCAGGTCAAGACGCCGGCTGAGTCGCGAGGAACTTGGGACTTGTATGAATACCTCAACACCGTTCCCGGCGATGCCGCGTTCCGCCCCCTTGCCGAGGGCGGCTGTGCAAGGGTGGCCCGGTAGCCGGGACCGTGCCAGAGTTGGGGCGAAGCCGGCGGTCCCGCCGCCGCAGACCGACGATATGAGGAGTGCGGGATGCGAGACGTCGAGCAGGCAGAGCGAGCGCGACCATCTGGACGACTGTCAGCACGATCAGCGCCCGGCTCGCGCCGATCACATCCACACGGCGCCCGAACAGTGTCGGACAGCACGCGACGGCGAGACCGTACAGAAGCCAGAAAGCCGCGCCGGCCGTCTGGCTAGCCTTGCTCAGTAACCGCGTTACTTCCCCCAAGACGGGCACACGAGCCATCGTAAAGGAGAAACGACTTTGGTAAACAGAGCCAGCCTTGGATATAAGGGGCGTCGGTGTCCGGCCTGAGTAGCTGCAACAACGGTGGCCTGGCAGTCGTGGTCCGAACCTAACGATTGGTTGCCAAGCGTTGGGCTTGACCCGGCCACCGTTCGGCCAGACCGAGGATGAGTTCTGTTGGCGTGGATGCCGGGGTCAAATTTCGGCATTACCAATGTCGAAGCGCACGCACGGCCGTACCAGAGTTCATGTCTCGTCCAAGGGATGGTGGCAGGCCGCCAGGTGGTCCGGTTCGTTCAGGATCAACGATGGCTCTGCCTCGCGACACAGCGCATCGGCCCGGGAGCATCGTGTGTGGAAGCGGCAGCCGGTGGGGGGATCGAGCGGGCTCGGGATCTCGCCGGGCGCCTGCACCAGCAAGCGGGTGCGTTCAGACGGGTCGGGCCGCAGCTGGGACGCGAGCAAGGCGGCGGTATAGGGGTGGCGGGGCCGCCTGAACGCCGCCTTCGGCAGCACTTCGACCAGCCGGCCGCAATACAGGATCGCGATCCGGTGCGACATGTGCCGCACAATGCCGAGGTCATGGGCGATGGCGAGCAGCCCAGCAGCTCTGCCGCCTCGACATAGGGCGCGCGCCGCAACGACAGCGTCACGCTGCGGGCAAGCCGTGCGAACACCATCCAGCCGCTAAACGCGAGGACCAGGACCAGCGTGCCGAGGCTCGGCCCGATCACGGCCAGCATCAGCATGGCCAGCAGCAGGCCTGGAAAGGCGACTTGCACATCGACCACGCGCATGATCAGCGAGTCCCACCGGCCGCCGGCGTAGCCTCCGGCGACACCTGCCGCGGTCCCCACGGCGCCCCCCAGGATCACCACCAGCCCTGCCACCGCCAGCGACACGCGCGACCCGGCGATGATGCGCGACAGGACGTCACGGCCGAGTTGGTCTGTCCCCAACAGGTGATCGGGGCGACCGGCCGGCAGCCAGGCGGGAGGCATCAGCCGCGCCGACAGGCTGATCGCCCCCGGCGGCCACGGCGCGAGCCATGGCCCGAGGATCGCGCAGGCGAGGATCACCCCCAGCACGGCCATCGCCGCCACGACCAGCGGCTCTCGCCGGAGACTCATCCGAGCGAGATCCGCGGATCGACGGCGCGATAGACGATATCGGTCAGGAAATTCACGATCACCACGACAATGGCGACGGCGAACACGATGGCCTGCAACAGGATGAGATCCTGCCGCTGGATCGCCTGCACGGCCAGCAGCCCGACGCCGGGCCAGGCGAACACCGTCTCGACCACCACCGCATAGCCGGCCAGCATACGGATCGCTTCCCAACTGATGATCGTCAGCACCGTGTTGGCCGCGTTGCGCGCGGCATGGTGCAGCAACACCTGCGTTGGCCGCAGGCCGCGTGCCTCGGCGGTGCGCGCATAGGGCATCCGCATTTCCTCGATCAATTGGGCGCGGGCGACCAGCGCGATCCGGCCGACCGACGGTAGCGCCAGGGCGAGCGCGGGCAGCACCAACGCCCCCACGCCCTCATTGCCCGACGCCGGCAACCAGCCGAGCCAGACGGCGAATACCAGGATCAGCACCAGCCCCAGCCAGAACTGCGGCAACGACAATCCGGCCAGCCCGGCCGCCGTCAGCACGCGGTCTGCCGCACCGCCGGCTTTCAGCGCCGAGACGCCGCCCAGCAGGCAGCCCAGCGGGGCGGCGCCCGCCAACGCCACGACGACGAGCAGCAGCGTGCGCGGCAACGCCTCGGCCACGATCTGGGCTGCTGGCCTGTCCTGCCAAAGCGAGATGCCGAAATCGCCGATGGCCACGCCACGGACATAGGCGAGCGCCTGCATCGCGATCGGTTGGTCGAAGCCGAGGCGGTGCGCAATGGCCAGGCGCTCCGCATCGGTGGCTTCGGTGGGGAGCATCACGCGGACCGGGTCGCCGATCAGCCGGGTGACGACGAAGACCAGCGCCGTGACGCCCAGGATGACGATCAACCCGTGCAGGGCCCGCCGGGCGGCGTAGCGGCCCAACCGCTCAGGCCGCGCCGATGGTTTGCGCGGCCCGCTCCTTGGTGGCGAGGGTCAGCCGGCTCGGCGCGTGCTCGCCCACCGCCACGGTGTCGGCAATTTCTTCCTCACGGCACGGGTGCTCGACCTGGCACAGGGCTGCGGCGAACGTGCCGTTTGGGATGCGGCGCGCCCCGTGCTGCAATTCGTCGCCGACGGGCTGAACGAGACGGCGTCGGCCGGTGTGCTGGACGGTACGGAGGTGGTGTATGTGCTGCGCATCCCGTCCGCTCGGCCGTTGCACATCGGCGTCTCGGCCGGCAGCAGGTTGCCGGCACACGTGTCCAGCATGGGACGGGTGTTGCTCGCCGCGCTGCCGCTGCCCGCGCTCGAGGATTACTTCCGGACAGCGCCCCTCCGCCGGTTCACGAAGTTCACGGTAACTGATCCGGCCGTGCTTCGCGCGAGGCTCGCCGATGTCCGGGCGCAGGGTTGGGCCTATGTGAAAGGCGAGATCGAGGAAGGTGTTTCCGGCGTATCGGTGCCGCTGGCGGATCGAACTGGCCGCGTGATCGCGGCATTGAACGTGAGCACGAATGCGGAGCGCGCCTCGATGCAAGAGGTCCGCCGCACCATCGTGCCAGCCCTGCAGGCAGCTGCAATCAAGATCTCTGCCTGCACCAATACCTAGGCGACGCCGCTTGTCGGCCATCCAATCGGGTGTTTCGTCGCCGCGACGGTCGGCGCCGTGTTCGGCATCCTCGAACGCATCGGCGGCGGCGGCCTGATCGAGCCAGGCCTGCACCTCGGCGTCCAACTCGGCCTCGGCGCGCACCATGCGGGCGTAGCTCAGCAGTTTCAGCCGTTACCGGGACAAACTCCTAGGGCGATCTCGATGCACGTCTCGTAGTTTCCCGCAGCCCGTAAAAAAAAGCGAATAGCCTCATCCATTTGGGGGATTACCGTCCAGTCACAGGCGGGGATGCTGGCTCAGTCAATCCGGCGGCGGAGAAACTCCGACATGACGACGACACGCCACCCATACGCTCCCCTTCGCCGCCATCGCCCTCACCGACAAATGAAGCGTGTACGTTCGGAGCGGCCTGTGACCGTCGTCACAGCCATGTGCTGCGGTACGGCGATGTATCCCCAGGGTGGTGGGCTGAACAGGAACGGTGGGCGATAATGCAGACCAAGACGCCGGAAACACCGGTCCTCGCGCTCGGCTCGGACACCGGCGCGAACGCCGACGACCAGGTCACCAACGACACCACCCCGACCATCATCGGCACTGCGCAAGCCGGATCGCTCGTCACGGTGCAGGACGGCCTGGGTGGCGTGCTCGGCACGGTCGTCGCGGACTCCGCCGGTCATTACTCCTTCGTCACCCCGGTCCTCGCCGACGGAACGCATTCGATCGAGGTCACGGTGACCGCGCCGGGCGAGACGACCAGCAACCTGTCCCCGACGCTGATCTTCGGCGTCGACACCACACCCCCGGCGGCACCGACCCGGCCGAGCTGACGCGCCAGGTACCCGAGCGCATCGCACACACCCACATCAAGGACGTGGACGCGAGCAAGGCGAAGCTGGTGCAGTCCGGGCGGCTGACCGTGGCCGCGAACGGGTACAAATTCACCGC
>CAZZVQ010000098.1:0-19430 GCA_964657565.1 uncultured Acetobacteraceae bacterium
CGGTCCCCACGCCACCCGCCAGCGCCGAAGCCGCGGACCCGCTCTCCCAGTTGGAGCGCGCGCTGACCACCATGGAGGAGCGCCGCGCCCTCGGCACCTACGAATCCTACGCCATCGACGCCTAGAGCCAGTATTGCGGCCGTCGAACTCACCTCCCCGCAGTGCAGGCTGGCGTAACCTGGGAGGCGGGTCCATCTTCTCTCCATGCGAGAACGTGCCCACCCTCCGATCGAGTTGGCGACGGACCGAACTGGCGCGCTGATCTACCGGGTCGGCATGTCGCCGGACGCGCTGCCGCCGGTCCGCACCGGCGATCTGGCCGAAGGGTGGGATGCCGCACGTCGCGCCGCGGCAGCGTCCCGCTGGGGCGAGCCCCGCATGTTCAGGTTCCGCCCGGCCGACGATGAGCCCGTCGACCTCGCGCTCAACGATGACGACGCGGCGTGCTGGGCGGAAGCCATCGACGCCGCCTGGGGCCTGCATACCGCGTACGGGCTCTCCCTCTGCCTGCGCCTACTCGGTCTGGTGGCGCTGCTGTCGGATTCCCCGATGCTGCGGGCACTCTGTCCGCTGTCCCGCGCCGGCATGACTCTCGACCCGGCGCTGGTGCGCGCCGCGGCGTCCATTCCGCTCTCGACCCGGGGGCATCTGGACGAGGTGCGGGTTCGCGCGCATCTCGCCGGAGCCGTGCCGTCGTTGAGCACCGAGTCAACATCCCATCAGGAGTAGGTATTTGATCGATCGATCGGGTTACACCCTCGCCGCGGCCGTTCTCGCGGTGAGCCTTGCGGGTTGTTATCGCCCGCCACCGCCGACGCGGGCAGACATCGACACCAAGGCGGAATGCCGGCAGCAGGTGGAGCGGCAGTACAACGCGCAGAACCGGGTCGACCTGACCCGGCGCGACGAGCGCGATTTCGCCTTTGCCGGCACCTACAACAGTGGCATCCCGAGCCGCGGCCTCGGCGCCGAGTATGGACGCGAGCAGATGGTGACCGATTGCCTCCGCTCGGCGGGCAACAGCACGGCCACGGCGACGCCGGGCGTCGGCCCCACGTTCAGCCCGGCCGGCACCGGCACGTCCTCGCCGCGCCCCTGAGCGCTGCATTTACG
Source organism: uncultured Acetobacteraceae bacterium (assembly GCA_964657565.1). GTDB lineage: Bacteria > Pseudomonadota > Alphaproteobacteria > Acetobacterales > Acetobacteraceae > JAVVHH01. Next base: position 1,114 of record CAZZVQ010000098.1, read on the forward strand.
AGAGAAGGAACCAAAATGAGCCGTATCATCCGCACGGAACCGAATGCCGTGCTCGCCAAAGCCGTCGAGTATCATGGCTTCGTCTTCGTCCAGGGCGTGACAGCGTCCGATTTGAGCCAGGACATCACTGGACAGACCGAGCAGGTCCTCAAGGGCATCGACGACATTCTCGAAACGCACGGCACCGACAAGACCCGGCTGCTGCAGGCGCAGATCTGGCTCAAGGACATCCGCGATCGCGAGGCGATGAACAAGGTCTGGAGCGCGTGGCTGCCGGCCGAGGGAGCGCCGGCGCGGGCCTGCGTGCAGGCGCACATGGCCGATCAGCGCCACCTCGTGGAGATCATGGTGACGACCTGTAAGTAATCGTCGAGGGAATCGCTGTGGCGGGCGCGCAATACTGTCGCTTTTTCGCCACAGCCGATTTTTATCTGTTTCGTAATCGAATACACGTCCCTCGAATATGACTCCCGTCCTAAATCGACTGCCGGAGCGCGACGTAATTTAGCGAAACACTTCGTGATCGGCGAAAGTTGCCGCATCACGGTTGCCAGCCAGGTGTCTCGGAACCTAACCCATGTTCACAGAGCGGTGACCAGAAGGGGAGCTAGATGAGAGCAGGATGGCTAGGTCAAAGCCTCGACATCGTCGCCGGCACGTTGTTGGTGCTGGCTGTGACACAGGGATCCGCCGACGCGCGGAGCAAGCACACGACGCAGGTTTCGAGATCTAGCGCTGCCTCCGGCACCGGGTTCCATCGGGGCTATCGCAGTTTTGCCAGCCATAGCTGGCGCCCCTCATGGCGCCGCAGCGCGCTCCAGTGCGTGCCGTTCGCGCGGGAGAATTCCGGTATCGAGCTATCCGGCAACGCCGGCACCTGGTGGGACAATGCCACCGGCCTGTATGAGCGCGGCGCTCGCCCCGAGGTCGGCAGCATTCTCAACTTCCGCGCGACCGGTCACATGCGCCTGGGTCACGTGGCTGTTGTCACGAATGTGATCTCGCCGCGGCATATCGAGATCGACCACGCCAACTGGGGCTCGCCGGGCCGCGTGAGCCGCAATATCGACGTCGTGGACGTGTCGCCGAACAACGACTGGACCGAGGTTCGGGTGGCGCTGAGCCAGGCCGAGGATTACGGCAGCATGTATCCGACCTACGGCTTCATCTACGACCGCCCCGATCACGGCACGATGGTCGCCAACAACGCCGCGATCCCCGCGCCGTCCGACCTGCAGATGGCGAGCGAGCGGACCACGGTCGCAAGCGCCGCGACCGCACCCGAAGAGGTCGCGGAAGCCGCCGACGACGACGTCGCGCCGCGCTACTCGAGCCGTCGCCGTGGGAATGCGCATGGTCGGTCGTACCCCCTGCACGTCGCCACGGCGGGCCACCATCGCGGATACGGCATCACAGCCGCGACCTACCGCGTGAGCACCCACGGCATCGCGATCGGCAAGCCGCACAAGCCGACGCGCCGCCACTTCTAGACTGGCCTCAACTTCCCCCCTCGATTGCCGTAGCCTGCCGGCAAACGAGGGGGATCACCACATGGCGGACGCCGCCGCTTTCCGAGCCGCACGCGACCTGTTGCTCACGCACCGCACCGATCTGGCCGCGGCGACCGCCGCCTTCACCTGGCCCCGCCTCGGTCGCTTCAACTGGGCGCTCGACTATTTCGACCCGATGGCCGCCGGCAACGAGCAGGTCGCGCTACGGATCATCAGCCCGGCGTCCGATGAGAGCGTCAGCTTCGCGTCGCTCGCCGCCCGGTCGAATCAGGTGGCCAATTTTCTGCGCCAGGTCGGAGTGCGCCGCGGGGACCGCGTGCTGCTGTTGCTCGGCAACGTCGTCCCGCTATGGGAGACGATGCTCGCGGCGATGAAGCTCGGGGCCGTCGTGATCCCGGCGACGACCATGCTGACCGAGGCCGATTTGGCCGACCGCGTCGCGCGGGGGCGAGTGCGCGCGGTGGTCGCGGCGGCCGAGTTGGCGCCGCGGTTCGAGCAGCTCGAGGGCGATTACGTGCGCATCGCCGTGGGGGGACCGGCGGGCTGGCGCGACTTCGCCGAGAGCCAGGCGGAGGCGACGAGCTTCGACCCGCAGGGCGAGACGCGCGCCACCGACCCGCTACTGCTCTACTTCACCTCCGGCACGACCTCGAAGCCGAAGCTCGTGCTGCACAGCCATGAGAGCTACCCGGTCGGCCATCTGAGCACGATGTATTGGATCGGGGCCCAGCCCGGCGACGTCCACCTGAACATCTCCTCGCCGGGGTGGGCGAAGCATGCGTGGTCGTGCTTCTTCGCGCCGTGGAACGCCGGCGCAACGATCCTGATCCTCAATCAGCCCCGCTTCGACGCGCCGGGCTTGCTCCGCGTCCTGGAAACTCAGGGCGTGACGACGTTCTGCGCGCCGCCGACGGTGTGGCGCATGTTGGTGCAGGCGGATCTGAGCGCCGCCACGGTGAGCGTGCGCGAGGCGCTGTCGGCGGGCGAGCCGCTGAACCCGGAGGTGATCGAGCGGGTGCAGGCGGCGTGGGGCGTCACGATCCGCGACGGCTACGGCCAGACCGAGACGACGCTGCAGATCGGCAACATGCCGAGCCAGCCCGTCTCGCCAGGGTCGATGGGGCGGCCCGCGCCCGGCTACACGATCCGGCTGCTCGACCCGGACGGGGCCGAGGCCGAGGAAGGCGAGATCGCCATCGCGCTCGACCCGGCGCCGACCGCGCTCATGCAAGGCTATTTCGACGAGTCCGGCGCGCTGCGAAAGCCGCAGGGCAGCGCCTATCGCACGGGGGACGTCGCGCTGCGCAATGCGGATGGCAGCCTGACCTATGTCGGGCGCGCCGACGACGTATTCAAATCCAGCGGCTACCGGATCAGCCCATTCGAGCTGGAGAGCGTGCTGGTCGAGCACGAGGCGGTGGCCGAGGCAGCGGTGGTTCCCTCGCCCGACCCGGTGCGAACCGCGTTGCCCAAGGCGTTCATCGCGCTGGCCGAGGGACATGCGCCGGATGCCGCCACGGCGGCGCGGATCTTCGACCACCTCCGGGCCCGGCTGGCGCCCTACAAACGGATCCGGCGGATCGAATTCTACGAGTTGCCGAAGACGATCTCCGGCAAGATCCGGCGCGTTGACCTGCGGCGGTTGGAGGCGACCCGCCGGAGCACGGAAGCGACCGGCGAGCTGGAGTTCGTCGACGAGGTTAAGGCCGCAGTCTGAAACCGTCATTGGGCCCCCGGGTCAAGCCCGGGGGTGACGCACCTTACTTCACGAGGTTTTTGGGCGTTTGCCCGGCCAGGACCGCCTCGATCCCATCCAGCACCAGATGCCCCATGGCGTCCCGCGTCTCGGTCGTCGCGCTGCCGAGATGCGGCAGCAGGACGACGTTCTCCAGCGCGAAATAGCCGGCCGCCAGCCGCGGCTCGTTGTTGTAGACGTCCAGCCCGGCCGCGGCGACCTGGCCGGATTTGAGCGCGGCGATCAGCGCGTCGTCGTCGATCAGCGTGCCGCGCGCGGCGTTGGCGACGACCGCGCCCTTTGGCAATTTGGCGATACGCTCGGCATCGAGCCAGTGCCGCGTCCCCTCCCCGCCCGGCGCATGCAGCGACAGCACGTCGCAGACGGCGAGAAAGCTGTCGTCGTCCTCATGGAAGGTGGCGCCGTTTTCCAGCTCCGGCGGCAGGCGCTGCTGGTCGCGGTAATGCACCACCATGCCGAAGCCGGCCGCCATGCGCGCCAACTCGCGGCCGATACGGCCCATGCCGAAGATGCCGAGCCGGCGGCCGGAGACCAGCGTGCCCATCAACTGCGTCGGCGCCCAACCGTCCCATTTTTGCGTCCGGACCAGCCGCTCCCCCTCCCCCGCCCGGCGCGCGGCGGCCAGGATCAGCAGCATCGCGCATTCCGCCGTCGCTACGCTGAGTACGTCCGGCGTGTTGACCACCGGAATGCCGCGGGCGCGCGCGGCCGGCATGTCGATATGGTCGAAGCCGACGCTGAACGTCCCGATCACCTTCACGCTGTCGGGCAGCTTGCCGATCGTCTCGGCATCGAGCTTCTCGGCTGGGCAGCAGAGCACGGCCGCCGCCCCCTCGGCGCGGGCCAGGATGTCGGCGCCGGTGACCCGCGCATCGGACTCGCTGAGCCGCGCGTCGAAGGACTGGGTGGCGCGAGCCTCGATGGCGGGCGGCAGGCGCCGGGTCACGAGCAGGATCGGCTTGGTCATGGGGTCGTTTTCCTCGGATATCGATTGCCGCAATGATGGCTGGGGTTGCGGGCGGGCGGAAGGGTCGGCAGGCTGGTGCAATGCAGCATGCCCGTTTGGCCGTCGATATCGGCGGCACGTTCACCGACCTGGCCCTCGAGCATGAGGGCGGCCGGGTCACCACCAAGGTGCTCACCACACCATCGCAGCCCGAGCGCGGCGTTCTGGATGGAGTCGCCGCGATCCTGCAGCAGGCTGGGATGACGGCCAGCGACGTCACCATCATGGTCCACGGCACGACGCTGGCGACGAACGCCATCATCGAGCGCAAGGGCGCGGTCACGGCGCTGATCACGACGCAGGGCTTCCGCGACGTGCTCGCGCTGGGCAACGAGAGCCGCTACGACCAATACGACCTCAACATCCATCTGCCGCAGCCGCTGGTGCCGCGGTACCTCCGGCTGCCGGTGCCGGAGCGGCTCGACAACGAGGGCACCGTGTTGCTGCCGCTCGACGAGGGCGCGGTTCTCGACCTAATGCCCACGCTCCGGCGCGAAAATGTTGGCAGCATCGCGGTCGGGTTCCTGCACAGCTACGTCAATCCGGAGCATGAGCGGCGGGTGCGCAGCCTGCTGGAAACGGCGCTGCCGGACGTGCCGATCTCGCTCTCGTCCGATGTGTCGCCCGAGATGCGCGAGTGGGAACGCTTCAGCACGACGGCGGCCAACGCCTATGTGCAGCCGCTGATCGCAGGCTATCTGCGACGGCTCGAGGCCGGGCTCGTCGCGATGGGGCTGACGGCGCCGGTGTTTCTGATGTTGTCCGGCGGCGGGTTGACCACGATCGAGACGGCGTGCCGGTTTCCGATCCGGCTGGTCGAGAGCGGCCCGGCGGGCGGCGCCATCTTCGCCGCCGACATCGCCCGGCAGTGTGGGCTGGAGCAGGTGCTCAGCTTCGACATGGGCGGCACCACGGCCAAGGTCTGCCTGATCGAGAACTATCAGCCGCAGGCGTCGCGGACATTCGAAGTGGCGCGGGTCGGGCGGTTCAAGAGGGGTTCCGGCCTGCCGCTGCGGATCCCGGTGATCGAGATGGTCGAGATCGGGGCCGGCGGCGGCAGCATCGCCGGCGTGGACGCGCTCGGCCGCATCAGCGTCGGGCCGGAGAGCGCCGGGGCCGATCCGGGGCCGGCCTGCTATGGCCGCGGCGGCGCAGCGGCGACGGTGACGGACGCCAATTTGCTGCTCGGCCGCTACGATCCGGGCCGCTTCGCCGGCGGCGCGATGCAGTTGCACCGCGACCCGGCGGCGACGGCGATGACGGCCTGCGTCGGCGAGCGGATCGGGCTCGAGCCGGCCATGGCGGCGCTGGGGATCATCGAGATGGTGGACGAGAACATGGCCAACGCCGCCCGCGTCCATGCGATCGAGAGCGGGAAGTCGTATGGCGGCCGGACGCTGATCGCGTTCGGCGGCGGCGGGCCGGTGCATGGCTACCGGGTCGCGGAGAAGGTCGGGATCGACCGGGTGCTGGTGCCGATCGGGGCGGGCGTCGGCAGCGCGATCGGGTTCCTGCGGGCGCCGGTCGGCTATGAGGTGGTGCGGAGCCGGTATGGGCGGTTGGGAACCTATGATGTGCATAGTGTCAATGCGTTGCTGGACGACATGACGGCGGAAGCTGAACAGGTGGTGGCTGGTGGCAGCTTCGGCGCACCGACACGGCAGAGCCGGCTGGCGTTCATGCGCTATGTCGGCCAAGGGCATGAGATCCCGGTGACGCTGCCGGAGCGCGGCCTGGTGGAGAGCGACGTCGCAGCCCTCCGCGAGGAGTTCGATGCGGCCTATGCCCGCTTCTACGATCGCCCGGTCCCGGGGTCGGATGTCGAGGTGATGAGCTACGCGGTGACGGTGACGACCGTGCCGGAAGCCGGAACGGCGGGGCCGGCGCCGACCGGTGCGGCGGCCACGCCGGGCCAGCAACGCGTCCGCGACACGGCGACGGGCGACGAGGCGGCGTGGGCGGTGCATCAACGGGCCGATCTCGCCGCCGGAGAACGAATCGCCGGACCGGCGATCGTCGCGGAAGCCGAGACGAGCACGCTGATCGGACCGGGCTGGTCCGCGACCGTAGACGAACGGGGCTATTTGGACCTTCGGAGGATCGCCGCATGAGCGCTTTGGAAGATATTCAGCGGCAGGTGATGTGGAACCGGCTGATCGCCGTCGTCGAGGAACAGGCGCAGACGATGATCCGCACCGCGTTCAGCACGACGGTGCGCGAGGCCGGCGATCTGTCGGCCGGGATCTTCGACCTGCAGGGGCGGATGCTCGCGCAGGCGGTGACGGGCACGCCGGGGCACGTGAACTCGATGATGGAGAGCGTCGGCCATTTCCTGCGCAAGTTCCCGGCCGAGACGCTGCAGGACGGCGACCATCTGATCACCAACGATCCCTGGCTCGGGACCGGCCATCTGCACGATCTGACCGTCGTCACGCCTGCGTTCTATCGGGGCCGGTTGGTGGCGCTGTTCGCCAATACGGCGCACGTGATCGATGTCGGCGGGCTCGGGATGGGGCCGGAGGGGCGCTCCGTGTTCGAGGAGGGGCTGTATATCCCGATCGTGAAATGCTTCGAGGCGGGGCGGCCGAACAGCACGTTCTTCGACTTCCTGCGCGCGGGGACGCGGCTGCCGGTCGAGCTGGAGGGCGACGTCTACTCGCTATGCGCCTGCAACGAGGCCGGCGCGCGGCGGCTCGTGGGCATGCTGGACGAGTTCCGGCTCGACGGTATCGAGGCGCTCGCGTCACATATTTTCGACAGCTCTCACCGGGCGACGATGGCGCAGATCGCGGCGCTGCCGCCGGGTCGCTTCTCGGCGGAGATCTGGTCGGACGGGTATGAGGCGCCGATCCGGCTCGCCGCGGCGATGACGATTGCGGCGGATGGGATCACGGTCGATTTCGACGGGACTTCCGGCCTGTCGGGCCGCGGCATCAACGTGCCGGCGGCCTATGCGCGGGCCTATGCCTGTTTCGGCATCAAATGCGTGGTGGCGCCGGAGATCCCGAACAATACGGCCAGCCTCGCGCCATTCCGGATGGTCATCCCGGAGGGCACGATCCTGAACGCGCCGCGCCCGAGCCCGGTCGCGGTGCGCCATGTCGTCGGTCAGTTGCTGCCCGATCTCATGATGAGCTGCCTGCATCAGGCCGTGCCGGACCGGGTCACGGCGGAGGGGTCGTCGTGCTTGTGGAACCCGCCGCTGCGGGGCGGCGCGATCGTGTCCGGGCAGAACTCGCCGCTGCCGAGCTTCGAGGTGATCACGTTCAACTCGGGCGGAACCGGCGCGCGGCCGGGTCAGGACGGGCTGGACGGGACGGCGTTTCCGTCCGGCGTTCGGACCATGCCCGTCGAGGCCACGGAGAACGTGGCGCCGGTGGTGTTTTGGCGCAAGGAATTGCGGCCGGACAGCGGTGGAGCGGGGCGGACACGAGGTGGGTTCGGCCAAATCATGGAGATCGGCGCCAAGGGTGACGCGGAATTTGCCTGCAACGCCATCTTCGACCGGGTCGCGCATGCGCCCCGTGGTCGCGAGGGCGGCGGCGATGGTGCGCCGGGTGTCGTCCGTCTGCGCAGCGGCGGGTTGTTGCGGACCAAAGGCTATCAGGTCATCCCCGCGGGCGACCGGCTCGTGTTGGAATTGCCGGGCGGGGGCGGGATGGGTCCCCCGGATCAGCGTGATCCCGACCGAGTTGCGGCCGATCACCGCGACGGTTTAGTCACAGTGTCGTAAATCGATCACAGATCGCTTTCGCGCCTTGCAGATAACATTGCGAAACCATCTACAGGTGGCGATAACTCAGGGGCTCGGAAAGGCCGAGCCTCTCATGTGGAAATTCATCATGTCCGCTTCAAAAACCGTCGTCCTGGGCCTCGCTGCCATCCTTTTCTCGGCTGTTTCGGCGCAAGCGGCTACGCACGCCAAGGCCGCTCCGCACAAGGCAATGCATGCGATGTCGCACAAGTCCAGCACTGGGTCCGGTCCTGACAACTCCGCCGACTCGCTCAATGCGCAGTCGCTGACCCGGGCGCAGAGCCCGCAGTAAGGCATCGCGTGCCCTTGCTCCCGAGTAGCCCCCGCCGCATAGCGTGGGTACTGCAAGGGAGCGAATGATGGTCGCGATCAGAGGTCCAGTTTGTTTGTGTCTCATCCTCGCTGCGGCGGGGTGTGTTGCACCGGAAGCGCCGCCAGCGCCACGGATCAACCCATCCGCCGCGGCGAGACCGGCTGTTTCGACGGCCGGCTATGAGGATGCGCCGCTACCGAACCGTAAGTTGGGCGCACCTGGCGCCGAGTCGGTGATACGGGTCGCCCACTAAACGCGTTGAACTCGGCCCGGTGCGCGCTCGACGATCCCCATGTTGTCGAGCGTGGCGTCGATCGCCGCGACAGCCCGGCGCATGTCGTCCGGCGTGATCGCGCCGATACAGCCGAGCCGGAAGCTCGGCTGGGCGGTGTTGTAGAAGTTGCTGATCAGGAAGCCTTTTTGCTTCAGGCCGTCGACGAAGCGCTGTAGGCCCCAGCGTGGATCGGCCGGCGCGTCCACGTTCAGGACGATCGGTCCCTGGGACGATGCCGGCAGCGAGGGGGACAAACCGACCTGCTCGAGGCCCGAGTAGAGCGTGAGCATATTTTCGGTGTAGCGCCGGAGCCGGGCCGGCTGCCCGCCTTCGGCGTCGTAGAGGTCCAAGGCGACATCAAAGGCGGCAACCGTGCCGGCGGCAGGCGTGAAACGGTGTGAGCCGGGAGCCTTCTCGTAATGCGCATAGATGTCGGACAGGTCGAACGACCAGCTCTGGGCGTTGCCGGCGGAGGCTTTCAGCCGGTCGATCCGCGCCACCGTGAAGGAGGCGCCCGGCAGGCCCTCGATGCATTTGTTTGTCGTGAAAACAACGGCATCCACCATCGGCAGTGTGCCGATATCGAACGGCAGGGCACCAAATGCCGAGACGGCGTCGACGATGACCCGGCGCCCGTGTTTGCCCGCGACCGCGGCCAGCGCCGGCACGTCATGGATGATGCCGGTCGCGGTCTCACTATAGACGAGCGCCACATGCGAGATCGTTGGGTCCTGGGCGAGCATCGGATCGAGGCTGGCCGGGTCGACGCGCTGGCCGTCTGGGACCGCCAGCCGTACAACGACGCGGCCGATCTCGGTCGCCAGGCGCTCGAGGCGGTCTGCGTACTGGCCGGTTTTCGGCAAGAGGACGCGTCCGCCGGGCGGGAGGAATGTACGGCAGGCCGCCTCCATGGCGAAATGGCCGCAGCCCTGCAGAATCAATGCGGTGTGTTCGCCGGGTTTGCCACCGGCAAGGCCGAGCACCCGTTCGCGCAGCCGCGCGACGAGCGTGCGGAAATCGTTGTCCCATGGCGCGTAATCCCGCGCGGCCGCGGCGCGGACGGAGTCGTGGGTCGTGACGGGACCGGGTATCAGGAGCAGCATGAGGTCGCTTACGCAGGGATAGGGGCGGCATCAAGCCCCGTTTCGCGCGGCAGCACTGTGCGATAGGCTGTTCACGCGATGACCTCACCACTTCCTCTACCAGACTGGGTTCCTTGGTGGGTCCATTTGGCCGTTCTGCTGGCGCTGCTGTTCATCGCGGTGATGTTCGCGCTGATGCCGTTCAGCGTGTTCGGCACGAAGTCGCGGCTGGAGGCGATCGAGATCAGATTGGACGAGATCCAGGCCGAGATCCGGAGCCTGGCGTTGCGCCTTCCAGAGGCGTCGCTCGACGATGAGGAGCCGCCGGGTGGCTACAGGGTGCGTGAGGGACGGCGGGCACCGCCCATTCCGCCGGCGCCGCTGATGCCCCAACGGCGAGAACCGGGCCGGCCGTCGCGGACGGAACCGAGATTATAAGCGAGGCGATCATAGCGGCTGCACCGGCGCAACCGTTCCTGGCCGCACGGCCAACCCGGATCGCATTCGCTGCGGCGCCGACGACGTTGGCCACTCAAAGCCTAGGGAGATTGGTCCAGTTATACGGCAATGAGAGGTTGGATCGGGCGGAAGTCATCGTTTGTTTGGGCGGCGACGGTTTCCTGCTGGAGACGCTGCACCGCCTGCTCGAGAGCGGTTCGCACACGCCGGTGTACGGCATGAATTGCGGGTCAGTCGGCTTTCTGATGAACGCTTATGCCGAAGAAGGGCTCGGAGAGCGGCTGAGCAAGGCCCAGGGGGCGATACTGCATCCGTTGCGGATGCGGGCAGAGACGAGCGACGGACATATCGAGGAAGCGCTCGCGCTCAACGAAGTTTCATTGCTTCGGCAGATGCGTCAGACCGCGAAGATAAGGATTTCGATCGATGGCCGGGTTCGTCTGGCGGAGTTGATCTGCGACGGCATCCTCGTTTCGACGCCGGCTGGATCGACTGCCTATAATCTGTCGGCGCACGGACCGATCGTGCCGCTTTCGGCTAATCTACTGCCGCTCACTCCAATCAGCGCGTTCCGGCCGCGGCGCTGGCGGGGTGCGTTGCTGCCGAGCACGGCTGCGGTTCTCTTTGAGGTGTTGGAACGTGAGAAGCGCCCCGTCGCGGCAGTTGCCGATGCCACAGAAGTGCGCGACGTCGTTTCAGTCTCTGTCAGGGAAGACCGGAGCGTCGTCACGACCGTCCTGTTTGATCCTGGCCAAGGTCTCTCCGAGCGCATCATTGCAGAGCAATTCACCGTCTGACGGCCGGTCTCTGTTTTGAAGCGCGAGGAGGATCCTGGCCGTATCGATCATGCTGCAGCCCGGCTCAGTTCTAGAGCGGCACGGACATTCTCCGCCCGAGCGGCTACGGGCAGCGGCATCGGGTCCCGAACAGTGTATCCACGGCCCCAAACGGTCCCGATCACATTGCGCGCACCCGCTTCGGCGAGTTTCTTCCGCAGCTTGCAGATGAAGACGTCGATGATCTTCACCTCAGGCTCATCCATTCCACCATATAAGTGGTTCAGGAAGACTTCCTTGGTCAGCACCATGCCCTTGCGCATGACCAGGAGTTCGAGGATGGCGTATTCCTTGCCGGTGAGATGCACGGGGCGTCCGGCAATGGTTACGCCGCGGCTCTCGAGGCTGAGTTCCATGTCGCCCACCTGAAGAACGGACTGACTGAACCCCTTGCTGCGGCGGACCACCGCCTGCATGCGGGCCACGCACTCGGAAACGTCGTACGGCTTGGTGATGAAGTCATCGGCACCGATGGCGAACGCCTTGACCCGAGCCTGCGGCCGGACGAAAGCGGACAGAACCAACACCGGTGTGTTCATCCGAGCCGCACGCATCCGGCGGACGACTTCGTAACCCTCCATATCCATGAGGGTCAATTCGAGCATAACGATATCGAAATCGTAGTGCTTAACCATATCGAGCGCATCCTCGCCGCTATCGACTTGCTCGACAACGGCACCCGTATCGCGGAGCGCTTGGACTAGTGCCCTATTTGAGAGCACATCATCCTCGATCATGAGAACACGCATTCGTGGACCTCCATGGCGAAGTGTTGACTCATATTGCAACCTGCACGTGTGCATGTCCAACGAAAAAGTGTCTTTGCGTGTCTAAAGAATGAAATTTAACGGTCCGTTTGCCTTTTGCCGCTACGGTTGAGGCGGAAAAGGAAAGTTGGCCCATTGATAATGCAGCAACCTTCGGTTGTAGACCGGCTTCGTGCGGCGCCATCGCGCATCGCGTCGGCGAGCATGCTCAGTTGCTCGGGCCGGGTCACCTCGGTGTCCGCGCTGGCGGCAGACATAGAGGGCCTGAGCGGACAGTTGGCGATCGGCGATCGGCTCAGTCTGGCGGTTCGCGATGGCAGCCAGGTCTGTGCCGAGGTGGTCGGATTTCGCGGCACGAGGGCGCGCACCCTGGCGTTTGGCGACCTCAACGGGATCGGCGTGGGCGCGCCTGCGGTCGTTGACCTCGGCACCGGCACCGGCCCGGCCACGTCCCAGCTCCACATCGGCGACGGTTGGTTGGGACGCGTGGTCGATCCGCTGGGCAACCCGCTCGACGGGTTGGGTTTTCTCGGCAACGGGGCGGCCCGCCCGGTTCGCGCCGATCCGCCACAGGCCGCGACGCGATCCCGGCTTGGCAAGCGCGTGAGTCTCGGGGTTCGCGCGCTGGACCTGTTCGCGACTTGTCGGAGCGGGCAGCGGCTCGGCCTCTTTGCTGGGTCAGGGGTCGGCAAATCAACGATGATGGCGATGATGGCGCAGCAGGCCGACTGCGACATCATCGTGTTCGCGCTGGTTGGTGAGCGCGGCAGGGAGTTGCGGGAGTTCATCGAGGACGACCTTGGCCCGGAGGGTCTGGCGCGGTCGGCGGTCGTCGTCGCGACCTCCGATCAGCCGCCGCTCATGCGCCGCGAAGCCGCCTATGCGGCCATGACGGTCGCCGAGCATTTTCGCGATCAAGGCAAATCGGTGCTGCTGCTGATGGACAGCGTGACCAGGTTTTGTCTCGCTCTGCGAGAGATCGGCCTTGCAGCCGGCGAGCCGCCGGCGACACGCGGCTACCCGCCCAGCGTATTCGCCGAATTGCCCCGATTGCTGGAACGGGCTGGACCCGGCCCGGACAACGGCAAGGCCGGGCATATCACGGCAATCTTCACCGTCCTCGTCGAGGGCGACGATCATAACGAGCCGGTCGCCGATGCCGTGCGCGGCATCCTCGATGGACATGTGGTGCTCGACCGCCGCATCGGCGAGCGCGGACGCTATCCGGCGGTGGACGTGCTCCGCTCGCTTTCACGCACGGTCCCGGGATGCCTCGAACCGGACGAGCGGATTGCTGTCCGGCGCGCGCGAGAAATCTTGTCCACACAAACGGAATTGGCCGATTTGGTGCGGTTGGGCGCGTATCAGCCGGGCCACGATGCGGTCGCTGACGAGGCGCTCGAACTCGCGCCGCCCATCGAGGCGTTGCTGAGACAAGCGCGCGGCGAGCGCAGCACCCTCGACCAGTCGTTCAGCAGCCTCTGCGACATTGTTGGAGTTGATCGTGACTCGTGATCCGTTGGTGACGCTCATCAAAGTCCGCAAGCTGGCCTGCGACGAGGCGCAGCGCAAACTCGTCGAGGCGCTGGCCCTGGAGGATCGCGCCGAGCAGACGAGCCACCGCGTCGAACGGACGATCGCGCAGGAGACGCAGGCCGCGACGGACGTGAACGGGTCGGATGCCATGGTGGAGGCCTTCGCCGCATGGTTGCCCGGGGCAAGACAGCAATTGGCCGCTGCCCGGCAATTGCTATTGGATCGGCAGGCGGAGACGATGCGGAGCAGGGCCGAGCTGACCGCGTGCCGAACGGCACTGGAAACGGTCGAAACGCTGCAAAAGGAACGTAAAGATGCAACGCAGCGGGCCATCGATCTCGTGTACACTCGTGATTTGGAAGATCGGCCACTTGCGGCGGAACGGCTCAATGTTAACGCACCTGATTAACAATAGCCTGGCTCTCTCCAGCCAAATGTGTTGGATGACGGTCGCACAAAAGGGGATCTCGCTGTGAGAATCGCAATGATCGGTGGTGGGTATGTCGGACTGGTTTCCGGCGCCTGCTTCGCAGATCTCGGAGTCGAGGTCGCGGTCGTCGAGACGGACGCAGCCAAGCTCGAAGCGCTGCGGGATGGGCGTATTCCCATCTACGAGCCGGGCTTGGATCGGCTGGTCGCCGACAACGTCGCGGCGGGGCGGTTGAGCTTCGGCGACGATCTGTCCACGGCTGTGGCTGGCGTCGAAGCGGTGTTCATCGCGGTCGGCACCCCAACCCGGCGCGGGGACGGGCATGCCGATGTCAGCTACGTCAACGCTGCAGCCGAGCAGGTTGCGCGGGCGCTGACCGGGTATGCGGTCGTCGTGACCAAATCGACGGTTCCAGTCGGGACCGGACGTCGGATCGCGCAGATCATGCGTCATGCGCGCCCGGAGCTGGATTTCGACGTGGCGAGTAACCCGGAATTCCTCCGCGAGGGGAGTGCGATCGGGGATTTCATGCGGCCGGACCGGGTCGTGATCGGCGCCGAAAGCGAACGGGCGCGGGAAGTGCTTCGGCGGTTGTATCGACCCCTCTACCTGATCGAGGCGCCGATCCTCTTCACCAGTCTGGAAACCGCCGAGCTGACGAAGTATGCGGCGAACTCCTTCTTGGCGATGAAAGTCACCTTCATCAACGAGATGGCCGATTTGTGCGAGCGCGTGGGGGCCGACGTGCAGGATGTCGCGCGAGGCATCGGCCTCGACGGCCGTATCGGGCGTAAGTTCCTTCATGCTGGACCAGGGTTCGGAGGCAGCTGTTTCCCGAAGGACACGCTGGCGCTGATGCGGATCGCGCAGGATTGGGGCGCCCCGTCACGGTTGGTGGAGGCCACGGTGGCCGTCAACGACGCGCGGAAGTCGGCCATGGCGGCCCGGATCATCCAGGCGTGCGGGGGGTCGGTCCACGGCAAGACGATTGCTGTGCTCGGTCTCACGTTCAAACCAGAAACCGATGACATGCGGGACGCGCCGAGCGTTCCCATCGTGTCGCGCCTCGCCGAAGAGGGAGCGACCGTCCGCGCGTTCGACCCGGTGGGGATGTCGCACGCGAAAGCTATGCTGCCGCCGGGTGTGAAGTTCTGCACAGACGCGTACGATGCTGCCACCGGGGCGGACGTGCTGGTTCTGGTCACCGAATGGAACGAGTTCCGGGCGTTGTCGCCGACCCGTCTCGCCGAGCTGATGCGTGGCCGGTTGCTGATGGATCTACGCAACGTGTTCGACCCTGCGGTCTTCCGTGAGGCCGGGTTCGATTACCGCGGGATCGGACGTGGTCTGCGAACCTATCAGGAGCAAAGCCGGGAAGCGGCCGAGTAGGGGCGTTAGGTTCGACCCGTCTCCCCGAGGTTACAAGATGCGCGCTATCGTGGAGACGGCCAAGGCGACCATGACGGTGCTGGCGGTGACGTCGATCAGTCGGATCGACCGGGGTGACAGACGAACTCCGACGAGCGAGGTCACGGCGACCAGACAGATCCACCAGGCGATCGAGCCAGTGAAGACGCCCGCGGCAAGCGAAACGGACTGGTTCACATCAGTCGATGAGAGGCCGGAGATCGCCGCGACAGCGCCAAGCAGAAGCGCGAACCCCATTGGGTTCACCAGGTTGAAGGCGATCGCAGAGGCGTAGTTGCCGAACAGCGAGCGGCCAAAACGAGACCCGGCCTGAGCACCCGCGACACGCTTACGCAGTATGCGCACGGCAAATAGGACGAGGATCGCCGCAATTGCGATGTCGAACAGCTTCCGATTGCTTTGGACATGTGTGGCGATCTGATCGAGGCCGCACAATGCGAGCGCCGCGTAGAGGAGGTGGACGGTACTGGCGCCAGCGCCGGTCGTGATTCCGGCGACGAAGCCGCCGGCCAGGGTTCGACGGATCACGATGACGGCCATCGGTCCGATCGGCGCAGCGACGGCGAGCCCGATCGACGCCCCTGAAAACAATGCTTGTTGCGGTCCCATGGCGGCGGCTCCGTTTTGCCTGCCGCATAAACAGATACTCCTCGCCAAGCTGCCGTGAGATTGATCACGGCGCGGTCCGGGACGGTGAGACGACGAAACTAGAGGGGGGCGACGGATAGGCCCTGGATCTTGTGCTTTTCGATCAGGCGAGCGACTAGCCCCGAGCTTATCGCGTCGGCGGCGAAAGCCCGGAGAAAGCGGGCGCCGGCCTGGTTCTCGCGCAGGGTGCCGATGGCTTGTTGAACGGCGGCGAATTGGCCGTCGAGAATGCGGGCACCGGGCCAGCGGGCGAGGTCGGTCATCAAC
This sequence comes from uncultured Acetobacteraceae bacterium, assembly GCA_964657565.1. GTDB lineage: Bacteria > Pseudomonadota > Alphaproteobacteria > Acetobacterales > Acetobacteraceae > JAVVHH01. Next base: position 17,181 of record CAZZVQ010000098.1, read on the forward strand.
CGGGGGCGCAGGCCAGACAGGGCATCGAGGCCTTCGCGCTGGAAGAGTTCGAAGGCCGCGTCCATGTTCTCGGTGTGGACGATCTCGGCGTGACGGATGTTGCGGTCGAGCCAGAGGCCATAAGCGGTCCGAGCGGTGGAGGCGATGCGGATGCCGGGTTGATCGACGTCGGCGATCGTTTGCAGTTTGGAGCCGGGGGGAACCAGGTAAGTGGACTGGATCTCCACGTAAGCCGGGGTGAACTCGATCTTCTCGGCGCGCGCGGGTTCGGCGCCGATCAGGCCGATGTCCCATGCGTCGGTGCCGGCGGCGTCGGCGAGTTCGCCGGGCTTGGGATAGGGGACGTAGCGGACGGGGACGCCGAGGCGATCGGCGATGGCGCGGGCCATATCGGGGGCGACGCCGACCGGGCCGCCGTTGGCGTCGCGGCTGGAGATGAGGAGGAAATTGCTGAGGTTGAGCCCGGCGCGGAGGACCCCGTGGGGAGCTAGCTCGGCAACGATTTCGCTGGATACGGTCATCGGTCCATCTCGATCAACGGGCTGCATCAGGCGCCCTCATCCGGCGGCTCGGTCGTCTGAGCCGTCGCGGTGACAGCCTGAACTGCCGTTTCCATCGCCGCAAGCTCGGCATCGGTCAGCTCGGCGAACTGGGCTCGTTTGGTGCGGGAGAGCGTGCCGTCGTTTTGCAGCAGGAGACGGATCAGCAGGGCGGCGCGGCGGTCGGGCATGTCGACAATGTCGGCAATGGCGGCCTTGGCGCGGTCGAAGGTGGCGAGGAAGCCGAGTTCGGCGCGCAGATCGGTGCGGACGGTCTCGGCAACCCGGTCGTAAAGGTATTCGGCGAAGAGCGTGGCATCAAAGAAGCGGTAATGCAGGGCCGTGTCGCCGCGGATGACGAGTTCGCCATTGGCGTCGAGGTCCCAATCGATCAGGGCGAGCAAGGGTTGGGAAAAGGTCTCGAGCACGGCGTCGTAGCTGCGTTGATCGCGCATGATGGCCGCGGAGACGGGGAAGATCATGTCGCCGGGGCTGAAGCGGGTGCGGCTGAGGATTTGGTGGATCATGAAGCGATGGATGCGGCCGTTGCCGTCTTCGAACGGGTGGATGAAGACGAAGCTGAAGGCGGCGATGGCGGCTGCGACGACCGGGTCGACGCGGTCGGCGATCAGGCGCTCGACCAGGTCCATCCAGCCCTGCATGAGGGAGGGGACGTCTTCGGGCTTCGGGCAGATGTAGTGGACCTGTTCGCCGAAACCCACCGCTGTCTCGCCGACGAAGTTCTGGATGTCGCGCCAGGCGGTGGCGGCGTATCGCGGATCGACGATCGCGTTCTGTAGGCCGATGAGGGCGGCGGGGTCGCTGGGATCGAAGCGGGCGGCGGAGCGGAGAGCGGCGACGAAGCGTTCGGCGCGGTTGGCGGTGGGGATTTCGCCCTCGATGGCAAAGGAGGAGCGGGTCTCCTTTGTATAGAGATAGCTGGTGGCGCGGGCGATAAGGGCGGGGTCGTAGGGCTCGACGACGGCGCGGGCCTCTTGGTCGAGATGCGACGCGAGGTGCTGGTCGAGGCGCTCGGTGCGGCGGATCGTCGGACAGAGGCGGGCAGAGCCGAGGAGGTTATCGACGACCCGGTGCCTTGGTGAGTTGCGGGGGGCGCCGGTGATGTGTTTGGCCGGGTCGAGCGCGGGGATGTAGCGGCCGCCCGGAGCAGCGGCGAGATCGAGCGTTCGGCCGGTCAGGTGTTCGTAGAGGAACCAAGTGCGGCGGGCATAGGAGCCGGTCGGTTCCGCACGGATCCAGCCGGCGAGCAGTTCGGGTGGCATTGCCTCGAATGCGGCGACAAGAATGCCAAAGTCGAGGGGCTCGTATCGCAGAGCGAAGCGGAGATTGGCGAGAAGGTCGTCGCCGGTCGCGTAGTCCCGAGGATAGTAGTTGGTCGTCCGCCCGCCATGGACTTCGATCCGGCGAGCGGCGGCGATGGTATAGCTCTCTACGAAAGGTGGAAGCGTGTTGGGCGCAAGGTTTGCGCGAAGCCAGGCTTGACCAACGGGCGCGAGATGGGCCGAGCCAACTTTCATTGCTGAGGATTAGCGGGATACAGAAATGATAACTAGGGAGGGAGTTGGTGGGAAAACGATTTTGAGAATGCGGAGATGATAAGAAAACGCCCGGGTGGTGCGGAATTGTGCGCGGGGGTGGAGCGGGTGAAGGGAATCGAACCCTCGTATGCAGCTTGGGAAGCTGCCGTTCT
>CAZZVQ010000099.1:0-19425 GCA_964657565.1 uncultured Acetobacteraceae bacterium
GCGCTCGGCCGCCCGATCCGGGAAGCATTCGACCGGGCAGGGGAGGCGGCCCTTCACCTCGACCTCCGCCCCGACCTCGCCCCCGCCGAACTGGCCCGCCGCATGGGCGGCCGCGGTGTCTCCCGCGCCAACGCGTGGCGCCGCGCCGGGCTTTCACCCGCGGCGGCCGGGCTGCTGCGCGAGACCGCCGGCGAGCCCAAGCACGCCACCGTGCCGATCACCGGCCTCGCCCCGATCGACCGCGCCATCTCGACCGCCGGCGGCATCCCCCTCGACGCACTCGACCCTCATTTCATGCTGCGCGCCCGCCCCGGCACCTACGCCGTCGGCGAAATGCTCGACTGGGACGCCCCGACCGGCGGCTACCTGCTACAAGCCTGCTTCAGCACCGGCTGGCACGCTGCGGGCGGCATCCTGGTCCACCGCCTGACGTAGGGCGGAAAAGCGTTAGTGCATTCCGCTATCAGCCCCGAAACGGGAGCCGTCGGTGGCGGAATGCGCTGCGCTTTTCCGCCCTACGCTGCGCCCATCGTGTTCAGCGTGACAGCCGCGCGGATCAGTGACTTCAGCGCTGTTTCGTCAATGTGAGCGCTCTGCCCGAGATCGATCGCGCGCCTGATCTTGCCGTCGAGGCTGGCGTTGAAGAGGCCGGCCGGATCGTCGAGTAAGGCGCCCTTCGCGAAGGTGAGCTTCACCTTGTCCTTGTAGATTTCGCCCGTGCAGATCATCCCCGCACGCGACCACACCGGAACTCCGGCCGGGTTCGATGGCTTGCGCCATTTCACCTCCTCGACGACATCCGGATCGGCGTCGCGGATCAGCGCGCGGATGCGCGCAATCATCGCGTGGCGCCAATCCTCCACGGCCAGCTAAGCCGCCGGCTCGCCCTGGATCGGTTGCTTGCCCATCTCGCGCACCAACTCGGTTACCTCCGCGATGCACGCCGCCACGGCCTGCGCGTCGGGCCCCTTTGCCACCAGCGACACCCCGTTCCCGGTCGAGCGGTAATACGGGTAGCTCCCGAGATCGAGGTCCGGATACCGCTTCTGGATCGCTTCCAGCCTCTCCGCGATCGACCCCTCCAGCAGCCCGGCCGCATGCACCGCCGCCGACGAGACGGGCGTGCCGCCCTCCAATTGCGGCGCCAGCCAGTTGAACATCGACTGCATGATCCGTGGCACGCCGGCCATCACGTGCACGTTGCCGATCGTGAAGCCCGGCGCCACCGAGACCGCGTTGTCGATCAGCGCCGCGCCGCGCGGCATCGTCGCCATGCGCTGGCGGGCGGCGTTGAACTCGCCGGGCTTGTAGTGCTTCTCCATCCGCGCCCAGGCTTCCGGATGCACCTCCCACGGCACCCCGAACGCGGCGGAGACGCACTCGCTGGTGATGTCGTCATGCGTCGGCCCGATGCCGCCGGTGGTGAACACGTGGTCGAACTTGGCCCGGCACTCGTTGACCGTCGCGACGATCGTCTCCGGCACGTCCGGGATGACCCGGACCTCGCGCACCGGAATGCCGATCTCGCCGAGCCCGGTCGCCAGGAACTTGATGTTGGCATCCTGCGTCCGGCCGGACAGCACCTCATTGCCTATCACAAGAATGCACGCCACTGGATTGGCCATCTTACAAAAAGTCCCTCAGCAACGGGATGAGCGGCTTGTCGGCCGCCGGCATCGGATAGTCCGCGAGCTTGTCCGGCCGCACCCACGCCAGCGCTTGGCCCTCGCGCCCCTGCGGCCGCCCGTTCCAGCGCCGGCACAGGAACAGCGGCATCAGCAGGTTGAACTTCTCATACTGGTGCGAGGCGAAGGCGAACGCGGCCAGGCAGTTGCTGGCCACGTCGATCCCCAGCTCCTCCTGCAGCTCCCGGATCACCGCCTCCTCCGGCGACTCGCCGGGTTCGAGCTTGCCGCCGGGAAACTCCCACAGCCCGGCCATCGCCTTGCCCTCGGGCCGCCGCGTCAGCAGCACGCGTCCGTCGGAGTCGATCAGCGCGCAGGCCGCCACCAGCACCAGCTTGCGTTCCGCGCCGGCATCGGGCGCCGGGCCGCCAAACAGATCGTCGCGCGTCGCCGCATAGCGGATGACCGGGTGCTTCCCGCCGCGGGCGAGGAAGTTCTCCTCGCCCTTGCCGACCTCGCGGAACCCGGCCCGGCGCAGCACGGCGCCGGAGGCCGGGTTGTCGATGGCGACGTTGGCCTCGAGCCGGTCGACGTCCAGATTGGCCAGCGCCCACCGCGCCAGCCGCGCCGCCGCCTCGCTCGCGACGCCCAGCCGCCAGAACCGCCGGCCGATCCAATAGCCGAGATTGCCCACCTGCGGCGTCAGGTCCAGCCGCAAGCCGATGCAGCCGATCAGCATCTCCTGCCCGTCTTCCTGGCCGGTGATCGCGAGGTGGTAGCCGCTGCCGCGCTCCATCTGTTCGAGCGTCGAGGCGATCCATTTGTCGGCGAGGTCGCGCGGGTAGGGGAACGGGAGCTGCGACAGCATCCGCACCACCTCCCAATCGTTGACCAGCCGATGGATCGCCTCCGCGTCGTCCGGCCGCAGCGGCCGCAGCGCCAACCGCTCGGTCGCAAGCGGCTCGAAGCCGGGGTTGGCGGTGAGCTGGAGCGCCACGCCTACAATCCGTCACCCGCGGACTTGATCCGCGGGTCCATGGTGCCAGTGCCCGGCGCTTGGTTGCCGTAGACCGCCGGGTCAAGCCCGGCGGTGACGATTTTGGCGAACAGGCGCGGTGTCATGCGAACACCGCTCTAACTTCTATAACTGCCGTTGATGTCGATGTAGCCGTGCGTCAGGTCGCAGGTCCACGCCGTCGCGACGCCCTTGCCGAGGCCGAGATCGACCGCGATCGAGATCTCGCGCCCCTTCATGTGCGCCACCACCGGCCCCTCGTCATAGCCCGGCACCACCGCCCCGTGCCGCGCCATCCATGTCCCGCCGACGGCGACCGACAGCAGATCCCGGTCCGCCGGCTCGCCGGCCTTGCCGACCGCCATCACGATCCGCCCCCAGTTGGCGTCCTCGCCGGCGATCGCCGTCTTGACCAGCGGCGAATTGGCGATCGCCATCGCGACCCGGTGCGCCGATTTCTTCGACACCGCCCCGGTCACGTCGATCCGCACCAGCTTCTGCGCTCCCTCGCCATCGCGGACCACCTGCATCGCCAGATCGTGCAGCACGGCATAGAGCGCGTCGCGGAACCGCCGCATCGCGTGCTTGTCGTCCGGATCCACCTTGGCGTGCGCCGCCGTCCCCGTCGCAAAAAGCAGCACGGTGTCGCTGGTCGAGGTGTCGCTATCGACCGTGGTTGCGTTGAAGCTGCGCTTGACGCCGTATTCCAGGGCTTCCTGCAGCACCTTGGCCGGCAGCTTGGCGTCGGTGAACACGAAGCACAGCATGGTCGCCATGTCCGGCGCCACCATGCCGCTGCCCTTGGCGAAGCCGCTGATCCGCACGGTGCCGCCGCCCAGTTCGGCGGTCCGGGTCGCGCCCTTCGGGAACGTGTCGGTGGTCATGATGCCGCGCGCGGCCTCCTCCCAGCGGTCCGCCCCGAGCTGCTCGTGCAGCGCCGGCAACGCGGCGGTGATCTTCTCGTGCGGCAGCACCTCGCCGATCACTCCGGTGCTGGCGACGAACACCTCGCCGGGCTTGCAGCCGACCAGGCTGGCCGCGGCCTCGGCCGTCGCCTTCACCGCCTCGGCCCCGGCGCGGCCGGAGAACACGTTGGCGTTGCCGGCGTTGATCACCACCGCCCGCGCCCGCCCGTCGTCGAGATGCTCGCGGCACCAATCGATCGGCGCGCCCGGGCATTTGTTGCGGGTGAACACCCCGGCCACCTTGGTCCCGGCCGCGAGCTCGACCATCACGAGGTCGGTGCGGCCCTGGTAGCGGATGCCCGCCTGCGCCGCCCCCAGCCGCACGCCGGCGATCGGGGGCAGCGCCGGCAGCGGCATGGCGAGCGGCGAGACGGGGAGGGCCATGCCTACTTGGCCGGCGCTTGCGTACCCGGCGCGCCCGGCACCGGCGGCGGCGTGTAGGGCGTGCCATCGGGGTTGAACTTCTCGACCTTCACGCCCTGCTTGGCCGAGGCGAGCACCTTGGCCACGCCCTCCTGGATGATCTGCTGGCGGATCTCGTCACGCACCTCGTCGATCGGCGGCGGCGGGGCGACCCGCGTCTGCTCCAGCTTGATCACGTGCCAGCCGAACCGCGTATGCACCGGCGTCTGCGTGATCTGGCCGGGCTTGAGCGCGAAGGCCGCGTCGGAGAAGTCCGGCAGCATGTCGCCCTTCTTGAACCAGCCGAGATCGCCGCTGTTCTCCTTGGCCGACGGGTCCGTGCTGTTCTCCTTGGCCAGGGCCGCGAAATCGGCGCCCTTGTTCAGCTGCGCGATGATGTCCTTGGCCTTGTCCTCGGACGCCACCAGGATGTGCTCGGCATGCACCTGGGCGTCGCCGCTCTTGCCGGCGTAGTCCTTGTCGTAGCGCGCCTGTATCGCCTCGGGCGACAGCGTCGGCTGGATCTCGCGGGTCAGCAATGCATTCTGCAGCGCCATGTTGGTCGCTTGCGCGATCGCCTGCTTGACCTTCGGGTCGTCCTGCAGCTTGTCCTTCTTGGCCTGCAGCACGATCACGTCGCGGTCGACGAGCTGATCGAGCAGCATGGGATACAGCATCGCCGGCGGCATGGCGCGCAACTGCTCCGGCAGGGTCTGCATCGCGTCCTGCAGGTCGGAGTAAACGATCGTATCCGGCCCGACCTTGGCGATCACGGTGTCGGCCGACGGCGGCGGTCCCGCGGCGGCGGCCGGCGCGGGCGGTAGCGCGGGTTGCGCCAGGGTGAGAGCGGGCGCGCTCAATAGCGCGATGGTGATGGCAGCAAGGCTGGGGCGGCGCATGGGATATTCTCTCGAATTGGGGCAGCCCGGGACTCCCGGGCATGGCGGGCGGACAATAGGTGCGCCGGAAAGCCGCCACAAGGAGGCGGAAACATGGCAGGAGCCTGCTGACACCGGTCCCCGCCCCGCCTGGCGCGTTGACCCGGTGCCACCCGGCTCCTATTTGCACCCTGTTCGACTCACCTGAAAGCCCACCCATGCTCGCCAGCATCGCCCGCGCCGTGTTCGGCTCCGCCAACGACCGCTCGCTCAAGGCGTTCCAGCGCCGGGTCCCGCAGATCAATGCGCTCGAGCCGGCCATGGAGGCGCTGTCCGACGACGCGCTGACCGCCAAGACCGCCGAATTCCGTGAGCGGCTGGCCAACGGCGCCACGCTCGACGAGCTACTGCCGGAAGCCTTCGCCGCGGTCCGCGAAGCCGCCAAGCGCGTCCTGGGCCTGCGTCACTTCGACGTGCAGATGATCGGCGGCATGGTGCTGCACGCCGGCAAGATCGCCGAGATGAAGACCGGCGAGGGCAAGACCCTGGTCGCCACGCTGCCGGTCTATTTGAACGCGCTGCCCGGAAAGGGCGTTCACGTCGTCACCGTCAACGACTATCTCGCCCAGCGCGACTCCGAGTGGATGGCCCAGGTCTATAGCTTCCTCGGCATGACCACCGGCGTCATCGTCCATGGCCTGAACGACGACCAACGCCGCGCCGAGTACGCCTGCGACATCACCTACGGCACCAATAACGAATTCGGCTTCGACTACCTGCGCGACAACATGAAGTATCGCCTCGAAGACATGGCCCAGCGCGATTTCGCCTACGCCATCGTTGACGAGGTCGACTCCATCCTGATCGACGAAGCCCGCACCCCGCTCATCATCTCCGGCCCGGCCGAGGACAGCTCCGAGCTCTACCGCAGCGTCGACGTCGTGGTCCGCGAGCTGGTCAAGGATGCGAGCACCTACGACAAGGACGAGAAGCAGCGCTCGGTGCATTTGACCGAGCCGGGCTCCGAGACGGTGGAGCAGATGCTGCGCGATGCCGGCATCATCACCGAGGGCAACCTCTACGACGTGTTCAACGTCTCGGTGATCCACCACGTCCAGCAGAGCCTGCGCGCCCACACCCTGTTCGCGCGCGACGTCGACTACATCGTGCGCGAGAACAAGGTCGTGCTGATCGACGAGTTCACCGGCCGCATGATGGAAGGCCGCCGCTACTCCGAAGGGCTGCACCAGGCGCTGGAGGCCAAGGAGCACGTCGAGGTCCAGCCGGAGAACCAGACGCTCGCCTCCATCACGTTCCAGAACTATTTCCGCCTGTATCCCAAGCTCGCCGGCATGACCGGCACCGCGCTGACCGAGGCCGACGAGTTCGCCGAGATCTACAAGCTCGACGTGATCGACATTCCGACCAATGTCCCGGTCAAGCGGCTCGACCAGGACGACGAGGTCTACCGCAGCGCCGCCGAGAAATACGAAGCGGTTGCCACGCTGATCGAGGAAGCCCGGGCCAGGAACCAGCCGGTCCTGGTCGGCACGACGAGCATCGAAAAAAGCGAGATCATCAGCGAGCTGCTGACCAAAAAGAAGATTCCGCACGCCGTGCTGAACGCCCGCTTCCACGAGCAGGAAGCGACCATCGTCTCCCAGGCCGGCGCTCCCGGCGCGATCACCATCGCCACCAACATGGCCGGCCGCGGCACCGACATCAAACTCGGTGGAAATGCCGACATGCGCATTAAGCTCGAGGTCGCCGGTGATGACCCGGCCCACCGCCAAGCCATCATCGACGAGGTCGCCGCCAACCACGCGGTCGTCAAGGCTGCCGGCGGCCTGCTCGTGATCGGCACCGAGCGCCATGAGAGCCGCCGCATCGATAACCAGCTCCGCGGCCGCTCCGGCCGCCAGGGCGACCCCGGCGGCTCGCGCTTCTTCCTGAGCCTCGAAGACGACCTCATGCGCATCTTCGGCTCCGACCGCATGGGCGGCATGCTGCAGCGTCTCGGCCTCAAGCCCGGCGAGGCCATCGTCCACCCATGGATCAACAAAGCGCTCGAGAAGGCGCAGAAGAAGGTCGAGGCTCGCAACTTCGACATGCGAAAGAACGTGCTGAAATACGACGACGTCATGAACAACCAGCGCCGCGAGGTGTATGGCCAGCGCCGCGAGTTCATGCAAGCTACCGACGTCGCCGAGACCGTCGCCGACATGCGCGCCGAGATCGTCTCAAATCTCGTAACCCGGCGCATTCCAGAGAAGGCCTACGCCGAGCAGTGGGAGACCGCCGAGCTCGCCGAAGACCTCAAGCGCCTGCTCAACCTAGACCTGCCCGTCGTGGAATGGGGCCGCGAGGAAGGTATCGACGAGACCGGCATCCGCGAGCGGATCGAGGCTGCGGCCGATCAGCACATGGCGTCCAAGGCGGCCAATTTCGGCCCGGAGATCATGCGCTTCGTCGAGAAGAACCTGCTGCTGCAGGTGCTCGACGCGGTCTGGAAGGAGCATCTGCTCGCGCTCGACCACCTCCGCCAGGGCATCGGCCTGCGCGCCTACGGCCAGCGCGACCCGCTCAACGAGTACAAGAGCGAGGCCTTCAACCTGTTCAACGGCATGCTCGACGAGCTGCGCGAGCGGGTCACCGCCATGCTGTCCCGCGTCGAGATCGGCCCCGAGGCGCCGCCGCCGCAGCTGTTCCAGCCCGCCGAGCCGATGCCGGTCACCCTGCAATACTCCGACCCCGGTGCCTCGGCGCAATATGCCGGCGGCGACGTGCTCGAGGTCGAGCGCCCCGCCGAGATCGGCATCGACCCGGCCGACCCGACCACCTGGAAGAACACCCCCCGCAACGCCCCATGCCCCTGCGGCTCCGGCAAGAAGTACAAGCACTGCCACGGCAAGGTCTGACCCTCTCTAGCTGGTCGGCCACGCCATTCCAGGCCCTGCTCCGCCCTTCTACTCGTCACCCCCGGGCTCGACCCGGGGGTCCATGGTGCAGAAAGCGCGGTGCTTGACGTCCTGGATTGCCGGGTCAAGCCCGGCAATGACGGGTTCAAGGCTTCAACCATGCTCCGTCTAGCCTTGCTCCTTAGTGCGATTGCCCTGCCAGCCCTCGCGGCCCGCCCGCTCACCTGCGACGCCGCCATCGCTGGCGCCGAACAAGCCGCCGACACCGCCCCCGGGCTGCTGCACGCCATCGGTCTCGTCGAAAGCGGCCGCCGCGACCCCCGCACCGGCGAGCGCCACCCCTGGCCCTGGACCGTCAGCGCCGAAGGCATCGGCACCTATTACCCGAGCAAGGCCGACGCCATCGCCGCCGTCGAAGCGCTCCAGGCCCGCGGCGTCGCCTCGATCGACGTCGGCTGCCTGCAGGTCAACCTGTTCTACCACCCCGGCGCCTTCCGCTCCCTCGACGAAGCCTTCGACCCGGCCCCGAACGCCCGCTACGCCGCCCGCTTCCTCCTCAGCCTGCACGCCCGCACCGGCGATTGGCCCGCCGCCGCCGCGGGTTACCATTCCTTCACGCCCGGCCCCGCCGCGCAGTACGCTAAGCTGATCTCCGCGGTCTGGGCCGGTGCGCCGGTGCCGGTGGTCGAAGCGGCGGATGGCCGCGAGATCGTCGAACTGCCCGGCGGCGGCGAACTGCGCATGTTCCGCACTGCCGCCGGCAGCGGACGCTCGCGCGTCTTCGGCGTGATGAATTGAAGAAGGGTAAGGCATGATCGGTTACGTGACACTCGGCACCAACGACTTGGCCCGGGCCGCCGCATTCTACGACGCCATCGCGGCCGAAATGGGCTGCCACCGCATCATGGACAACGACCAGTTCATCGCCTGGGGCCCGCACGACGGCGGCACCGGCGTCGGCATCACGGCCCCTTTCGACGGCCATTCCGCAACAGCCGGGAACGGCACCATGGTCGCCCTCGAGGCCGAGGACCGGGCTCAGGTCGACCGGATCCACGCCCTCGCGCTCAGCCTCGGCGCCACCGACGAAGGCGCGCCCGGCGAGCGCTTCACCGGCTTCTACGCCGCCTATTTCCGCGATCTCGACGGCAACAAGCTGAATGCCTTCATGATGGGCTGACCCACCCCCTCCCCAGCGTGACATTCGCGCGCTAAACCGCCGCGTGCTTTTCAACTCGCAGCTCTTCATCTTCGCTTTCCTGCCGCTGGCCCTGCTCGGCTACTACGCCCTCGCCGGCAACCGCGCGGTCCGGCAGGCCTGGATCATCCTCGCCTCGCTCGGCTTCTACGCCTACTGGGACGTGCGCTTCGTCCCGCTCCTGGTCACGCTGACCCTGGCCAACTGGTTGATCGCGCAAGCGTTCGGCTGGTCCGGCCGACGCTGGATCCCGCTGCTCGGCGTCATCCTCAACCTCGGCGTCCTGGCGCTGTTCAAATACGCCGACTTCTTGCGCGGCACCGTGTTCGGCATCGCCGGAACCGACTGGCAGCCCTGGCAGCTCATCCTGCCGCTCGGCATCAGCTTCTTCGTGTTTCAGAAGATCAGCTACCTGATGGACCTCCGCCGCGGCGACAGGCACATCTACGGCTTCCTCGATTTCTGGATGTTCGTCACCTTCTTCCCCCAGCTCATCGCCGGCCCACTGGTCCGCCACAACGAGATCATCCCGCAATTCGAGCGCGATCCCCGCGGCGCCCGCATGTGGGAGAACCTCGGCCGCGGCCTCGTCCTGTTCATCATCGGCCTGGGCAAGAAGATCGTCATCGCCGACACCCTCGTCCCCATCGCCGACCCGGCCTTCGCCACCGTCGCCCACTCCGGCCTCACCGCCGCCGACGCCTGGCTCGGCAGCCTGGCGTTCACCTTCCAGCTGTATTTCGACTTCTCCGGCTACTCCGACATGGCGATCGGCCTCGCCCTGATGTTCGGCCTGACCCTGCCGATCAACTTCGCCGCCCCCTACCAAGCCACCTCGATCCGCGATTTCTGGCGCCGCTGGCACGTCACCCTGTCCCGCTTCTTGCGCGACTACCTCTACATCCCGCTCGGCGGCAGCCGCCTCGGCGAGGCCAGGCAGCTCGTCAACGTCACGCTGACGATGCTGCTCGGTGGCCTCTGGCATGGGGCCGGCTGGAATTTCGTTGTCTGGGGCGGCATGCAGGGGCTCGCGCTCGGCGTGAACCATCTGTGGGACAAGACCGGCATCGGCATCCCGCGCCTGCTCGGCTGGGCGATGACCTTCTTCTTCTTTTCCTTCACGCTGATCGTTTTCCACGCGCCGGGCTTCCCCGCCGCCGGCCGCTTCCTCTGGTCGCTGACCGGCGCCAACGGCCTCGGCCGCATCGCGCTCGACCGCGAGCACACGCTGGCCTTCATCGGCGCCGCCGGACTCGCCTGGTTCGGCCGTCCCAGCCAGGACCTCGCGCTGAAATGGCTGCAAGCGCGTCCCTGGCTCGCCTGGCCCGTCGGCGCGTTCACCATATGGGCCGTGCTGCTCACCGGCGGCCGCGTGCCGAACGTCTTCTTCTACTTCCAGTTCTGACCATGACCCCGTCCTGGCGCGCCTTCGTCCTCCGTCTGCTCGGCGTCGTCCTCGGCGGCAGCGCCGCGCTGTTCGTCCTGCTCGCCCTCGCCGACCCCTGGGGCACGCTGCCCTTCCGCTCCCCGCTCCCGCGCGTCCCCGCCGACCGCAGCCAGCGCTGGGCCTATCCCGAGCTCGCCCGCTCGCAGACCTTCGACGCCGCCATCATCGGCGACTCCACCGCGCGCCTGTTCAATCCGGCCGACCTCGACCCGGCGCTATCGGCCAGCTTCGTCAACCTCGCCATGGTCCACTCCTTCGCCTACGAGCAGCTCCAACTCCTCGACGTGTTCCTCCGCGCCCACCCCGCACCGCGCGCCCTGATGATCGGCTTCGACCGTCTGTGGTGCGAGCGCGGCGACGACCTCGAACATTTCGGCTACGGCCCGCTGCCCGAATGGCTCTACCGCGACGATCCGCTCGCAGCCCTCGGCAACCTGTTCAACATGCACGCGATCGAGACCGCGTGGCGATCCGCCAGCGCCATGCTCGGCGTCTCCGCCCGCACCTACGGCCGCAACGGCTTCCAGCTGCTCGACGTCGATTTCCACCGCTTCGACCCGGTCCTGGCCAAAGCCCTCATCACCCAGAACCTGGCCGAACCCTGGCTCCCCCCCGCCAGCCCGGACCCGGCGAGCTGGCACTACGTCGCCCTCGACTGGCTGCGCCAGCGGACCGACACATTGCCGCCCTCGACCCGGCTGCTGCTCGTCTTCGTGCCTCGCCACCATCTGTATCCCGCCCCGGGCACGACCGGCGCGGCGATGATGGAGGAGTGCAAGCGCCGGGTCGTCGCCTTGGCCAAGACCCGCCCCAACGCGGCTGTCTACGACCTCTCGATCCCGAGCCCGATGACCTTGGACGAGTCCCGCTGGTGGGACGCCGTGCATATGCGCCCGGAGCCCATGGCCCAGCTCTCCCGCGAGCTTGCCGGCGCCGTCAGGGGCGCGGACAGCGAAGACGTGCGGACATTGTTCACGAGCCCGGCCGCGCGCCTGACCGCCCGATAGCTGACGGCTTCACCCAGCTGCCGCGCATGGAAAATGGGCCGCGATCAGAAACTCCCGGTTCCCCTCCGGCCCCGTGATCGGGCTCTCCTCGATGCCCTCCACCTGCCATCCCGGCAGCGCCGACCACCAGGCCTCGATCCGCGCGCAGACCGCCCGATGCACCGCCGCATCCCGCACCACGCCGCCCTTGCCCACCTGACCCGGCCCCGCCTCGAATTGCGGCTTGATCAGCGCGACCGCCCAAGCGCCGGGCGCGCAGAGCGCAAGCCCGGCCGGCAACACCGTCTGCAGCCCGATGAAGCTGGCATCGCAGACCAGCGCCGCGACCGGGTCCGGCACCGTCTCGCGTGTCAAATAGCGCGCATTGACCCGCTCATGCACCACGACGCGCGGGTCCGTCCGCAACGACCACGCCAGTTGCCCATGCCCGACATCGACCGCATGAACCCGCGCCGCGCCGCCGGCCAGCAGCACGCTCGTGAACCCGCCGGTGCTGGCGCCGATATCGAGACAGATCCGCCCCGCGGCCGACAGCTCGAACCGCCGCATGCCGGCGTCCAGCTTCAGCCCGCCCCGCGATGCCCAGGGATGATCCTGTCCGCGCACCTCGAGTGCCGCGTCTTCGGCCAGCATATCGCCGGGCTTGGCCACCCGGGCATCCCCGCTCCAGACCTTGCCCGCCATGATCAGCGCCTGCGCCCGGGTCCGGCTCTCGACCAGACCGCGGTCGACCAGCGCCTGATCGACCCGGCGTTTAACCACTAGTTAACCCGGGACACCACATACTGGGCCAACGCCCGCAACCGATCCGCCTCGGGTCCCAGATGGTCCAGATGAGTCGCCGCCTGTTCCGCCAACATCTCCGCATGCGCCCGCGCATGCTCGACGCCCATCAGCCCGATCAGCGTTGCCTTCCCGGCCGCCTCGTCCTTGCCCGCCGTCTTGCCGATCCCCTCGGTCGTCCCCACCGCGTCCAGCACGTCGTCTGCGATCTGGAACGCCGCCCCGAGGTCGCGCCCGTACCACGCGATCTGCGTCCGCACCTGCGACGGCGCCCGGCCCAGGATGGCCCCGGCTTCCGCACTATATTGGATGAGGCGCCCGGTCTTGAGCGCCTGCAACCGCCCGATCTCCGCGGCGGTCAGGTCCTGCCCCTCGGTGGCCATGTCGATCATCTGGCCGCCGCACATGCCGCGCGCCCCGCTCGCCAACCCCAGCGCCAGCACCAATTCGCACCGCGCCGCCGGGTCGGAGTGGGTGTCCGGCTCGGCCAGGATCTCGAACGCCCGCGCCTGCAACGCATCCCCCGCCAGCACCGCGGTCGCTTCGTCGAACTTCTTATGCGTCGAGGGCTGTCCCCGCCGCAGATCGTCGTCATCCATGCAGGGCAGGTCGTCATGCACGAGCGAATACGCGTGCAGCATCTCGACCGAGGCCGCGACCCGTGCCGCCGACGCCTGCGCCACATGGAACAGGCGCGCGACCTCCATCACCAGAAAGCCGCGCATCCGCTTGCCGCCGCCCAGCGTCGCGTACCGCATTGCCTCGAGCAGTCGCCGCTCATGCCCGTCCGGCACCGGCAACAGCGCGTCGATCGCCTGCTCGACGGTCGCCGCATGCTCGCTCAGCGCGCCCGACAGCCCGGACATGTCCATCTTATCCATCACCGCACTCATTCGACCGCCTTCAACCCGAGCGACCCATCCCCCCGCTCCACGATCGCCTGGACCCGGGTCTCCGCTTCGGCGAGCTTGCGCTCGCAGTGCTGGCGCAACATCGCGCCCCGCTCGTAGCAGGTGATGGCGTCCTCGAGCTTCTGCTGCCCACCCTCGAGTCCGCGCACGATTCGCTCCAGCTCGCCGAGGGCGTCTTCGAACGAAAGCGTGGCGATATCAGCGGGGAGGGACGGGGATGGATCGGCGGGCAAGGCAGTCCCTCTATCTGTTGTCGGGCGGCCCTATTGCCGCATCAGCCGCCGCACATGCAAGGCAGCCGACGCGGCCAGCGCGTCCATGTCATACCCGCCCTCCAGGATGGACACGACCCGGCCCGGGCAACAGCGCTCCGCCACCGCGAGCAGACGGTCCGTGATCCACCCGAAATCCGCCGTCTCCAGCCGCAACTCCGCGAGCGGGTCCGCCTTGTGCGCGTCGAACCCCGCCGAGATGATCAGCAACTCCGGCCCGAACGCCTCGAGCCGCGGCAGCGCCAGCGTCTCCCAGGCCTGCCGGAACTCCGCGCTCCCCGTCCCCGGCCGCAGCGGCACGTTCACGACGTTGTCCCCCACCCCCCGCTCCGACGCCGCGCCGGTTCCCGGATAGCAGGGGGATTGATGCGAGCTGACATACAACATGTCCGCATCCTCCTGGAGGATGTGCTGGGTGCCGTTGCCATGGTGCACGTCGAAATCCACCACGGCGACTCGCCGCACCCCCCAGCGGGCCCGCGCATGCAGCGCCGCGATCGATGCCCCTGCGAACAGGCAGAACCCCATCGCCTTGGCCCGCTCCGCATGGTGACCCGGTGGCCGGACCGCGGCGAAGGCCGCCTGCGCCCATCCCTCCATCACCGCATCGACCGCGGCCACCCCGGCGCCCGCGGCCCGCAGCGCGGCCGCCCGGCTGCCCGCGCTCATCAGCGTATCGCCGTCGAGATAGGCGAAGTCGCCCGGCGCCGGCTGCACCGCCAGGATCGCCTCGACATACTGGGCCGGGTGCGCCAGGCACAGTTGCTCGGGCGTCGCTTCCGGCGCCTCCTGCCGTATCAGCGGCACGAAATCCGGGTGCTCCAGCGCCTGCAACACGCGCCGCAGCCGCTCCGGCCGCTCCGGATGACCCGCCCCGGTGTCGTGATCCAGACACGCCGGGTGGGTAAACAGCGCGACCGTCATGCCGCGTCCTCGCGCTTGCGGATCGTGAAGCTGAACACCCCGGCCTCCTCGCCCTGGGCCAGCAGCGCGTGCCCGGTCTCCTGGCAGAACGCCTTGAAATCGGCCACCGACGCCCGGTCCGTCGCCAGCACCCGCAGCCGCGCCCCGGCCGGCAGGCTCCGCAGCGCGCGGTTCGCCCGCAGCACCGGCAACGGGCACCGCATGCCCTTCACATCCAGGACGGTATCGCTCATCGCCCCAATCTCCCCCGGTCGCCCCGATTGGGCAAGCGACCCCCGCCTGCTATCCACACCGCCATGCAGACCCAAGCCCACTACCGAATCGGCATCGACCTCGGCGGCACCAAGACCGAACTCGCCGTGCTCGACCCGAACGGCGTCATTGTCTGGCGCCAGCGCGAACCCACACCGGCCGCCTACCCCGACATCATCCGCCTCATGGCCGCCCTGGCCACCGCCGCCGAGTCGGCCCTCGGCGTCACCGCCACCGTCGGGGTCGGCATCCCCGGCGTCATCAGCCCGGCGACCAACCTGGTCAAGAACGCCAGCACCCAAATCCTCATCGGCCAGGCTCTCGACCAAGACCTCGCCGCGGCACTCGGCCGTCCCGTCCGGGCGGAGAACGACGCCAACTGCTTCGCGCTCAGCGAGGCGACCGACGGGGCAGGGCAGGGGGCCCGGTGCGTCTTCGGCGTCATCATCGGCACTGGCTGCGGCGGCGGCATCGTCGTCGACGGCCGCATCCTCGGCGGCCGGCACCGTATCGCCGGCGAGTGGGGCCACACGCCCTTGCCCTGGCCCCGCGGCGACGAACTGCCGCCGCCGCCCTGTTGGTGCGGCCAGCGCGGCTGCCTCGAACTCTACCTCGCCGGCCCCGGCCTCGCCCGCAGCTGCGGCGCTCCAAGCGGCCAGGCCGTCCTCGATCGCGCCGCGGCCGGCGACCCGGCGGCCGCCCGCGCGCTGGCCGACCACGCCGACCGCCTCGCCCGCGGCCTGGCCATCATCGTCAACGTCCTCGATCCCGACGCCATCATCCTCGGCGGCGGGCTCTCCAATCTGCCGGAGCTCTACCGGTGCGTACCCGACCTGCTGCGCCGCTACGTGTTCAGCGACGTCATCGACACGCCCGTCCTGTGCAACCACCACGGCGACAGTTCCGGCGTCCGCGGCGCCGCCTGGCTCTGGCCATAAACGAAAAAGGGCGCCCCGGTCTCCCAGGGCGCCCTTCCGCGGCGACGATGCTCAGCGCATCGGCGGCGTCACGGCGGCCGACGCCGGGGGCGGCGGGCCTCCCGGCACGCCCTCCAGGATCACGCCACCACCTTGGTAGGCCTTGTTCGCCTCGGGCGTGAACGGACCCTTGTCGTCCACCGTCTCCCGCTGCATGCCGCCCATCGAGTGACGCATCGCGTGGTGCGGCTTGGCTGCCGTCGTCGTGGTCTGCGCCATCACCGGCACACTCAGGCCCGTGACCAGACCAGTCCCAATAATGAGCGTCGCTACGAATCGCATGTGGTAATCTCCCGTGTTGTTACCGGTGCAACGTTCAGCGGGCCATCCAGTTGCGCGGTCCGCCGGCGCGAGTGGCACGACGCGCCGCCCAGGCGCATACTGCCGCCATGCCCGCGCTCTGCCGCGACTGCTTCCGCGAGACGTCACGCCCGAACTGCGACCATTGCGGCTCGCGCCGGGTCGTGACGCACCCCGACCTGTTCCACCTCGCCATCGCCCATGTCGATTGCGACGCCTTCTACGCCAGCGTCGAGAAGCGCGACCGGCCGGAGCTCGCCGGCCGCCCCGTCATCGTCGGCGGCGGCACCCGCGGCGTGGTGACCACGGCCTGCTACATCGCGCGCCTCTACGGCGTGCACAGCGCCCAGCCGATGTTCAAGGCACTCAAGCTCTGTCCCGACGCCGTCATCGTCCGCCCTGACTTTGCGAAATACACCGACGCCGCCCGCCAGATCCGCGCGCTCATGAGCGAGCTGACCCCGCTTGTCCAACCGCTTTCCATCGACGAGGCGGCGCTCGACCTGTCGGGGACCGACGCGCTGCACGGTGCAGCCCCGGCCGCCGTGCTGGCGCGCTTCGCCCACCGGGTCGAGACGACGCTCGGCATCACGGTCTCCATCGGCCTCGCCGCCAACCGCCTGCTGGCCAAGATCGCCGCCGGCCAGGACAAGCCGCGCGGCTTCTCCGTCCTCGGCCGCGACGCGGCCGACCGCCTCGCCTCGGAGAAGGTCGCCCTGCTGCCCGGCGTCGGCCCCGTCCTCGAGCGCAAGCTCCACGGCCTCGGCATCACCCACATCGCCCATCTGCAGGCGCTGGACGAGCGGGCCGCCCGGGCCCGCCTCGGCGACGACGGCCCCAGCCTGGTGCGCCGGGCCCGGGGCGAGGACGTGCGCCACGTCACTCTCGAGCGCGACACCAAATCCGTCTCCGCCGAGACCACGTTCAGCACGGACATCACCGACCCGGCCGATATCGAACGCCATCTCTGGCGCATGGCCGAGAAACTCGGCCGCCGCTTGCGTGAGAAGGAGCTCGCGGCCGGCGGCGTCGTGTTGAAATTGAAGACCGCCCGCTTCGCCAGCCGCACCCGCAACGCTCGCCTGCCGGGCCCGACTCAGCTGCCCGAGACCCTGTTCCGCGCCGCCCAGGGCCTGCTCGCCCGCGAGGCGGATGGCACCGCCTTCCGCCTCGTCGGCATCGGCGCCAACCCGCTGCTCCCCGCCGCCGACGCCGACCGCGGCGACCTCGCCGATCCCGACGCCGGCCGCCGCCGGGCGCGCTGGCAAGCCGTCGAAGCGATCCGTGCCAGATTCGGCGACCAAACCATCACCACCGGTCGGACTTTGCCCAAACGGGTCTAGAGCATCTCAAAGCGGCGTCTGCTTGATCTTCTTCCCTTCGTCCGACGCCCGCCACAGGTACCACGCCGCCGTCGATCGATACGGCGCCCACGCCGCCCCCACCGCCGCCAGCGCTTTCGGCTTCAATTGCGCCGGCGCCCCGGTCACCAGCCGCCAGCCCTCCCGCACGCCGAAATCATCCACCGGCAGCACGTCCGGCCGACCCAGCGTCGACATCAGCAGCATCTCCACCGTCCACCGGCCCACGCCCCTGATCGTCACCAGCCGTGCGATCAGCGTCTCGTCGTCCAGCGTGTCCGCCTCCTCCAGCGTCGGGATCGTGCCATCCAGCGCGTTCGCCGCGATCGACCGGATCGCCGCCACCTTGCTGCGCGAGAACCCGAACGCGCGGAACGCCTCGTCCGGGATCGCCGCCAGCGTCGCCGGCTCCGGCATCACGCCGCCTTCATACGCCATCAGCCGCCCCAGGATCGCCCGCGCCGCGTTGCCATGCACCTGCTGGTGGGCGATCGACCGTACCAGCGCCGCATACAGCGCCCGCCGCTCGACCACCGCCGTGCACGGCCCGATTCGCTCGATCAGGGCCTTGAATTCGGGCTGAACGGTAGCGAGATGTTCCGCTTGACGCATGTCGGACTTCCAGTTGGCCGCATTCGGCGTTAGGCTACGCAGAACGCTGCAGAAAGCCCCATAAATACGAGAAACCAACCGTGCCGACCAGAATGCGTCCGCCGATCCTCGAGGCCGAAGGCGAACAAGCCGAGGCCAACCGCGTGACCGCCAGCCTAGCGGGTCTCGCCGCTGCGCTTTTATTCGTGGTGATCGGCCTGACGGTGGTGAATCATCTGCGCGACCAAGGCCGGGTCGAAGACTGCCTGATGTCGGGCGGCAACAATTGCGACCAGCTCCTGCGCCAGCGTTGATCGCTACAGGAAGCTTGCCGCGATATTGACCGTCAGCGCCACGATCACGGTGTTGAACAGAAACCCGATCAGCCCGTGCAGCGTCGCCAGCCGCCGCAGCTTGCGCGACGTGATCTGTACGTCCGACACCTGGAACGTCATCCCCATCACCAACGAGAAATAGACGAAGTCCCAATAATCCGGCGGCAGCTTGCCCGGGAAATCCAGCCCGCCATCCACCTCACGCCCGCCCTCGTCCCGCGCGTAGTACTCGTGCGCATAGCGCAGCGCGAACACCACATGCGTCACCAGCCACGACAGCAGCAGGGTCGCCGCCACCACGCCCACGTACAGATCCCGCTCTGCCCCGCCCGGCATGTCCTTGGCCACCGACAACACCGTGGTCAGCGCCGCGAAACTCACCACCACGCCCGCCAGCGTGATCGCGAACACCGTCCACTCCCCCTCCTGCTGCGCCTCGGCATGCCGGGCCATCGCCGCGTCGTCCACCGGCCGCGCCAGCAGCGTCGCCATTATCAGCAGCAGCGCCACCGATCCGATATCCCACGCGAACACCATCCGCGCCGCTTCCCCATGCGGTGCCGGCAGCAGCGCATAGGCGATCAGCCCCACAGCCGTCGCCAGCACGGTCCGCCGGTGCCCCAGCAGCACCCGGAACGGCAACGGGCTCATGCCGGGCTCAACTGGCCGGCGGCAATCGCCATGTGTTCTTCTGCGATCGCGACATAGCTCGCCGCCGCCAGACGCCGCGCCTCGCGCGCCAGCCGCTCGAAAGCGATCAGTGCGCCCGCCGCATCCCGATGCCCCATCAGTCGCTCCACCCCGCGCATGAACAACGTCCGCAGCAGCAACTCCGGCCGCTCCCGCAACGCCTCTACCACCGACTCCGCATCCGCCACCCATCCTTCGACCCGGCGCGCGTCATCGAACCGGTCCGCCGCCACCGCCGCGGCAAAGAACTCCGCCACCATCTCGATCACCGCCCCGTCCGGCGCATCCGCCCAATCCGCCAGCGCGCCCGGTGACCCCGCCGCCACCCCCGCCACCAACGCCCCCTGCAGCCCCGGCGCCAACTCCCCCAGGCACGCCACCGTCAATAGCCGCGCCCGCCATGCCGTCCGCTTCAGGTCGAGATCGATCAAGTTCTCCGCCTGCAGCACCCGCCGCGTCTCCACCGCGATCCGATACGCCGGCTCCGCAAACCCCAACACCGCCTCCGGCCTGCGCTCCGGCACACGCTGCTCCATCAGCGCCCGGTTGAACAACACCCCGGCCAGGTTGAACG
>CAZZVQ010000100.1:0-19211 GCA_964657565.1 uncultured Acetobacteraceae bacterium
TTGATGGCGTCGATGGTGGCGTCGAGGGCGTCGCGGCGGAAGCGGATGACGTGCAGGACCGGGCCGAAGACCTCGCGGTCGAGGGCGGCGAGGGAGTCGAGTTCGATGATGGTCGGGGCGACGAAGGTGCCGTGGGCGCAGGTCTCGGGCAGGCGGGCCTGGTGGATGGGGTGGCCGGCGGCGCGCATGGTTTCGATGTGGGCTTGGATGCCGTCGCGGGCTTCGGCGGAGATGACGGGGCCGATGTCGGTGGCGAGGCGGTCGGGGTTGCCGACGACCAGCTCGTCGAGGGCGCCCTTCAGCATGGTCAGCGTGCGGTCGGCGATGTCGTCTTGGAGGCATAGCACGCGGAGGGCGCTGCAGCGCTGGCCGGCGCTGTCGAAGGCGGAGACGAGGACGTCGGCGACGACCTGTTCGGCGAGGGCGGAGCTGTCGACGACGAGGGCGTTCTGGCCGCCGGTCTCGGCGATCAGGGGGACCGGGGCGCCGTCCGGGTTGAGGCGCTGGGCGAGTTGACGCTGGATCAGGCGGGCCACGTCGGTGGAGCCGGTGAACATGACACCGCGGACCAGGGGGTCGCCGACGAGGGCGGCCCCGAGCTCGCCGGCGCCGGGTAGCAAATGGAGGGCGTCGGCGGGCACGCCGGCGGCGTGTAGGGTTGCGACGGCTTGGGCGGCGATCAGGGGGGTTTGCTCGGCGGGCTTGGCGAGGACGCTGTTGCCGGCGGCGAGCGCGGCGGCGACCTGGCCGGTGAAGATCGCCAGCGGGAAATTCCAGGGGCTGATGCAGACGACGGGGCCGAGGGGGATGTGGGTGGCGTTGTCGAAGCTGTCGCGGACCTGGACCGCGTAGTAGCGGAGGAAGTCGACGGCTTCGCGCAGTTCGGCGACGGCGTTGGTGAGGGACTTGCCGGCTTCGCGGATGATGAGGCCGAGCAGGTCCGGCATGGCGGCTTCCATGGCGTCGGCGGCGCGCAGCAGGATGGCGGCGCGCTCGGGGGACGGGATGTCGTGCCAGGTCGAGGCGGCGGCGGCGGCGATTGCGGCGGCGGCGGCGGCGGGGGTGGCTTCGATCACCTGGCCGACGATGTCGCGGTGGTCGGCGGGGTTGCGGACGGGCTGGGCCGGGCCGGCGCCGGTGCCGGCGGTCCAGAGGCGGTGGGCGCTGGCCTGGAGCTTGTTGGTGAGGGCGCGGAGGCGGTCTTCGTTGCTGAGGTCGAGGCCAGCCGAGTTGGGGCGGGCGGGTTGGAACAGGTCGCGCGGGAGGCGGATGGCGTCGTGGGGGGCGCCGATGGGCGTTGCGGCGGCGGCTGCGGCGACGGGGTCGGCGACGAGGTCGTCGATGGAGACGGCGGTGTCTTGGATGCGGTTGACGAAGGAGGAGTTGGCGCCGTTTTCGAGCAGGCGGCGGACGAGGTAGGCGAGCAGGGTCTCGTGGGTGCCGACCGGGGCGTAGATGCGGGCGGGGCGGTTGAGGCGATTGTGGCCGACGACCTCGTCGTAGAGCGGTTCGCCCATGCCGTGCAGGCACTGGAACTCGTAGTCCCCGGGCTTGAAGGCGGGGCCCGCCATGGCGTGGATGGTGGCGACGGTGTGGGCGTTGTGGGTGGCGAATTGCGGGAAGACGGCGTCGGGGGCGGCGAGGAGCTTGCGGGCGCAGGCGAGGTAGGAGACGTCGGTGTGCAGCTTGCGGGTGAAGACGGGGAAGCCTTCGAGGCCGTCGACTTGGGCGCGCTTGACCTCGCTGTCCCAGTAGGCGCCCTTGACCAGGCGGACCATGAGGCGGTGGCCGCTGCGGCGGGCGAGGTCGATGAGCCAGTCGAGCACGAAGGGGGCGCGCTTCTGGTAGGCTTGGACGACGAAACCGATGCCGTTCCAGCCGGCGAGGGCCGGGTCGCGGCAGAGGGCTTCGAGGAGGTCGAGGGAGAGTTCGAGGCGGTCGGCCTCCTCGGCGTCGATGTTAAGGCCGATGTCGTAGCCGCGGGCCAGCAGCGTGAGGCCGCGGAGCCTGGGGAGCAGTTCGGCCATGACCCGGTCGCGCTGGGAACGGACGTAGCGAGCGTGCAACGCGGAGAGCTTGACGGAGATGCCGGGGCCGTCGATGACGCCGCGTCCGGCGGAGGCGCGGCCGATGGCGTGGATGGCGGTCTCGTAGTCTTGGTAGTAGCGGGCGGCGTCGGCGGCGGTGGTCGCGGCCTCGCCGAGCATGTCGTAGGAGTAGCGGTAGCCCTTGGCTTCGAGGCGGCGGCTGTTGCGCAGCGCTTCGTCGATGGTCTGGCCGGTGACGAATTGCTCGCCCATCATGCGCATGGCCATGTCGACGCCGCGGCGGATGACGGGCTCGCCGCCGCGGGCGATGAGGCGGTTGAGGGCGGAGGCGAGGCCGGTTTCGTCGACAGAGCCGACGAGCTTGCCGGTGACGACCAGGCCCCAGGTGGCGGCGTTGACGAAAAGGGAGGGGCTATGGCCGAGATGGGCGCGCCAGTCGCCGTCGGCGATCTTGTCGCGGATGAGGGCGTCGCTTGTGGCGGCGTCGGGGATGCGGAGGAGAGCTTCGGCGAGGCACATGAGGGCGACGCCCTCCTGGCTGGAGAGGTCGTATTCGCGGACGAGGCCTTGGACGGCGCCTCTGGTGCCTTTGGCGCGGAGCGCTTCGACGAGGCGGCGGGCGGTGGATTGGGCCTGGTGGGCGGTGGCGGCGGGGAGGTGGGCGGCGACGATCAGGGCGGCGACGCAGGCGGGTTCCGGGGCGCGGTAGTGGGCGGTGATGGCGGCGCGGAGGGGCGAGTTTGGGGGGAGCGCGGTCTGGAAGTGGGCGAAGGGCGCGGTGGCAGACGGAGCGGTGTGTGTGTCCATGACGCCTTCCGCCTCGCTCACGCGGTCTCCGGCGGCTTCGGGCCCACCTCCGCACGGTCCACATCGATCTTGGTGTGCGCAAGGTCGGCCCGGGCCATGTTGACGCCGATGTCGTAGCGTATCTCGTCCAGCCGGCGGTTGATGCGGGCTTCGCTGTCGGCGATCGCCCTGGTGATCTCGGTGAGAAGGTGATGCTCACGGACTTCCACCCGACCATCTATGATGGCGGCAAGCCCGTCGATGCTCGTGGCAATCCGGCCGGACAGTCGGTCCTCCATTGCCTGCGCCCAAACGGGGGTTTGTTCGTCGCTCATAAAGGTTCCTCCGTGCCAGTTCGGGGGGTCAGCGAAGCTTGGATGTCACACGCCCTGCCCTCTTCTGCACTGCGGCATCTCTTAGCATTTAGCTTGTAAACGGCTTTCGGGTCACGCGGTATCAGCTCACCTACCGGAGCGTTAAGCCTCCGACCGGCGGACGGTGAGGTCGGGGCGGTCGAAGACGGCGGGGAGGAGGTCGGTGCCGAGGCCGGGGCCTTCCATGGGGAGCACGAAGCCGTTCTCGATGGTGGGCATCACGGTGACGAGTTCCTTCTACCAGCCGGTTAGAAGGCGCGGACGCTCTCCTGGATCAGGTCCCCAGTGCTTCTCGTCATCGGCTGGACGTAGTGACTTTATCGTATGATGAGGGATAACAGGACCAGCATGGAAGCGAAGGTTCCCTGACCCAGATCGACCCCCCTTCTTGGACCGAGGCCGAGCGGCTCGCCGCGCTGGACCGCTATGCCATCCTCGATACGCCGCCGGAGCAGGAATTCGACGATCTCACCCGGATGGTCGCCGACCTGCTGGGGGCGCCGATCGCGGCGGTGAACCTGATCGCGGAGCGGCGGCAATGGTTCAAGGCCGAGATTGGCCTGGGGGTGCGGGAGATGCCGCTCGACGACTCCATCTGCTCGCAGATGATGCTCGAGCGCGGGGAGTTGGTGATCCCGGACCTGCTGCTGGACTCGCGGTTCGCCTGTAACCCGCTGGTCACGTCGGGGCCGGGCTTGCGGTTCTATGCGGGCGAGTTGTTGGAGACGCCGGAGGGAATGCCGCTCGGGACGCTGTGCGTGCTCGACACGCGGCCGCGGCCGGAGGGGCTGACCGTGGGGCAGCGTTTCGCGCTGCGAACGCTGGCGCGGCAGGTGATGAGCCAGTTGAACCTGCGTCGGAGCCTGGCGGAGCAGGCCCAGTCGGAGACGCTGCGGCGGCAGGTGCTGAACAGCGCCGTCGATTTTGCCATCATCAGCATGGGTCTCGGGCGCGAGATCACCGGCTGGAACATCGGGGCGACGAACATCCTGGGCTGGACGGAGGCAGAGATGCTCGGCCGGCTGGGCGACCTGATCTTCACGCCGGAGGACCAGGCGGCGGGCGTCCCGGAGCTCGAGACGCAGCGTGCGGCCGGCGACGGCCGGGCTGCCGACGACCGCTGGCATCAGCGCAAGGACGGGTCGCGGTTCTGGGGCTCGGGCGAGATGATGGCGCTGCGCGACGAGGGGGGCGCGCAGACCGGCTACCTCAAGATGCTGCGCGACCGCACGGAGCAGCACCACGCCGGCGAGGCGCTGGCGGCGGTCAACGAGCGGTTCCGGCTGGCGCAGCGGGCCACGCGGGACGCGATCTGGGATTGGAATTTCGGCGACAAGCGCGTGCTGTGGAACGAGGCGCTGGAGGAGGCGTATGGCTGGTCCCCGGCGCAGGTGGCCGCGGAAGTGGGCTGGTGGACGGCCCAGATCCATCCCGTGGACCGGGACCGGATCGAGCGCAGCCTGCGTGCGGTGATCGAGGGGACCGAGACGATCTGGACGGGCGAGTATCGCTTCCGCCGGGCCGACGGCAGCTATGCCGAGGTGCTGGACCGCGGCTACGTCATCCGCGGGGCGGACGGGCACGCGGTTCGGATGATCGGCGCGATGCTCGACATCAGCGAGCGCAAGCGCGCCGAGGCGGCGCTGCGGGAGTCCGACGATCGCCTGCGGCTGGCGACCGCGGCGGCGCGGATCGGCACGTTCGACTACCGCGTGCGGTCCGGCGACCTGATCTGGGACGAGTGCTGCCGCGAACTGTTCGGCGTGCCGCCCGGGGCGCCGGTGAGTTACGACGGCACGTTCCTGGCCGGGCTGCATCCGGAGGACCGGGCGCAGGTGGACGCGGCGGTGCGGCAGTCGATGGACCCGGGCGGATCAGGCCGCTTCAGCGCCGAGTATCGCACCATCGGCCTGCAGGACGGGGTGGAGCGCTGGGTTTCCGCGCAGGGCGAGACGCATTTCTACGGGGGTGCGCCGGATCGTCTGATCGGAACGGTGCTGGACATCACCGACCGCAAGCGGGCCGAACAGGCGCTGCGGGAAAGCGAGGCGTTGGCGCGGGAGAACATCGAGCGCGTGCAGCTGGCCCTGGCGGCGGGCGCGATCATCGGCATCTGGAACTGGGACCTGGTGAGCGACCGGCTCACGGTGGACGAGGCCTTCGTCCACGCGTTCGGCCTCGACCCGGCGCTCGGGCGCGTCGGGCTCAGCCTGGAGCAGGTGCTCGCGACGGTGCATCCGGACGACAAGCCGGCGATGAGCGCCGCGATCGGCAAGGCGATCGCGCGGGGCGGTGCCTACGCGCAGCAGTACCGCGTGCGCCGGGCGGACGGGAAGTATTATTGGATCGAGGCGAACGGGCGCGTGCAGCAGGCGCCGGATGGCACGCCGCTGAATTTTCCGGGCGTGCTGATCGACGTGGAGAAGCGTCGCGCCGTGGAGGCGGAGCGGGACCGCGTGGCGGCCGAGCTGCGGGCGCTGAACGAGACGCTGGAGCAGCGTGTGGCGGAGCGGACGGCGGACCTGCTGCGGGCCGAGGAGCAGCTTCGGCAGAGCCAAAAGATGGAGGCCGTGGGCCAGCTCACGGGGGGGTTGGCGCATGATTTCAACAATTTGCTGACCGGCGTGATCGGCAGCCTGGAGCTGATGAAGACGCGCATCGCCCAGGGACGGATCAAGGATGTGGACCGCTATGTCGAGGCGGCGCAGGGCGCGGCCAACCGGGCGGCGGCGCTGACGCACCGGCTGCTGGCGTTCTCGCGGCGGCAGACGCTGGACCCGAAGCCGACGGACGTGAACCGGCTGGTGTCGGGCATGGAGGAGATGGTGCGGCGCACGGCCGGGCCGGCGATCGCGGTGGAGACGGTCGGGCCGGCCGATCTTTGGGCCACGCTGGTGGACCCGGGCCAGTTGGAAAACGCGCTGTTGAATTTGTGCATCAACGCGCGCGACGCGATGCCGGATGGCGGGCGGATCACGGTCGAGGCGGCGAACCAGCGCCTGGACCGGCGGGCGGCCCGGGTGCGCGACATGGAGCCGGGCGAGTACGTGTCGTTGTGCGTGACCGACAACGGCACCGGGATGACGCCCGAGGTGGCGGCCAAGGCGCTCGATCCGTTCTTCACCACCAAGCCGATCGGCCAGGGCACCGGGCTGGGGCTGTCGATGATCTACGGCTTCGCCAAGCAGTCCGGCGGGCAGGTGCGCATCCATTCCGAGGTAGGAAAGGGCACGACGGTGTGCTTGTACCTGCCGCGGCATCTGGGGGCGGCGGAGGCGCCGGAGCCGGCGTCCGAGCTGGCCGACGCACCGCGGGCGGAAACCGGCCAGGCGGTGCTGGTGGTCGATGACGAGCCCACGGTTCGCATGCTGGTCAAGGAGGTGCTGGAGGATCTCGGCTACACGGCGATCGAGGCGGCGGATGGGGCGGCTGGGCTGAAGGTGCTGCGGTCCGACGTGCGCGTCGATCTGCTGGTCACGGATGTGGGGCTGCCGGGGGGCATGAACGGTCGGCAGTTGGCGGATGCGGCGCGGGTGGTCCGGCCGAGCCTGATGGTGCTGTTCATCACCGGCTATGCGGAGAACGCGGTGGTCAGCCACGGCCATCTCGACCCGGGCATGCACGTGCTGCCCAAGCCGTTCGCGATGGAGGCGCTGGCCAGCCGGATCAAGGCGCTGATTTCGGGGTGAGCGCCGGATTGTGGCAAGGCGGGAGCTGCGGCATTACGAGCAGCATGCAATCCGGTCGAGGTGAGCCTTGCGCTATGATGTGATCGTCGTCGGCGTGGGCGGCATGGGGAGCGCCGCTTGCTGGCACCTGGCGCGGCGTGGGCACCGGGTGCTCGGGCTGGAGCGGTTCGACATTCCGCACAATATGGGCTCCTCGCACGGGATCAGCCGCATCATCCGGCTGCCGTATTACGAGGACCCGGCCTATGTGCCGCTGCTGCACCGGGCCTACGAGCTGTGGGACGAGGCGGAGCAGGCGACCGGGGAGACGCTGCTGGTGACGACCGGGTCGGTCGACGCCGGGCCGGAGGACGATGCGCTGTTCCAGGGGGCGCTGGCGTCGGCGAAGCTGCATGGGCTGCAGCATGAGGTGATGACGGGGGGCGAGGTGAATGCGCGGTTCCCGGGGTACCGGCTGCTGGAATCCGCCCGGGCGGTGTTCCAGCCGCAGGGGGGGCTGATCGCGAGCGAGCGGGCGATCGTTGCCCATGTCAATGCGGCGCAGGCGGCCGGCGCGACGATCCAGGCGCGCGAGGCGGTGCTGGAGTGGACGGTGATGGCGTCGGGCGGCGTTGCCGTGCGGACGGAGAAGGGCAGCTACGAGGCAGACCGGCTGGTGCTGGCGGCCGGGCCATGGATGGGGGAGCTGGCGGCGCCGCTGGCGGGGCGGTCGGTGGCGGAGCGGCAGGTGCTGGCGTGGCTGCAGCCGCTGCGGCCGGAGCTGTTCACGCCGGAGACGTTCCCGGTGTTCAACCTGCAGGTCGAGGAAGGCCGCTTCTACGGGTTCCCGGTGTACGAGGTGCCGGGATTCAAGTTCGGCCGGTACCACCATCGGGGCGAGATCTCGACCGCCGATGCCGTGCGGCGGGAAGTCGATGCGGCGGATGAGGCGCTGCTGCGGCAGTTCGGCGAGCGCTATTTCCCGGACGGCAGCGGGCCGACGATGGGGTTGCGGACCTGCCTGTTCACCAATACGGCCGACGAACATTTCGTGCTGGACCATCATCCCGAGCACCAGCAGGTGGTGCTGGTGTCACCGTGCTCCGGGCATGGCTACAAGTTCTGCAGCGTGATCGGGGAGATCGTGGCGGACCTGGCGACGGGGGATGGGACCACGCGGCACGACATCGGCTTCCTGCGGATCGGGCGGCCCGGGTTGACGGCGCAGGCGCTGTCGGCCCCGGCGGCATGAGCCACGCCGCCGCGGGGCGGCGCGCGACGCGGTAGCCGATCGACCGCGCCGGGAAGAGCTGGCACGATCTTTGCCTCAGCGGCTGGATAGACCCGGCAGCACGACCGCGAAGCAGCGTCCAGGAGGTACGATGAGCGCCACATCCGAGCTTGCGCCCCGGAGCGAACTCGTGCGGCTCGATGCGATCCGTAAGAGCTACGGCCTGCATACCGTGCTGGACGACGTCAACCTCAAGGTCCTGGCCGGGGAGGTGATGGCCATCATCGGGCCGAGCGGGTCCGGCAAGAGCACGCTGCTGCGGTGCGTGAACCTGCTGGAGCGGGCGGATTCCGGGCGCGTGACGCTGGCGGGCGTGGTGGTGGAGGGCGGCAAGCCGACCCCGCGCAAGGATCTGCTGCAGCTGCGGCGCTCTGTGGGGATGGTGTTCCAGTCGTTCAACCTGTTCCCGCATTTGACCGTGCTGCGCAACATCAGCCTGGCGCAGGAACGCACGATGGGGCGCAGCCGCGCGGAGGCGGAGGCGGTGGGCATGCAGCTGCTCAAGCGGGTGGGGTTGGCGGACAAAGCGACACAATATCCGGCACGCTGCTCGGGCGGGCAGCAGCAACGGATCGCGATCGCGCGGGCGCTGGCGCTGGATCCGCAGGTCATGCTGTTCGACGAGCCGACGTCCGCGCTGGACCCGGAACTCGGGCTCGAAGTGTTGGCGGTGATGCGCGAGCTGGCCGAGGGCGGCATGACGATGATCGTGGTGACGCACGAGATGCATTTCGCGGAGAACGTGTCCAACCGGGTGCTGGTGATGGCGGATGGGCGGATCATCGAGGAGGGTCCGAGCGCGGAGGTGATGCGCAACCCGCAGACCGCCCGGGCCAAGCGGTTCCTCAGCGCGGTGAAGGACCGTTGACGATCTTGGAGGATTTGGGCGCGGTCGTCGCCGGGCTGCCGTTCACGATCATGCTGACGTTGGCGGCGTTCGTGGTCGGCGGGCTGCTCGGGCTGCCGCTCTGCGCGATGCGGCTGTCGCGCAATTGGGTGGTGAGCTCTCTGGCGATGGCGCTGATCCTGACGTTCCGGTCGATCCCGCCGATCGTGTGGCTGTTCATCATCTTCTTCGGGATCGGCTCCGGCACCATGCAGCTCGATCCGTTCACCTCGGCGGCGATCGGGTTGGGGCTGATCACGGCGGCGAACATGGCGGAGATCTATCGCGGCTCGCTGTCCGCGATCCATCCGGGGCAGTGGGAGGCGTCGACGGTGCTGAACCTGTCGGCGCGGCACAAATTCACCGACGTGATCGCGCCGCA
Source organism: uncultured Acetobacteraceae bacterium (assembly GCA_964657565.1). GTDB lineage: Bacteria > Pseudomonadota > Alphaproteobacteria > Acetobacterales > Acetobacteraceae > JAVVHH01. The sequence continues at coordinate 9,436 of CAZZVQ010000100.1, forward strand.
GCTGGCACGGATCGCGCTGCCGTCGGCGACGACGTATGTGATCGGGCTGATGAAGGATACGGCGGTGGCGTCGGCGGTGGGCGTGCACGAGATCGCGTATGAGGCGTACCACCTATCGCAGCAGACGTTCCGGGGGTTGGATATCTTTGCGGCGGCCGGGCTGCTGTATATCCTGATCAGCCTGCCGATCGCATGGCTGGCGCGCTGGACGGATAGCCGGTTGCGCGCGGTGGTGGCGCGATGAGCGACGTGCTGGAGTTCTGGGGCGAGTGGTTCCCCAACCTGCTGGACGGGTTCGCGATCAGCGTGGAGGTGACGGCGGCGTGCCTGGTGCTGGGGATCCCGCTCGGGCTGGCGCTGGCGCTGGCGGTGCAGGCGAAGTCGGCGGTGGTGCGGTGGATCGCGCTGGTGGTGGTCGAGATCGGGCGCGGGACGCCGGCGCTGATCCTGCTGCAATTCGCGTATTTCGGGCTGCCCTCGGTGGGGATGACGCTGACGTCGTTCACGGCGGCCAGCCTGGCGTTGGCGTGGTGCACGGGGGCGTATACGAGCGAGATCATCCGCGCCGGGCTGCAGGCGGTGCCGGCGGGGCAGACGGAGGCGGCGGAGGTGATTGGGCTGAGCCGGATCGACGCGCTGCGCTACGTGATCCTGCCGCAGGGGCTGCGGGTGGCGGTGCCTGCGCTGCTGGGGTTCTCGATCATCATGTTGCAGGCGAGTTCGCTTTGTTTCACGATCGCGCTGCCGGAGATCGTCAGCCAAGCCTACATCGTCGGGTCCAACACGTTCCGGTATCTGCCGATCTTCATGTTGGCCGCGCTGATGTTCGCCGCGGTCTGCATTCCCGCCACCATCCTGGTTGCCTTTCTTGAACGACGCCTGGGGCGGCATGCCGCCTAGAGCCCAACCGAAGGAACCCTGTCATGACCGTCAGACTGCTCGCCCTCGCTGCCGCCTGCGTGTTCGCGTCGGGAGGGGTGGCGTTGGCGCAGAGCTGTACGCCCGCGCATAAGATCGACCAGCTGGTCGCGCCGGGGAAGCTCACCGTCGCGATCTACGAGTATCCGCCGTTCTCGGTGACGGCGGGAGGCAGCATCGGCGGCGTGGATGGCGAGATGGTGAAGAGCATCGCGAAGGCCGAGTGCCTGACGCTGACGCCGGTCGTGGTCGACCCGGCCGCGACCATCCAATACGTGCTGAGCGGCAAGGCCGACATCGCCGCGGGCGATTGGTATCGCACGGCGGAGCGGGGCAAGGTGCTCGGGCTGTCGGCGCCGACGTATATCGACCAGATGGGCATCTACTCGAAGGACGGGATCGACACGATCGCCGGGATGATGGGCAAGCAGGTCGGCACGGTGTCCGGGTTCCTGTGGGTGGCGGACCTGCAGAAGGTGCTCGGGACCAACCTGCATCTGTATCCCAACCCGGTAGCCCTGGCGCAGGATCTCCAGGCCGGGCGCATCCAGATCGGCGCCGACAGCTACGGGACGGGCGCCTATGCGCAGAAGAAGGGCGGCTACCAGGGGATCGTGATCAAGGTGGCCAAGCCGGATCCGCGGGTGCTCGCGTCGACGGACGCGTCGCAGGCGAACCTGCTGTATACGAAGGCGAATGCGTCCCTGGGGGCGGCGTTGGATGCCGATATCGCCGAGATGCATAAGAATGGCGAGATCGCGAAGTATCTGTCGTCGTTTGGGCTCGACCCGTCCGGTGCGGAAACGGGGGCGCCTCGGCTGCAATAGGGCTAAGCCGTAGGCCCTCTCCCTCCGGGAGAGGGTTGGGTGAGGGTCGGTCGGGCGGGACGAACCCTCACCCCGGCCCTCTCCCGGAGGGAGATGGAGAAGCGAGTTAGATATCCTTGGCCAGCCGCAGCGCGTCGAACATGGCGGCGTGGATGTTGCGGCTGGCGATGGCGTCGCCGAGGCGGAACAGTTGGTAGGTGCCGTCCGGGTTGGTGGCGATCGTCTGGGGGTGGCCGGCGAGCAGCGCCTTGTGGTCGACGGCGCCGGCGTTGCGGGAGCCGGGCTTGAGGTCTTCGTAGAGCTCGTCCAGCGGGATCGTGCCGTGGTCGACGACGACCTGGTCGACCCGGCGCTCCTCGGTTTGGCTGCCGTAATCGCTGCCGAGCACGGCGACGAGTTCGTTGCCGGCGCGGCGGACGGAGAGGAGCCGGGTGTTCATCGTGACGCGGACACCGCGGCGGTGGAACACCCGGGCGTAGGCGGCGTGGTTGAGGCCGCCGAGTTCGGGCGCCAGCATGCGTTCGGGGGTGACGAGTTCCACCTCCGCGCCGGCTTCGGCCAGCACCTCGGTGGCCTGCATGCCGGGGTGGTTGCCGTTGTCGTCGAACACGAGCACCCGGCCGGCGCCGGTCATGCTGCCGCCGACGACGTCCCAGCTCGAGACGACGAGGTCGTTGCCCTCGGCGAGGATGTCGGTGTCCGGGGTGCCGCCGGTGGCGACGAACACGACTTCGGGCTGCAGCGCCATCACCTCGTCGAGGCCGGCGAAGGTGTTGTACTGGATGTCCACGCCCAAGCGCTCCAGCTCGGCCAGGCGCCAATCGACGATGCCGATCAGCTCGCGCCGCCGCAGCGTGCGGGCGGCGAGCAGGATCTGGCCGCCGGCGCGCTCGGTCGCTTCCAGGAGCGTCACGTGGTGGCCACGCTCGGCGGCGACGCGGGCGGCTTCCAATCCGGCGGGGCCGGCACCGACCACGACGACGCGCCGGGTGGGGCCGGCGCTGCGCGGGATGATGTGCGGCATGGTGGCTTCGCGGCCGGTGGCCGGGTTGTGCACGCATAGGGCTTCGTTGCCTTCGTAGATGCGATCGAGGCAGTAGGTGGCGCCAACGCAGGGGCGGATCAGGGCTTCCTGGCCGCTGATGATCTTGCGGATGATGTGGGGGTCGGCGATGTGGGCCCGGGTCATGCCGACCATGTCGAGCTTGCCTTCGGCGATGGCGTGCCGGGCGGTGGCGACGTCGTTGATGCGGGCGGCATGGAAGACGGGGAAGCGGGTTGCCGCGCGGACCTCGCCGGCGAAGTCCAGGTGCTGCGCGGTGCCCATGCCGTGGATCGGGATCACGTGGGAGAGCGCGTTGTCGGTGTCCATATGGCCGCGCACGATGTTGAGGAAGTCGACCACGCCGCCGGCGGCAAAGCGCCGGGCGATCTCCATGCCGTCTTCCTTGGTCAGGCCGATGTCCCAATCCTCGTCGGCGACCATGCGCACGCCGATCAGGAAGTCGGGGCCGACGGCGTCGCGCATGGCCTGCAGCACGCGGACGGAGAAGCGCATGCGGTTGTCGAGGCTGCCGCCGTATTCGTCGTCGCGCTGGTTGGTGGCGGGGGACCAGAATTGGTCCGGCAAGTGGCCGTAGGCGTCGATCTCGAAGCCGTCGAGACCGGCGGCCTGGATGCGCTGGGCGGCGGCGGCGTAATCGGCCACGATGCGGTCGAGGTCCCAGGGCTCGGCGGCTTTCGGAAAGCCGCGATGCGCCGCCTCCCGCACGCGGGACGGCGCCAGGATCGGCAGCCAGTCCGCCTTGTTCCACGCGGTGCGGCGGCCGAGATGGGTGAGCTGGATCATCACCGCGGCGCCTTCCTCGTGGCAGTCGTCGGCGAGGCGGCGCAGCCAGGGGACGATCTCGTCCTTATAGGCGAGCAGGTTGCCGAACACGGGCGGGCTGTCCGGCGAGACGACGGCGGAGCCGCCGATCATGGTGAGCGCGATGCCGCCGCGGGCCTTTTCGCGGTGATAGAGCCGGTAGCGGTCCTTCGGCATCCCCTCTTCCGAGTAGTACGGCTCGTGCGACGTGCTCATCAGCCGGTTGCGCAGCGTCAGATGGCGCAGCGCGTACGGCTGCAGCAGGGGGTCGCGGCTAGGCGGGGTCGGTGTGATGTGCATCGGGCGTCCTCCGGGTCGGCCTCACCCGCGCAGCGCGGCGGTCATCCGCTCGACGTACCAGGTGCAGAACTGCTCGACGAGCCCCTCGGTGTGGGGCGAATACGGCCCGGGCTGGTAGGCCGGGCTGCGGACGCCGTTCTGGGTGATGCCGACCAGTTCGGCGTCCTGGCGGTTGGTGGCTTCCCAGACCGCGGTGAGGTTGGCGAGGTCGTAGTCGACGCCCTCGACGGCGTCCTTGTGCACGAGCCAGGTGGTGCGGAGCCGGGCGCGCTCGGGGCCGAGCGGCAGCACGGAGAAGGTGACCGCGTGGTCAGCCATGAAATGATGCCAGGAGTTCGGCTGGGTCCAGAAACTCAGGCCACCGAGCTTGGGGTCGGTCAGGCTGCCGAGCAGGCGCTTGCAGGCGGCGCGGGTGTCGGCGGTGTGGCTCTCGCCGGCGTGGTCCAGCGGCAGGCGCTCGGTGCGGAAGCCGGTGGGGCAGCCCGTCAGGCGCTCGATGCGGCGCGAGGGGAGGCCCGACTGCTCCCAGCGGCCATGCATCTCGTCGACCAGGCCGTCATAGCGGGCGGCCTGGGCCAGCTCGCCCTCGTCCATCGAGCCGGGGGCGAAGCCGAAACCGTAGGCGAACAGCGGGACCGTGAGTTCGGGGTGGTTGGCGCCGCAATGGTAGCACTCGCGGTTGTTCTCGAGCACCAGCTTCCAGTTGCCCTGCTCGATCAGGTCGGTCTGCAGGGCGATCTTGGCGTCGGCGATGCCGTGCGGCCGCAGATAGGGCTCCATCGTGGCGGCGAGGTCGTCGATGTCGGTGGGCGGCCGGTCGGCCAGGCAGATGAACAGCAGCCCGGCCACCGAGCGCAGCGCGATGGGCTTCAGCCCGCGGCAGGACGGGTCGAACTCCGCGCCCATGTGGTCGGCGAACAGCAGGCTGCCGTCCAGTCCGTAGGTCCAGGTGTGGTAGCGGCAAACGAGGTTGCCGACCTGTCCCTTGCCGTCCGGCACCAATTGCGCGCCACGGTGGCGGCAGACGTTGTGGAAGGCGCGGACGACGTCGTCATCGTCGCGCAGGATCAGCACCGGCGCGTCGCCGATCCTGAACGCCATGACGTCGCCGGGCTCCGGGACGTCGGGTTCCTGTCCGACGAAGATCCAGTGGCGGCCGAAGATGAGGTCGAGGTCGGCCTTGTGCACCGCCTCGTCCACGTAGAAGGGCGCCTGCAGGCTGTGGCCCGGGGTGCGCGTCAGAAGGAGATTGGGGAGAACATCCGCCATGTCGGCCTCGCTATGCCAGGCAGTGAGTATGGGCGTCCGAGCCTGGGAATGCTAACCGGATTGCGACCAAAGCTGACGGCGCGTCAGTGGGGCGCAGTTGCTGCCGCGCGGCCGGCGGCGGCGTAGAGGTTGATGCGCGAGTAGACGCCGAAGGCGGAGCCGTCGTCGAGGAAGCCGCCACCGGGTCCCTCGGTTTCGGTCAGGATTTGGTTGGCTTGGTCGAGCGAGAGATGGGGGAAGGCGACGGTCAGCAGGTAGCCGGCCTCGGGCGCGAGTTGGCCGACATCCTCGGTCTTGCCGGCCATCTCCGGATGCACGACCGGAAGGCCGTAGGTCTGGGTGACGGCGTAGAACGCGTCGGTGGCGGCCTGGTCGCTGAAGCGGCCGATGTCCTCGCGCGCGCAGACTTCGACCTTGTTGCCGCAGCCGGCTTGCAGGGCGGTGGCCAGCTCGGCCCGCGCGGCGGTGAGGGCGGCGCGGTAGTCGGTGAGCGCCGCCGGCGGCGGGGCCGCCGCGGACGGCACGACGGCGGTGCGCAGGGGGCGGCCGAGATAGACCGGGTCGTTGGCGAGCAGGTGGGCCAGGTCATGCATGGCCAGCGTGCGCCCGCCCAGGACATCCATCGCGTAATGGGCGCCCAACAGGATGCGGTCGTTGCCGTATTCGGCGCCGCGCGCGATCATCTGCTGGTAGCGTTGCGGGACCAGCACGGCGAGGACGATGGACCCCATGTAGCCGTAGGTGGTGTGCCCGCTCGGGTAGGACGGGCTATCGACCAGGTTCATGATCGGCCCGCGGTTGTAGACGATGTTGTCGGCGGGGACGTTGAAGTAGTCGGGCCCGGTGATGGTCAGCACGGTGGGTTCGGTTTGGAACGGGCGCGAGTTGCCGAAGGTGTCGGCGCCCGGGCTGCCGGCGGGGCGGCCGTAGCTGCGGCCGAAGATGTCGGCGGTGCCGCCGTTGGCCTTGAGGATGTCGGCTGCCTCGGCGGAGACGGGGGTCTTTCCGTTCGTCGTCGCGTTGGCGAAGAAATACTTGCCGGCGTTGGAGTCGGCCGACGTGGTCGCGTTGCTGTAGGCGATGAGGCCGGCGGTGGCGGCGGAGACGCTCGTGTAGTGCTCGCGGTCGGTATAGTGGGCGCGCGCCAGGTAGGCGGCGCCGAGCGTCGTGCCGAGCCCGTCGGCGAGCTGGGCGAGGTTGCCGTCGGTGATGAAGGCATCGCGCAGGGATTGCTGCTGCTGGTCGGCGAAGGGGAGCAGCGTCGGCTGGCGGATGGTGCCGGTCTGGATGCCGCCGGTCACCGTCAGGTTGGCCGACAGCGCGGCCCGGCCTTCGAACGTCGCCGAGAGCGCGGCGACGGGCGCCAATCCCTTGAGGACGGCCATGTTGGCCGGTGTCTGTGCCCCGGCCTGCAGCGGTAGCAGCGCGCAGGCGGCGGCCAGTCCCAGCTTCACGATCTCGACCATGTCGTCATCCCAATCTCCGGCCCGCCGAATAAACGCCGCGCGGGACGCGACGACAAGGGTGGGACCTCAATATGGAAGCGCACGGCAATTCATTTCTTTTAACGCATTATAGCGCTTGCGTTATGGAAACGTCTGGACGAACATGACCCTTCAGATCGCTGGGTCTGGGGTGCCGCCGCTGGCCGCCTCAAGCCCGCTGGAGGGGATAAAAGATGCCCGACGCTTTTACCTACCCTGGCGTATATGTCCAGGAACTGCCCAGCAGCGTGCATACCATCAGCGGCGTCAGCACATCGGTCGCAGCGTTCGTCGATCGTTTCGCGCGCGGGCCGCTGAACGCCGCCGTGCAGGTCACCAGCTTTGCCGCGTTCCAGAATGTGTTCGGGGGTCTGGCCTCCAACAGCGCCGCCAGCTACGGCATCCAGCAATTCTTCCTCAACGGCGGCACCACCGCCTGGGTCGTGCGCATCTCCGGCGCGACGGCGCCGACCACGGCCAGCGTCATCCTCAAGAAGGGCGGGACGGGCGGGACCGCCGTGCTCACGGTGAATGCGTCCAGCCCCGGCGGCTGGGCCACCAACGCGCTGCAGGTCGTGCCGACCGTCGTCGCCAGCGACGCGACGCGGTTCAACTTGCTCGTGCAGCTGCTCGGGGCCAGCGGCAGCAACGTCGTCGCCAGCGAGTCCTATACCAGCCTGTCGATGAACCCGTCCGATCCGAACTACGCGCCCAGCGTGGTGAACGCGGGCTCGCGGCTGGTGCAGTTGGTCGACGACGAGATGTCGCCGACCGGGCCGCCGGACCTGGTGACGCCGGACAAGGTGAAGGGTGTCGCCGGGTTGTGGGTTTCGCTGACCGGCGGGACCGAGACGAGCGCGCCCACGCTCACGTCGCTCTCGGGCGATCTCGCCACGACCGGAATCTACGCGCTCGACCGCATCGCACCGTCCATCTTCAATCTGCTCTGCGTGCCGCTCATCGCGACGTTCAGCGCGTCGGATTACGCGGCCGCAGCCTCCACGCTGGCGGCGTTCTGTGCCGCCAGGCGCGCCTTCCTCATCCTCGATTCGCCGCCGGGGGCGGTGGACGAGCCGACGATGATGTCCACTTTCCTCGCCGCCGACGTGGCCAGCGCGAATGCGGCGGTGTATTTCCCGAATCTGGTGATGCCGGACCTGGCCAATGGCGGGCGGTCCATCACCGTCGGCGCCAGCGGCACGGTGGCGGGCATCTATGCGGCCACCGACGCGTCGCGCGGCGTGTGGAAGGCGCCGGCCGGGGTGAATGCGACGGTCGCCGGGGCGAGCGTGGCGGTGAACATCACCGACGGCGAACAGGGACTGCTCAACCCGCTCGGCGTCAACGCGATCCGCACGTTTCCGCTGTTCGGCACGCTGGTGTGGGGCGCGCGCACGCTCAACGGGGCCGACGCGCTGGCCAGCCCGTGGAAATACGTCCCGGTGCGCCGGACCGCGCTGTATATCGAGCAGTCGCTCTACGAGGGCCTGCGCTGGGCGGTGTTCGAGCCGAACGACGAGACGCTGTGGGCGCAGATCCGCTCCAGCGTGGATGATTTCATGAGCGAGTTGTTCCGCTCGGGCGCGTTCCAGGGCGGTACGCCGAGCCAAGCGTATCTGGTGAAGTGCGACGCCACCACCACCACGCAGGGCGACATCGACCGCGGCATCGTCAACATCCTGGTGGGTTTCGCGCCGCTCAAGCCGGCGGAATTCGTCGTGCTGCAGATCGAGCAGCTTGCCGGACAAAGCAGCTAGAAGCCTGGCAGGAGAGAGCCGATGCCGACCGTTCCCGCCGTTACCGTTCCGCTCGACCCCTATAAGAACTTCAAGTTCCTCGTGTTGTGGGACAAGCAGCCCGTCGCCGCGGTGAGCAAGGTCAGCATGCTCAAGCGGACCACGCAGGTAGTGTCGCACCGTGACGGCGGCGCCATGTCGACCAGCCGCAAGAGCCCGGGCCGCACCGAGTTCGACGCCATCACGCTCGAGCGCGGTATCACCACCAATACCGGGTTCGAGCAATGGGCCAACGCGGTCTGGTCGTACGGCCATGCGCTCGGCAGCGAGAGCTACCTGGCCAATTTCCGCAAGACGGTGACGATCGAGCTGTACAACGACGCCGGGCAGCCGGTGCAGCGGTATTTCGTCTATCGCTGCTGGGTGTCGGAATACCATGCGATGCCGGATCTGGACGCCAATGCGAACGCCATCGCCATCCAGACCCTGAAGCTGGAGAACGAGGGCTGGCAGCGCGACGTCAGCTTGCAACGGCCGACCGAACCCAGTTTCGCCTTCTCCGCCTAGGGCTGCGCTGAACCACCATGCTTCCCGCCGGCCGCGACCTGCTCGATCTGTGCGATGCGGTGAGAGACGCCCCGCCGGCCTCGCGGGCGATCTCGATCCTGGCGGCCTGCGCGGCGATCGAGCCGGGCGAGGCGGCGGCGCTGGATGTCGGCAGCTTCCATGCGCGGCTGCTCGATCTCTGCCAGGCGCGATATGGGGACATCCTGCCGGCCCGGGTATGCTGTGCCGTGTGCGGCACGCGGGCCGATCTGGAGCTGGCGATGGCGGCGTTGCGCCAGCCGCCGAGCCGGGGCGACGCGGTCCGCGAGGCTGGCGGCGTCGCGTTCCGGCTGCCGTGCGCCGCCGATCTGCTCGACCTGCCGGACGATGAAGCGGCCGCGCGCCGCACGCTGCTCGCACGGTGTATCGTCTCGGGCCCGGCGGAGATGACGGACGAGGCGCTCGAGGCGGTGGCGGCGGCGATGGAGGATGCGGCGCCGCAGGCCGACGTCATCGTGGCGGTGGCGTGCGGTGCCTGTGGCGAGACGACCGAGGCGATGCTCGATCCTGCCGTGTTCCTGTGGCAGTCGCTGGTGCGCCGGGCCGACGCGCTGGCCGACGACGTGCATGCGCTGGCGACCGCCTACCATTGGAGCGAGGCCGATATCCTGGCGCTGCCGGCCACCCGGCGCCGCCGCTATCTGGACCGGATTGGCGCGTGAGCGATTTCGCCGCCCGCCTGGTGGCGCGTGCGCAAGGGCGGGGCGCCCTCGTCGCGCCGCGGGCGCCCCCCCGCTTCGCGCCGGAACCGGGTGACTCCGTCAGTGTG
>CAZZVQ010000101.1:0-19018 GCA_964657565.1 uncultured Acetobacteraceae bacterium
GCCAAGGGATCGCGAGCCCGTCTGACCCTCATTTGACCAAGAAACCGCTCCCTAGCTGGATTGCGGCGATGTGAAGCTGTATCTCGACCACGTGTCGCAGGCCAATGAACGCGTCTGCCGCGACAATCGTTGAAAGAATCAGACGCTGAGAGTTCCACGATGACCCCACCAGCCTATCGCGGCGTCTTCCCCGTCGCCCCCACCGTGTTCGACGCATCCGGCGAACTCGACCTCGAGGGCCAGAAGCGCTGCCTCGATTTCATGATCGATGCCGGATCGGAAGGCATCTGCATCCTCGCCAACTGGTCCGAGCAATTCGTGCTGACCGACGCCGAACGCGACCGGGTCATGCTGTGCGCCCTCGAGCATGTCGCGGGCCGGGTGCCGGTGATCGTGACGACGACGCATTTCGCCACCGCCGAATGCGCCCGCCGCAGCAAGCGCGCGCAGGAGGTTGGGGCGGCGATGGTGATGATCATGCCGCCGTATCACGGCGCCACGATCCGCGTCCCGGAGCCCGGCATCTTCGAATTCTTCCGCCGCGTCTCGGACGCGATCGACATCCCGATCATGATCCAGGACGCGCCCGTTTCAGGCACCGCGCTCTCGGCCGCCTTCCTCGCCCGCATGGCGAGCGAGATCGAGCACGTCAGCTACTTCAAGATCGAGGTGCCGCAGGCGGCCAACAAGCTGCGGGCGCTGATCGAGCTCGGTGGCGCCTCGATTATCGGCCCGTGGGACGGCGAGGAAGGCATCACGCTGATGGCCGACCTCAACGCCGGCGCGACCGGCGCGATGACCGGCGCCGGCTATCCCGACGGCTTCCGCCCGATCCTGGACGCGCACCGCGCCGGCGACCGTGAGGCCGCCGCGGCGGCCTATGCCAAGTGGCTGCCGCTGATCAATTTCGAGAACCGCCAATGCGGCCTGATCGCCGCGAAGGTGCTGATGGAGGCGGGCGGCGTGATCAGATCCGGCGCCACCCGCCACCCGGTCTTGCCGCTGCACCCGGCCACGCGGGACGAACTCCTCGAGATCGCCCGCCGCACGGACCCGTTGGTGTTGCGCTGGGCGCGGTAGCCGGAACAGCTTCCGCCGCTGACACTGGGCACCGCCGCATCGTCACCTCTCCCTCCTAGGCGCCCGCCATCAGCGCCGTCACCGCGGCCAGGGTCGGGGGCGGCAGCAGCGCCAGCGGGGCGACATGGCCGTCATGGTCCAGCCCGACCCCGAGCGCCAGCGCCTCGCGGACGATCTCCGGCGCCCAGGTGATCCGCTTGCGCGCGTCGCCGCTGGTGATCAGCGTGGCCTCCATCGGCACGTCGCCCGCGGCGATCAGACTGCGCCAGGTGCCGGGCGGGGCGGAGAAGCACTCGCCGGCGCCGACCTCGACCACCACGTCGCCCTCGTTCAGCTCGATCCGCAGCGCGCCCTTGAACACGATGATAACCTGCTTCTCGGCCAGCAGATGCCGCCCGACGCGATTGCCGGGCTGCAGCCGCAGCCACTCGATCGAGAAGCCATGCGGGTTGCCGATCGGCGCGGCATGCGCGCGATCTTCCGTGATCCCGTGCCCGATCACCGGCGCCAACTCGCTGGCGTGACCCGGCAGCACCGCATCCAGCAGCGCCCGCCCCGACCAATCCCGCGCTTCCGCCGGCACCACGCGGCCCACCATCTCGGCCACCGAGTATTTCGGCAACAGCGCGATCTGCTCCTCGCTGAGCGCCGGCATCTGCGCGTCCGCGCCGGGATCGATGTCGACCAGCATGTTCTGCCGGGTCAGGTACAAGCCGTACTGCGCCGCCGTCTCGAGGATCGACGGGTGCCAGATGATCCCGCCGGTATCGTCGCCGCCGAGCGCGGTGAAGATCCAGCCATCCTCGGCCCCGGTGTTGGTGAAGCCGCGGAAGATCCAGGTCGGCACGGAGACGACGTCGCCGGGCTTGCCCTCGATGGTGCCGTCCTGGCCGTTCGCCCCCCAGCGGAACGTCCAGGTGCCGCGCTGGATCATGAATACTTCGGCGGTGAAATGGATATGCAGGTTGTTGACCGTGCCGGGCGGCATGGCGGCCACGCCGAGGCTGAAACCGTGCGCTTCGGTGATGTTGACCACCTGGTCGCTCGACTGCGTCACGCCGGCGCCGACCAGGGAGTAGTTCTCCTTGTTCTCCGAGCCGGGCATCTTGCAGTCGATGAAGGCCACCTTGCAGGCCACCATGTCGGACCGCTTGATGTGCCGCTGACGGGCTGCGTCGGCTGTCAATGTCTGTGCCACGGTTTCCTCCGATGTTTCAGGCCGCATTCGGATGCGGAACCTCTATACGGCGAGAACCGATCGCGCTCAAATGCTTTCCCGAGTCCAAGAGGATGTGACCATGGCCGAGCCGCAGAAAGTGAAAGAGCCTGGACCCGTCCTGCAGGTCGAGCGCCGCGACTACACCGATCTCGTGCCCACCGGCCGCACCCGCGCCCACGGCATGCACGGGTTCGACCCGGTCTATACCGACATCGTCGACTACATCGTCCGCTGCACCCACCGCATCTGGGACGAGCGCGACATCGGCCTGATCTACAGCCACTACACGCACAACGCGGTGGTCTATTACCCGCTCGGCACGATCTACAATCGCGAAGACATCGTCCGCGACACCATCCAGCGTCTCGTCACCTTCCCCGAGCGCCGCGGCATGGCGACGCACGTGATCTGGCGCGGCGATGATGTGGACGGGTTCTACACCTCGCACTACGTCACCGGCTCCGGCCGCCACACGCAGGATGGCCCCTACGGCCCGCCGACCCGGCGCCCGTTCACGACCCGCACCGTGGCCGACTGCATGATCCTCGAGAACCGCATCTACCGCGAGTGGATCGTCAGCGACAGCATGGGCCTGATCCGGCAACTCGGCCTGGACCCACACCCGATCGCCCAGGCCCGCGCCGCCGAGCTGATGGCCGCCGGCCAGCCCCTGCTCGACATCGGCGAGGTCGGGCGGCTCCCCGGCCAGGCGCCACCGGATGCCGAGCCCGACCTGTCGCTCGCGCATACCGAGACCGAGGCGCAGGTGCTCCGCGATCTGCACGAGATCTACAACAAGCGCATGTTCGGTCGCATCAAGGAGACCTACGCGCCGCAGGTGCAGTGGCACGGCCCGCTGATGAAGGAGATCTACGGCCGCGCCGGCGTGCTGCACCAGACCATGGCGCTGGTCGGCTCGATCCCGGATTGCGCCTACACCGTGCAGCACATTTGCTCCGTCCCGTGCGAGGAGGGCGGCGAGAAGGTCGCCATCCGCTGGACGATGGAGGGCCATCACCTGGGCTGGGCGCTGCTCGGCAAGCCGACCGGGCATCGCATCTTCGTGCTCGGCATCACCCATCTGCACATCGTCGACGGCAAGGTGGTCGAGGACTGGACGCTGTATGACGAACTCTCGATGCTGACGCAGATCAAGCTCGGCGACATGGCCAAAGGATAGATACTTGGAACATCGCAATCTGGGCCGCTCCGGGCTCCGCGTCTCCGCGGTCGGCCTCGGCTGCAACAATTTCGGCGGCCGCATCGACCTCGAGGCCAGCCGCGCCGTCATCCACAAGGCGCTCGACGTCGGCATCACGCTGTTCGACACCGCCGACGTCTATGGCGAGCGCGGCGGGTCGGAGACCTGCATGGGCGAGATCCTCGGCGACGCGCGCAAGCGGATCGTGCTGGCCAGCAAGTTCGGCATGCCGATGGACGATAGCGGCCAGAGCGAGGGCGGCTCCCGCCGCTACGTGTTCGCCGCCGTCGAGGCCAGCCTGCGCCGGCTGAAGACCGATTGGATCGACCTCTACCAGCTCCACCGCGCCGATCCGCGCACGCCGATCGAGGAGACCCTGCGCGCCCTCGAAGACCTCTCGCGGGCCGGCAAGATCCGCTACTACGGCTGCTCCAACCTGCCGGCCTGGCAGGTGGTCGAGGCGCAATGGACCGCCAAGACGCTCAATTTGTCCGGCTTCGTCTCCTGCCAGGACGAGTATTCCCTGCTCGTGCGCGATGCCGAGCCGGACCTGATGCCCGCCATGCGCTCTTACGGGCTTGGCTTGTTGCCGTATTTCCCGCTCGCCAGCGGCCTGCTCACCGGCAAATACCGCCGCAACATGCCGATGCCGGAGGAGGCGCGGCTGACCAAGACGCAGCGCCTGGCCGACCGCTACCTGACGGAGCAGAACTGGGCCAAGTCGGAGAAGGTCATCGACTTCGCCGAGGCGCGCGGCCAGTCGCCGTTGCATATGGCCATCGGCTGGCTCCTCGCCCGTGACCCGGTCGCCAGCGTGATCGCCGGCGCCACCAAGCCGGAGCAGATCGAGCAGAACGTGCAAGCCAGCCCGCTCAGCGCCAACGACGTCGCCGAGTTGGACCGGATCACCGGTTAGCCACCTTGTCCGCCAGAAGCCCGACCGAAAGCGCGTAGAGGTCGGAATGGTTGTACAGGCGGATCACGCCGAAATTGGCGAAGACGATATAGGCCTCGCCGCCCGCCCCATCCGGCCGTATCAGCGCGGCGGCCATCCCCGGCGACGGCAGCGCGTCGCCGCCGGGCCGGGTAACGCCAAGCCGGGTCCAATCCGACACGGGGCGGCGGTCGTCGCGGCTCTCCGGGCCGATGACGACCCCCTCAGGAACCAGGACCAGCTGCCCCCAGGGCTCGCCGGGTCGCCAGCCGGACCGGGCCAGGTAGTTCGCGATCGAGGCCAGGGCGTCGTTGCGGTTGTCCCAGATGTCGCGCCGCGGCGACCCATCGAAGCTGACGGCGTACTCGAAATAGGAGCTCGGCATGAATTGCGGCTGCCCCATGGCGCCGGCGTAGCTTCCGGTCATGCGCGGCAGCGTGACGTCGCCGGCGTCCAGGATGCGCAGGGCGTTGATCAGCTCGCGCCGGAAATAACCGTCCCGCCGCCCATCCGCGGCCAGCGTCGCCAGCGCCTCGATGACCGAGAACCCGCCGGTGTAGCCGCCATAATTCGTCTCCAGTCCCCAAATCGAGACGACGACCGCCGGGTCGACCCCGTAGCGCCGGCCGATCACCGTCAGCGCGTCGCGATTGACCTGGAACGCCTGGCGACCGGCAGCGACCCGCGCGTCCGAGACCCGCGTCGCGCGATACCGCTCCCAGCTCTGCGTCCGCTCCGGCGCATAGCTGTCCAACTCCAGCACCTTCGCGTTCGGCCGCAACCCGGCGAACGCACGATCCGCCGTCGCTGCCGCCACCCCGCCGGCGATCGCCTCCGCTCGCACATCGGCCAGGAATGCCGCCCAGCTCGTGTCGGCCCGAACCGGGCCCGCCCTGGCGGCGAGCAAAGCCGGCAGCGCAATCAAGGCTCGTCGTCGTGCGATCATGACCCCACTCTGCCACGTCGATAGGAGCCGACGCGAATGAGACTGTTGCGGCTACTCTCCTTGCTGATTGCCAGCACCCCCAGCGTCGCGGCCACACCTGAAGATCTCGTGCGCGCCTATCCCGAAGCCCTGAGCGGCGTCGACGGCACCAACCTGATCTGGCGCGACGGCACCCGCATGCCGCTCGGTCAACTCCAGTCCGGCCGCAGCGAGGACGATATCCTCCTGCACGCATCCCTCGCCGACCAGCTCGCGGCACATTACCCGGCCGGCGCGCCGCTGCTGCCGCCCCCCGACGATCCCGGCCGCGCCCGCAACGAGGCGTTCTTCAACAAGATGTACGGCGACTGCCGGGCCGGGCAGGTCGCGCCGCAACTCGTCCGGGTCGTGTGGCTGCCGCAGACCTGGGGGCACATGGTGTCGATCACCTCGGTGAACGGTGTCGATCGCGCGCTGAGCGCCATCTCCCAAGAGCTGGACGCGCTGCCGCCCGAGGACAAGAAATACCTCTATCCCATCGGCGGCACCTATAACTGCCGGGCCGTGGCCGGCACCGCGCAGACCAGCATGCATTCCTGGGGCGCAGCGATCGACATCAACACGGCCTATTCGGATTACTGGCGCTGGATGCGGGCCGGCAGCTTGCCCTACCGAAACCGGATCCCGCCCGAGATCGTCGCCGTCTTCGAGCGCCACGGCTTCATCTGGGGCGGCCGCTGGGCGCATGAGGACACCATGCACTTCGAGTACCGCCCCGAACTGCTGGACCGCCGGTGACTACAGCTTGGCGGCGAGGCGGAACTGGACGCCGTCCGGGAGGTAATGCGTCTGGGCCTCGCCGCGCATGTGCTTGGCCATCAGCCGGTCGATCATGCGCGAGCCGAAGCCGACCCGGGTCGGACGCACGACCGGAGGGCCGCCGGATTCCTGCCACAGGAAGGTGAAGTCGCGGTGGCCGTCCTCGGCGTCGTCGACGGTCCAGCGAACGGCGATGTGACCACCGGGCATGCTGAGCGCGCCATATTTGGCGGCGTTGGTCGCCAGCTCGTGCAGGGCCATGGAGAGCGCGAGGGTCACGCCGGGCTGGAGCCGAAGGTCGGGACCATCGACGGTGAACAGCGCGCCGGTGCCGTCGTCGAAGGTGCGCAGGGCACCTTGGACGATGTCCCCGATCGGGGCCCCGGCCGTCTCGTCACGGAGCAGCAGGTCGTGCGCGGTGGCTAGGCTGGCGATGCGCCCGCTGATGGCGTCCCGCGCCTCGGTGAGCGACGTCGCGGTGCGCAAGCTCTGGTTGACCACGGCGCTGACCGTGGCGAGCGTGTTCTTGACCCGGTGCGTGAGTTCGTCGGCGAGCAGCGCGCGGTGTTCCTCGGCGTCCTTGCGGGCGCTGATGTCGGTGACGAAGCCGGCCATCGACAGCGGGCTGCCATCGCGCCGGGTCAGCCGGGCGCCGTGCGCGGCGATCCAGCGGCGCTCGCCGGCCTTCGTGACGATGCGGTATTCGATCTCATACGGCGTGCCGATCTCGACTGTCTCGGCGACCGCCTGGATGACGCGGGGCCGGTCGTCGGCGTGCACGCTGACCAGGAAATCGTCGTAGGTGAGCGGGTCCGCATGCGGCACGCCGAAGATGCGCTTGAACCCGGCAGAGACGTCGAGCTGCCCGGCGACGGGATCGAAATTCCAGGTGCCGAGCTGGCCGGCCAGCAGCGCGAGGTCGAGCCGGGATTGCGCATCGAGCATCTCGCGGCGGACGCGCTGGTTCTCGACCAGCAGGCCGCGGTGTTCCGCCTCGAGTTCGGCGACCCGGTCGCGTTCGATGGTGACGTCGAGCTGCGAGGCGAAGAAATACCGCAGCTCGCCTTCCGGCCCGAGCACCGGGGCGACCCTGAGCCGGTTCCAGAACGGCGAGCCGTCACGGCGGTAGTTGAGCAGGTCCACGGCGAGGCGGCTACGTCCGGCAATGGCGGCGCGGAGCCGGGCAATGTCGTCGTTGTCGGTCTTGGGCCCCTGCAGGAACCGGCAGTTGCGACCCAACACGTCGGCCGCGGGGTAACCGGTCAGGCTCTCGAACGCGGCGTTGACGTAGATGATCGGGTTGTCGGGCAGGTTCGGATCGCTGATCGCGACAGGGAGGCTCGTTTCGGACACGCCGACGTAAAAAGGATCGCTCGGCGACAGCGTGGCGGCGAAGCGTTCGATGGCAGCGAGGATCTCGGGCCGGGACGGGTCGGACGGAGGGTTGTGTTCGGTCATCGGGCCGGGTGGGTCGCCCAGGCCGACGCGAACGCGTTGGAGGCGACGAAACTCGCCGGCGGGGCGGAGACCGGCGGCGGATCGATCACGCTCTCGGCGATGTAATGCATCGCCGAGATCAGCCCGGTGCGCGAGAACGGCTTGGCGATGACCCCGTGCGCGCCGGCGAAGTCGGGCGGGATCTTGAGCGGGTTGGCGGTGACGAAGACGATGATCGTGCTGGGCCAGCGCCGGCCGATGAGGCGTGCGACCTCGAGCCCGCTGGTTCCCTTGGCGAGTTGCACGTCGACGAACGCGATGGCCGGGTCGAGGCTGTCGCCCAGACCGGCGACATCGGGCAGGGACGCCGCTTCGGCCACCACGCTGTGCCCGGTGTCTTGGACCATGGCTTCGAGGTCCATGGCGAGCAGCGCTTCATCCTCGACGATGAGGACGCCGAGAGGGGCGATCGGCCGGGTCATGCGGTGTGATCCAGGGGGAAGGAGAGGCTGACGCGGGTGCCGGGGGCAAGATCGGTCCAAATGGCCTGGATGCGGAGCTGGCGGGAGAGCCGCTCTATAAGAGTACGGCCGAGGCCCTTGGGCGCGGCGGCGGCGACGCCGGGGCCGTCATCGGCGATCTCGATCATGGCGGCGCCGGCTTCGGTGCGGGTGCGCAGCATGAGGACTCCGGGCCGGTCGGCGCTGAAAGCGTGCTTGACCGCGTTGGTGAGGATTTCGTTCAGCACGAGGCCGAGGGCGGAGGCGTCGCGGGGCGCGACCTCGATGGGCTGGATGTCGGCCTCCAGAGTGACATTCGTGAGGCCGGAGGCGGAGATGAGCTCGGTGGCGAGGCTGTGCAGGAAGGCGCCGGCGTCGAAACTGGTGAGTTCCGCCGTCTGATACAGGCGGCGGTGAACGGAGCCGAGCGCGTCGACGCGCTGCAGCATTTCCTCGAGCCGGGCGGCGACGATCCGGTCCACCGAGACGCGGGCCTGCAGGCGGATGAGCGAGCCGACCATCGCCAGGTTGTTCTTGACCCGATGGTCGAGCTCCTGGAGCAGCAGGGTCTTCGCCTCCAGGGCGCGTTCGAGGTCGGCGGTGCGCTCGGCGATCTCGCGTTCCACCTCCTGCCGCCGGGCGATCGCGCTGCGTTCGCCCGTGACCCGGGTGGTGACATCGAGTTGGGAGGCGAAGAAGTAGCGGATCTCGCCGGCATCGTCGCGGACCGGGCTGAGATAGAGCGCGTTCCAGAACGTGCTGCCGTTCTTGCGGTAGTTGAGGACATCGATGGCGATGTCGGTACCGTGGCCGACCGCGGCACGGATGCGGCCGATCACCTCGGGGTCGGTGTCGGGTCCCTGGAGGAAGCGGCAGTTGCGGCCGACGACCTCTTCGCGGCCATAGCCGGACAGATCCTGGAAGGCTTCATTGCAGAACACGATGGGATTGTCAGGCAGGCGCGGATTGGTGATCACCATCGGCATGCGCGTCGCACGGACGGCGGCGGCAAAGGGGTCGCCACGACCATGATCGTAGTCAAGGGCGTCCGTCAGTCGCCAATCGCCCCGCTGGTCCATCAATCCTCTCGGCTCACTGCGCGGCCATAGCGCATTTTGGGGTAAATCGTCGTGTCTTTAAGGTGAGAAGGTCTTCAGAAATAGGGGGGCTGGCGCGCCAGCCAAGAATGGCGCGCGGCCGGCCGGCGCGCTTGTTGCCGGAAAGGAAGGCGTCTAACCTCCTGCCGATGCGAAAGCTGCGGCTGTTGCGTGTTGCCCACGGCATGCCCTGCATGCTGCTGGCGATGCTTTTGCTGTTTGCTCAAATGGTCGCGCCGGCGATGGCGCTGCAGCTCCGCTCCGCCGACCCGGCCGGCCAGTTGGCCCTGCAAACGATCTGCCACATTGACGCGCCGGGCACGCCGGCTCAGCCCGTCCAGCGGGATTGCCTGCTGTGCCCCGCCTGCCATTTGGGCTCGCAGGTCGCGCTCCCCACGCCCACCGTGCCGCCCGTGCCACCGTCGCCGGCAACGGCCGCGATCGACATCGGCGCACCGCTGCCGCCCGCCACCAGGGCACGCAGCCGGTTCCGCGCCACCGCCCAACCCACGGGACCACCGATCGTCTCCATTTGAGCGCCTGCCGCCGCCTGCTCCCCAGGCGGCGATCATCGTTTCATGTCTGGAGAACCCCCATGTCAGCCCAATTTCCTGGCCTGAGCCGTCGCTCGGCCCTAGCCCTCGGCCTTCTCGCGCCGCTCGCCGCCGCCCATGCCCAAACCCCCGCGCCACCGGTGCAGGTCACCAACGCCTGGTCCCGCGCGACACCCGGCGGCGCCTCGACCGGCGCCGTCTACCTCACCCTCGCCAGCCCGGCCGGCGACACCCTGACCGGCGTGACCACCCCGGCCGCCAAGACCGCGACCGTGCACGACATGGCGATGGACGGCGCCGTGATGCGCATGCGGCAAGTTTCCGCCGGCCTGGTGCTGCCGCCGGGTCAGCCGGTCACGCTGCAGCCGGGCGGCTACCACATCATGCTCGACGGTCTAAAGGCGCCGTTGCAGAAGGGGCAGACCCTGCCGTTGCACCTGACCTTCGCCAAATCCGCACCGGTCGACGTGACCGCCACCGTGGCCGCCATCGGCGCGAGCGCCCCCAAATAAGGAGGACACCATGAGTTACACGATCCAGGCCGCCTTCGTCGCCATGGCCGCGACCGCCGTCTACCAGCGTAAGAGTTGAGCGGCAGCCTGCCCGGGCGGGCCGGCACTCGTACTAGAAGCCGCGCCCTCTCCCTGCGGAGAGGGCGCGTGCGTCTGGATCAGCTGTGGTGGTTGGGGTTCGCGCTCGGCGCCGGGGTCGGCTGGGCGACCTGCTGGTTCGGGGTCGGCGTGGTCATTTGCACCATGTCCCCATTCACCCCATCGGCGCCGTAGCCGAAGCTCGTCGTCGGCGTGGCGCCGTTGCTGACAGGAACGTCGGCGCCGGCGCCGTAGCTGAACGAGTATTTCGGCGGCGGACCAGGATACGGGACGTTATCACCGTTTCCCGCGCCGTAGCTCCAGCTCACCTTCGGCGGCGGGTCTGGCACATAGTTGCTACACGCCGCCAGCAAGAACAGAGCCGGACTCAAGATAATCAGCTTACGCATCTGCTTGTCTCCTCTGCCGTGGTAGTTCCGTGCTCCACCGTGGATAGCCGGAATTACTGGTTGGTTTCGGGTCCGCCGAACATCGCAACGGCGGGGCAAATCTCGTAGACGAAAATATGTGCGGGCCATCCCGGTTAATCCAGAGTGTAAGGTTCACGATTCCGATAGCTCGCACGTCCCCCCCTTGGGGCTGACGGATCGGCTGCGGCGTCGCTACACTCGGTTCAAATCGGAGGGACGTAGGCCCATGATGCTCGAGGGTAAGGTCGCGGTGGTCACCGGCGCGGGCGGCGGGATCGGGCGCGAGATCGCCATCGCCATGGCGCTGGCCGGGGCCGCGGTGGTGGTCAACGACATCGGCGCCTCGCTGACCGGCGAAGGCTCCTCGGAGACCCCGGGCGAACAGACCAAGCAGATCATCGAGCAACGCGGCGGGCGGGCGGTGACGAGCCGCGACAGCGTGGCCGAATGGGCGTCGGCGCAGCGGATCGTGCAGGCGGGGATGGACGCGTTCGGCCGGGTCGACATCGTGGTGAACAATGCGGGCATCCTGCGCGACGTCATCTTCCACAAGATGTCGCCCGGCGACTGGCTGGACGTCATCAACGTGCACCTCAACGGCAGCTTCTTCGTCAGCCGGGCCGCCGCGCCGCACTTCCGCGAGCAGAATTCGGGCGCCTACGTGCACATGACGAGCACGTCCGGGCTGATCGGCAATTTCGGGCAGGCGAACTACTCGGCCGCCAAGCTGGGGATCACGGCGCTGTCGAAGTCGATCGCGCTGGACATGCAGCGCTATGGGGTGCGGAGCAACTGCATCGCGCCGTTCGCCTGGAGCCGGATGACCAGCTCGATCCCGGCGGAGACGCCGGAGCAGAAGGCGCGGGTGGCCAAGCTGCAGCAGATGACGCCGGACAAGAACGCGCCGATGGCGGTGTATCTGGCCTCGGACGCGGCGAAGGACGTGACGGGGCAGATCTTCGCCACCCGCTACAACGAGATCGCGCTGATGGGCCAGAGCCGGCCGCTGAAGAGCGTGCATCGCGGCGAGGGCTGGACGCCGGAGACCATCGCCGATCATGGCGCGCCGGCGCTGCGGGCCGCTATGGTGCCGCTGGACCGCAGTGCGGACGTCTTCAGTTGGGACCCGGTGTAGCGCGCATCCACGCGGTGCAATACGCAACGGCCTGGCAGGCGAGGCCGGCCCATTCGCGCACCACCAGCGCGGTGTCGAGCCAGGCCGGGGTGACGACCGCCAGGGAGGTCAGGTCGAGCCTCCGCGGCCCACCATACGGCACCGCGGCCGGCACGGCGAGCAGCCCGGCCGCGCGGAACACCGACACGGAGAGCCGCAATTCCCAGGGCTGCGCCACGAGGTAGACCTCGCCGATACCGGCCCCGCGCAGGATGGCGGCAGTGGCGGCCGCGCTCTGCCACAGATTGCCCGACTGGGTCTCGGTCCAGGTGGCGGGCACGCCGAAATCGGCCGCGAGGCTCAGGGCCATCTGCGTGCCGACCGGGGCGAGGCCGTCCGAGCTCCGGGCGCCGCTGACCAGGATGGGTTTGCCGGTGGCGCGGGAGAGCGCGGCGGCGGTGCGCAGGCGTTTCAGGGTCTCGATACTGGGGGTCGTCCGCGACGTGTCGAGCAGCTCGGGAAGCCCGCTGGCCAGGACGACGATCGCGCCAGGCGCCGGGTTAGGCGGCGCAGCGGGCGACAGGAGCAGCGAGCTGACGAGCACCTGGGGGACGCCTTGGACGGCGAACACCACCAGCGCCACCAGGGCATAGATCGCCGCCCGGCGCCGCCCGGAGACGACGAAGGCGAAAGCGAGGAGCGCAAAGATCGCCGGCGGCAGCAGCGCGTCGACGGCCGGGTCGATCACACGTCGAGTTCCACGGCGACGGGGACGTGGTCCGAGGTGCGCTCCCAGTCTCGCGCGTCGACGAGGATGTCGTGCTTGATCAGGCGCGGCACGAGGTCCGGGGTCACCCAGATGTGGTCCAACCGGCGGCCACGGTTGCTGCGCCGCCAGTCCTGGTTACGGTAGGACCACCAGGTGTAGAGCTTCTGGTCGTCGGGGACGAAGTGGCGCACGGCGTCGGCGAAGCCGGTGCGGCGCCAGGCGTTGAGGCGCTCGACCTCGATCGGGGTGTGGCTGACGACGGTGAGGAGTTGCTTGTGGCTCCAGACGTCGTGCTCGAGCGGGGCGATGTTGAGGTCGCCGACGAGGATGCTGCGCGGCAGTCGGCGGGCGGCGAACCAGTGGGTGGCTTCGGCGACGAAGGCGAGCTTGTGGGCGAATTTGGGGTTCTGCGCCGGGTCCGGCACGTCGCCGCCGGCGGGCACGTAGAAATCATGGATGTCGAGCGGGCCGGAGGGGGTCTGGACGGTGGCCGCGATGTGTCGGCAATCGCCTTTCTCGCACCAATCGGGCGGGTCCAGCTGCGGCGTCAACGGGAGGCGTGAGAGGATGGCGACGCCGTTGTAGCCCTTCATGCCGCGGCGGACGACGTAGGGGTAGCCGAGATCCGCCGGTACGCCGTCGGGGAACAGGTCGTCGGGAACCTTGGTCTCCTGCAGACAGATGATGTCCGGGTCGAGGGCGTCGCGGATCTTGTCGAGCAGAGGGTGGCGCAGGCGCAGGGAATTGATGTTCCACGTCGCGACGCATAGGCGGGTCATGGTCAGTTACCAGTCGTCAGTGATCAGTGGCCAGGAGCGATGGCCGGCTGATCCTGGCGAAGGTGCTGCGATTCCGCTAGCGTCTGGCCCATCCGGAGGAAATGCCTGCAATGAACCGTCGTACCCTGTTGTTGACCACCGCCCTGCTGGCCGCAGCGCCGCATGCGTTCGCGGAGGGGGGCGGGCCGTTCGCGGTGGGGGCGGTCGAGATCCTGACGGGGCCGAGCGCGGCGTATGGGATCGCGATCAAGTCCGGGCTCGAGCTCGCGCTGGAGGAGATCAACAAGAAGGGCATCCTGGGTGGCCGCTTCATCAATCTCACGGTCGAGGACAGCGGCGGCAACAAGGACCAGGCGATCAACGCGGCGCGCAAGCTGATCGGGCGGGACAAGGTCTCGCTGATCATCGGACCGACGCTCTCGAACGAGATGTTCGCCGTGGGCCCGGTGGTCAACGAGCGCAAGATCCCGATCGTCGGCACCTCGACCACGGCGGTGGGGATCACCGATATCGGGCCCTGGGTGTTCCGCACCAGCCTGCCGGAGAGCGACGTCATCCCGGTGACGCTGGCCTACGCCAAGAACCGCGGGGTCAAGACGATCGCGCTGATGTACGCGAACGACGATGCGTTCAGCAAGTCGGGCTTCGACACGATGAAGGCGGCGGCCGAGAAGGCCGGGCTCAACATCCTGACGATCGAGAGCTTCGGCAGCAAGGACGCCGATTTCAGCGCGCAGTTGACCAAGATCAAGGGGCTCAAGCCCGATGCGGTCGGCATCTCGGCGCTGGTCGAGCCGGTGGCCGGCGTGCTGCTGCAGGCGCGGCAACTGGGCTTCGGCAAGGACACGCTGTTCGTCGGCGGCAACGGCAGCAATTCGCCCAAGCTCGGCGAGATCGCCGGCGACGCCGCCAACGGCCTGATCGTCGGCAGCCCCTGGTTCATCGGCAAGGACGACCCGGCCAACAAGGCCTTCGTCGCCGCCTTCCAAGCCAAATACAGCCGCCCACCGGACCAGTTCGCCGCGCAGGCCTACGACACGATGCACATCGTCGCCGCGGCCATCGAGCGCGCCGGCGGGGCGGAGAACGACAAGCTGCAGGCCGCGCTACTGGCGACGAAATACGATGGCGTGATGGGGCCGTTCACCTTCACCGACCACCGCGACCCCGGCAGCACGTCCGGCGTCGTCGTGCTGGTGATGCAGGGCGGCAAGTTCGATGTTGCGCCGAAATAGGGGAAATGACCGTGAGTGATTCGTCCGACTACGTGCCGCCGAAGGTCTGGACCTGGGATCGCGAGAGTGGCGGCCGGTTCGCCAACATCAACCGGCCGATCGCCGGGGCCACGAAGGAGCAGGAGCTGCCGGTGGGCAAGCACCCGTTCCAGCTCTATTCGCTGGCGACGCCGAACGGCCAGAAGGTCACGATTTTGCTGGAGGAGCTGCTGGCGCTCGGGCACACCGGCGCCGAATACGACGCCTGGCTGATCAAGATCGGTGACGGCGACCAGTTCGGCAGCGGCTTCGTCGCCATCAACCCGAACTCGAAGATCCCCGCGCTGATGGACCGCAGCGGCCCGACCCCGATCCGCGTCTTCGAGAGCGGCGCGATCCTGCTGCATCTGGCGGAGAAGTTCGGCGCGTTCATCCCGACCGACGCCCCGGGGCGGGCGGAATGCCTGTCGTGGTTGTTCTGGCAGATGGGCAGCGCGCCCTATCTCGGCGGCGGGTTCGGGCATTTCTACGCCTACGCGCCGAGCAAGATGGAGTACCCGATCAACCGGTTCGCCATGGAGGCGAAGCGGCAGATGGACGTGCTGGACCGCCGCCTCGGCGAGAGCGCCTATCTGGCCGGCGACGAGTACACCATCGCCGACATGGCGGTGTGGCCATGGTATGGCGCGCTGGCGAAGGGCTGGGTCTACGACGCGGCGGAGTTCCTGGCGGTGCACGAATACAAGAACGTGCAGCGCTGGGCGGAGACGATCTACCAGCGCCCGGCGGTGCAGCGCGGCCGGATGGTGAACCGCATCAACGGGGACAAAGCGACCCAACTGCATGAGCGGCACGACGCGTCGGATTTCGAGACCAAGACGCAGGACAAGCTCGCGGCCGACTAGAACAGCGATCAACCTCGTCACCGCCGGGCTTGACCCGGCGGTCCACGCCGAGCGAGCGACGTTCCATGGAAGCGCTGTATGCGCTTCATCTAGACGGTCGAGGCGTAAGCCCGTATAGCGCGGCCGCATGTTCGCCCAGCAGTTCGTCAATGGCGTCCTGCTCGGCGCTACCTATGCTTTGTTCGCCCTCGGCTTTACGCTGATGTTCGGCGTGCTGCGGGTGATCAATCTTACCTACGGCTTCTACTTCTCGGCCGGCGCGCTGATCGCGCTCTGGCTGACCAAGAGCCTCGGCGCCTCGATCTGGCTCGCGCTCCCGGCCGCCGCCCTGGCGGCCGGAGCGATCGCCGTCGTGCTCGACTGGCTCTTGCTCAGCCGCTTGCGCCGGATCGGCGCGCCGGAACTCTCGTCGCTCATGGTCACGCTCGGGGGCGTGTTGGCGCTGTATGCGGCGCTGACGGCGTGGTTGGGCCCGGATATCCGGCGGCTGCCGCCCGGGATCATCAGCGGCGACGCGTTCCATGTCGGCGACATCCGGATTACGGCGGCGCAGGTGCTGATCCTGGGGGCGACGGCGGTGCTGGTGATCGGATTGGTGGTGCTGCTGCGCGGGACGCGGTTGGGGCTGGCGATCCGGGCGATGGCGGAGAAGCCGGACGCGGCGCAGTTGATGGGCATCAATACGGGGCGGGCCGCGGCGATCGTGTCGTTCGTGTCCGGCGCGCTGGCCGGGGCCGGCGGGGTGCTGATCGGGCTCAATTTCAACGCGATCCAGCCCTATATGGGCGAGACGATGATGCTGCGGGGGTTCGTGGTGATCATCGTCGGCGGGCTGGGCGACATCCGCGGCGCGCTGCTGGCCGGGCTGCTGCTGGGGATCATCGAGGTGATGACGGCGGCCTATGTCGATTCCAGCCTGAAGGAAGCGGTGGCGTTCCTGATCCTGGTAGGCGTGCTGTGGACGCGGCCGTCCGGGCTGTTCGGCCGCGCCGTGGTGAGGCGCGCCTGATGCCACCCTGGCTGGACGACCTGCTGTGGACGTACCAGAACCTGGTTTACGCGCTCGGCGTCAACGGTCTGTTAGCACTCTCGATGTATGTTGTGCTGGCGGCCGGGCAGTTGTCGTTGGGGCAGGCGGCGTTCATGGGGCTGGGGGCGTATTCCTCGGCGCTGATGACGCTGAAATTGGGGTTGCCGTTCGGGGTGGTGCTGCCGCTGTCGGTGGTGGTGCCGGTGTTGTTCGCGTTGGCGGTGGGCGGGCCGACGCTTCGGCTGTCCGGCGTGTATTTGGCGATCGCGACGATCGGGCTCGGGGAGGTGTTGCGGGCGGTCTACCTGAACGTCGGCTATTTCGGCGGTGCGCTCGGCTTGTCGGGTATTCCGGAGCGTGCGGAGACGTGGATGATCTACGGGCTGCTCGCGGTGGCGGTGCTGGCGCTGTGGTTGATCGGGCGGAGCCGGATCGGGCGGGCGATGGAGGCGATCCGGGAGGACGAGACGGCCGCCGCGGTGATGGGGGTGCCGGTCGCGCGATATAAGCTCGGGGTGCTGGTGGCGTCGGCGGCGCTGGCGGGGGTGGCCGGCTGTTTGTCGGCGCATGTGAGCAGCTTCATCGGGCCGAACGAGTACGGGTTCGAGCCGGCGGTGACGATCCTGTCCTTCGCCTTGCTGGGCGGGATCGGGAACCCGGTGGCGCCGGTGTTGGGGGCCTGGGTGCTGACGCTGCTGCCGGAGTTGTTGCGCGATGTCAGCAACTTCCGGCTGGTGTTGAACGGGCTGATCATCGTGGCGGCGGTGCTGTTCCTGCCGAACGGGTTGCTCGCGGTGCGGATGAAGCGGCGCGCGGCATGAGCGCCGGCTTGTTGCGGGTCGAGGGGCTGACGCGGCGGTTTGCCGGGTTGGTGGCGGTCGATGGGGTGACGCTGTCGGTCGCGCCGGGCGGGCTGCATGCGGTGATCGGGCCGAATGGCGCGGGCAAGACGACGCTGTTCAACCTGATTTCGGGGTTGGTCGCGCCGAGTGCGGGGCGGATTTGGCTGGGCGATGTCGAGATGACGGCGCTGCGGCCGGAGCAGCGGGCCGGGTTGGGCATGGGACGCACGTTCCAGAACATCCGGGTTTTTGGCGCGATGACGGCGCTGGAGAACGTGTTGACCGGGTTGCAGACGCGGATGTCGGCGGGGATCGGGGCGGTGCTATTGCGCACGCCAGGTTTCCGGGCGGAGGAGAAGCGGGCGGTCGAGCGGGCGCGGGTGGCGCTGGACGTCGTCGGGTTGGGGGATAAGGCGGACATCCGGGCCGGCGGGTTGTCGTATGGCGATCAACGGCGGCTGGAGATCGCGCGGGCGATCGCGCCGGAGCCGGCCCTATTGATGCTCGACGAGCCGGCCGCAGGCATGAACCCGGCGGAGACGGAAGCGCTCTCGACCTTGATCCAGCAGCTGCGGCAGGGATCGATGACGGTGCTGCTGGTCGAGCACGACATGGGGTTCGTGATGGGCCTGTGCGACACCGTCACGGTGCTGAATTTCGGCCGGCTGATCTTCGACGGCCCGGCGCAGGCGGCACGGCAGGATCCTGCGGTGATCGAAGCGTATCTGGGGCCGAAGGTGGCGGCCCGGCTCGCGGCGGGCGGCATGCGGGCGGGGATCAGAGGCGCCTGATGAGCCAGCTCGAACTCACCGATCTGGTGGTCAATTATGGGCGGACCCAGGCGGTGCGGGGCGTGAGCCTGGTGGTGCCGCCGGGTCAGGTGGTGGCGCTGATCGGGGCGAACGGCGCCGGCAAGACGACGATCATGCGGACGATCTCGGGGCTGTTGCGGCCGCGGTCGGGCCGGGTACGGTTCGACGGGGCGGATATCACGGGGTGGAAGGCGCATCGGATCGCGGCGGCTGGGCTGCTGCAGGTGCCGGAGGGGCGGCAGTGTTTCGCCGAGCTGACGGTGGCGGAGAATTTGGCGCTCGGGGCCTATCTGGTCCCGGAGCGGGCGGAGATCGCCCGGCGGCAGGACGCGGTGTTGACCCGGTTTCCGCGATTGGCCGAACGGCTGCAGCAACTGGCCGGATCGCTATCGGGCGGCGAGCAGCAGATGCTGGCGATCGGGCGGGCGCTGATGGGGGCGCCGCGGCTGCTGCTGCTCGACGAGCCGAGCATGGGGTTGGCGCCGTTGTTCGTCGACGAGATCTTCGGCATCGTGGCGAGCTTGAAGCGGGAGGGAACGACGATCTTGCTGGTCGAGCAGAACGCCTCGGCGGCGCTGGAGATCGCGGACGAGGCGTATGTGCTCGAGACTGGCCGGGTGGTGCTGTCGGGCGCGGCCTCGGTCGTCGCGGACGATGCGGGGGTGGTGGCGGCTTATTTGGGTGGGTAGCGCTCTCCCACACATCGCGCTCCGACCCGTTTATCGTCACCCCCGGGCTTGACCCGGGGGCCCACGGTGCAGCTAGC
>CAZZVQ010000102.1:0-18917 GCA_964657565.1 uncultured Acetobacteraceae bacterium
CGGCCATGGCTTCGAGGCGGTCCGGGGTGAGGAGGAGGCGGTCGCGGAAGGCTGAGGAGCCCTGGAAGGCGGCGACGTCTTGCTCGTTGGCGGCGATGATCTCGGGCGCGGCGGCACGCAGGGCGATCGCGGCGGCGGCAAGCGCGGCGTTGCGCTGGGCGGCGGGGGAGATGGCGAGGTGGGCGGCCGCGGCTTTCGCGCGCGGGCCGGCCTCCATGAGCCATGCCGTGCAATGATCCGATTGCCAATTCATGACACGACTGTGCCGTTCCGAACGGCCCGGCGCTAGCGTTTACCCCATCTCCGCCGCGCAGAGCAGCCAAGTAGGTCGGAGAATGGCGGAATGCGCCTGCGCTGTTCCGTCCTACGGGGTTGGCCTAGGGTGCTCTTGTATGTCGCAAGCGCAGCTTCGCCCCCCGCCGATCTCACGGGCCATGTGGGTGGGCTATCTTTATGCGGGACTGGTCGTGCTGCTGTGGGCGGGGTTCAGCCTGTCCGGGCGGTATGCGGCGTTGGCGCCCGGGGTGCGGCTGACGCCGTGGGATCTGGCGGCGTTGCGGTATCTGGTGGCGCTGCCGATCGCGGCGGCGATGTATGTGGCGGGGCCGGGTCGCGGGGTGCCGTGGCTGCGCTGCGTGGTGGTGGCGGTGGTGGCCGGGCTGTGCTTTCCGCTGACGTCGTATGTCGGGTTCACCTATGCCCCGGCGGCGCATGCGGCGGTGATCCTGTCGGGGACGATGCCGTTCTTCGTGGTGCTGGGGCTGTCGCTGATCGGGGCCGAGCGGTGGACGCGGGCGCGGCTGCAGAGCCTGGCGGTGTTGCTGCTCGGGGTAGGGTTGCTGGGCTATGCGGCGTATGTGCAGGGGGCGCGGCCGGGCGCGTGGCGCGGGGATTTGTTGTTTCTGGTCGGCGTGATGGCGTGGTCGGGGTTCACGATCATCGCGCGGCGCTGGGCGCTGACGCCGTGGCAGGTGGTCAGCACGGTGGGGATCTGGGCCGGGCTGGCCTACCTGCCGGTTTGGGCGGTGGCGCTGCCGAGCCATCTGGCGCAGGTGCCGATCGGGGTGATCGTGTTCCAGGCGATCATGCAGGGGCTGATGGTGACGGTGGTGTCGGTGGTGCTGTTCACGCGGGCGCTGATGCTGCTGGGTCCGGAGCGGGTCTCGCTGGTCACGGCGCTGGTGCCGGGGGTGGCGGGGGCGCTGTCGGTGCCGCTGCTGGGGGAGGAGATCGGGGCGTTGGATGTGGCGGGGTTGGTGTTGGTTGGCGTGGCGGTAGCGCTGGGCGTGCGGCGTCAGTCGCCGTAGCGCTGCTCGGTCCATGGGTCGCCGCGGTCGTGGTAGCCGAGTTGTTCCCAGTAGCCGGGCTTGTCGGCGGCGATCAGCTCGATACGGTGCAGCCACTTGGCGCTTTTCCATAGATATAAGTGCGGGACCAGCAGGCGGACGGGGCCGCCGTGTTCGCGGGTGAGGGGTTTGCCGTCCCAGGCATGGACGAGCATGGCGTCGGCGGCGGCGAAATCCTCGAGCGGAAGGTTGGTGGTGTAGCCGTCGTAGGCGTGCAGGACGACGAAATGGGCCTCCGGCTTGGGGCCGACGAGGGCGAGGAGGTCGCGTGTGGCAACGCCGGACCAGCGGTTGTCGTAGCGCGACCAGGTGGTGACGCAGTGCATGTCGGAGACGGTCTCGCGCTGCGGGAGGGCGAGGAAGCCGGGCCAGTTCCATGTCGCCTGCTCGTCGACGAGGCCGAAGACGCGGAGTTCCCATTGGGCCGGGTCGATGGTCGGTTGGACGCCGAGGTCGAGGACGGGCCAGTCGCGGACGAGATGCTGACCCGGTGGGAGGCGGTCAGTGCCCTCGCGGGCGATCCGGCCGGTGATGAAGCGGCCCTCGGCGGCCCAGCGCTGTTTGTTGCGGGTGAGCTTGCTGGGGTCGGGTGGGGCCGCTTCGTTCATGCCGCTTGTTTGAGCCCGAAGGCGGCGGCGGCGGAGGCGAGCACCTCGTAGGAGTGGATGCGGGCGGATTGGTCGAAGATGGCCGACGAGACCATCAGCTCGTCGGCGCCGGTCTCGGCGATGAAGCGCTCGAGGCCGCGGCCGACCGTGTCGGCGTTGCCCACGAAGGAGCGGGCGAGCATGGAGGAGGCTTGGGCCTTCTCGTGGGGCTCCCAGTAGGAGTCGATGTCGTCGATCGGGGGGAGCAGCTTGCCGCGGGTGTTGCGCAGCATATTGGTGAAGCTCTGCTGCTGCGAGGTGAACAGGCGCCGGGCTTCGGCGTCGGTGTCGGCGGCGAAGACGTTGCAGCCGACCATGGCGTAGGGGCGGGCGAGTTGGGCGGAGGGGCGGAAGTTCTCGCGATAGAGGCGGAGCGCCGAGAGGAGGGAGCCGGGGGCGAAGTGCGAGGCGAAGGCATAGGGCAGGCCGAGGGCGGCGGCGAGTTGGGCGCCGAAGGTGCTGGAGCCGAGGATCCAGAGGGGAATGTTGCTGTCGACGCCGGGCACGGCCTTGACGTGCTGGCCCTCTTGAACCGGGCCGAGGAGGGCTTGCAGTTCCATGACGTCCTGGGGGAAGCGGTCGGAGCTGCCGGGGTCGCGGCGCATGGCGCGCCACGTGTAGCCGTCGGTGCCGGGCGCGCGGCCGAGGCCGAGGTCGATGCGGCCCGGGAAGAGGGCCTCGAGGGTGCCGAATTGCTCGGCGATGACGAGGGGGGAGTGGTTCGGCAGCATGACGCCGCCGGCGCCGATGCGGATGCGCGTGGTGCCTTCGGCGACGAAGCAGAGGGCGACGGCGGTGGCGGCGCTGGCGATGCCGATCATGTTGTGGTGCTCGGCCATCCAGTAGCGGTTGTAGCCGAGCTGTTCGGCGTGCCGGGCGAGGTCGCGGGCGCGGCGGAGCGCGTCTCCGGCCGAGGCGCCTTGGGGCACGGGGGCGAGGTCGAGAATCGAGAGGGCCGTCATGCGCTGGTCTCCTGCTGGGAGAGAATATCGGGCGGTGCGGGGCCGGGTTCAACCGTCGGCTTGTCGACGCTTTACCGCTGTCAATCGAGGTCCAGTAAAGGCTTCACGTCCTTACCGCAGCATGTCCGCTTTCGCCGTTTCAATTTCGTCTCTGGTGGCGCTTCGTAAGGAGATCACGGTTGGAGACCATACCGATGTCCAGCATCAAGCTTTCATCTTCGGTCGACATGCTGACGACCAGCGCCATGGTGGCAGTCGTGACGCCGGGCCTATCCGCTTGTGGCCAATCCTGCTGCGTCGCGGACTCCGAGCAGCACCATGCATGACGACCTTCACTACGCAGGCTGAGACGAACCCTATGTCCAAGATCAATTACGCACCTGACGGTTTCAGCGGCGGCGCGCCGAGCCTGCCGCGCACCGAGTCGGGGTTCCAGCAGACCGTCGATCGTGTTTCGGCGCTGATCGAAGCCAAGAAAGGCACTTGGAACGCCATCAATCCGGAGGCGGTCGGCCGGATGCGGCTGCAGAACCGGTTCCTGACCGGGATCGATATCGCCCGCTACACGGCGGGCATCATGCGGGCGGATATGGCCGCGTACGATGCCAACCCGGCGGATTACACGCAGTCGCTTGGCGCCTGGCACGGGTTCGTGGCGCAGCAGCACATGATCGCGGTGAAGAAGCATTTCGGGACGACGAAGCGGCGGTACATCTATCTATCGGGCTGGATGGTCGCCGCATTGCGGTCGGAGTTCGGGCCGCTGCCGGACCAGTCGATGCACGAGAAGACGTCGGTGCCGGCGCTGATTAACGAAATCTACACGTTTCTGCGTCAAGCTGACGCTCGGGAGCTGGGCAATCTGTTCCGGGCCGTGGATGCGGCGCGGGCGAATGGGGATCACGCCAAGGCGGCCGAGTTGCAGTCGCAGATCGACAACCACGAGACGCATGTGGTGCCGATCATCGCCGACATCGACGCCGGGTTCGGCAATGCCGAGGCGACGTATCTGCTCGCCAAGAAGATGATCGAGGCGGGCGCATGCGCGCTGCAGATCGAGAACCAGGTATCGGACGAGAAGCAGTGCGGGCATCAGGACGGCAAGGTCACGGTACCGCACGAGGACTTCATCGCGAAGATCCGGGCGATCCGCTATGCGTTCCTGGAGTTGGGGGTCGAGGACGGGATCATCGTGACCCGGACGGACTCGCTAGGGGCCGGGCTGACGAAGCAGATCGCGGTGAGCCATGCGCCGGGGGATCTGGGGGACCAGTATAACTCGTTCTTGGATTGCGAGGAGGTGACGGTCGACGCGGTCGGCAATGGGGATGTGCTGATCAACCGGGGCGGCAAGCTGCTGCGGCCGAAGCGGCTGCCGAGCAATCTGTATCAGTTCCGGGCAGGGACCGGTGCTGACCGATGCGTGCTGGACGGGATCACCTCGCTGCAGAACGGGGCCGACCTGCTGTGGATCGAGACGGAGAAGCCGCATGTGGAGCAGATCGCGTCGATGATGGACCGGATCAGGGCCGTCGTGCCGAATGCGAAGCTGGCGTACAACAACTCGCCGTCGTTTAACTGGACGTTGAATTTCCGCCAGCAGGTCTATGATAGCTGGACCGAGAACGGCAATGACGTGTCGGGGTATGACCGCTCGAAGCTGATGAGCGTCGAGTATGACGACACGGCGCTGGCGACGGAGGCGGATCAGCGGATCCGGACATTCCAGGCGGATGCGGCCAAGCGGGCTGGAATTTTCCACCACCTGATCACGCTGCCGACCTATCACACCGAGGCGTTGGCGGCGGACAACCTGGCCAAGGAGTATTTTGGCGCGGAGGGGATGCTCGGCTACGTGAAGGGCGTGCAGCGGCAGGAGATCCGGCAGGGGGTCGCGTGCGTGCGGCACCAGAACATGGCGGGGTCGGATATCGGGGATGATCATAAGGAGTATTTCGCGGGTGCGGCGGCGCTGAAAGCCGGCGGGGCGCATAATACGATGAACCAGTTTTAGGTTTTTGAACGGACGTAGGGTGGGCTTTTAGCCCACCTTTTACGTTCGGCTTCGGAATGGTGGGCTGAAGCCCACCCTACACAGCACAAGCCTGCGTGAGTGCTAGGCGGCGGTCCAGCCGCCATCTGCGGCGTAGGTGGCGCCGTGGATGAAGCTGGCGCGGTCGGAGCAGAGCCAGACGACGAGTTCGGCGATCTCGGGCGGGCTGCCGAGGCGGCCGAGCGGGGTGGAGTTGACGAGGTGCTCGCCGAAGATGCTGCGGCTGGTGGTGGTCATGCGGGTTTCGACGTAGCCGGGGCAGACCGAGTTGATGCGGATGTTCTCCGTTCCGTATTCTAGGGCGGCCGCTTTCGTCAGGCCATTTACCGCGTGTTTGGCGGCGACGTAGGCGGAGGAGACGCGTAGGCCGACCAGGCCGGCGATCGAGGCGGTGTTGACGATGGCGCCGCCGCCGGCCGCCTGCATCGCCGGGAGCTCGTGCTTCATGCAGAGCCATACGCTCTTCAGGTTGATCTCGATCATGCGGTCCCAGGCCGCTTCTTCCCACTCGGCGGTGCGCTTGCCCTGCATGCCGAGTTGGTAGGGTGCGATTCCGGCGTTGTTGAAGGCGCAGTCGAGCTTGCCGTAGGCCGATAGAGCGGTCGCGATCAGGGCCTCGACATCCGCCGACCGGGTCAAGTCGCCGGCTTTGGCCACGGCCTGGCCGCCGATGTCGTTGATCGCGGCCACGGTCGTCGCCGCGGAGTCCGGCTCGATATCGGCGACGACGACCCGGGCGCCTTCGCGGGCCATGGCCAGCGCGGTGGCGCGGCCGATGCCGTTGCCGCCGCCGGTGACGAGGGCGGCCTTGCCGTCGAGGAGCAGGCTCATGGGGCGAGATAGCGGTCGAAGAACGCGGTGATCTCGCCGAACGCTTCGGCGGTCTCGGGGGCGGCGGGGTCGGCGAGGTATTGGGCGTGGGAGAAGCCCTCGAAGACCTGCAACGTCGCCGGCACGCCGGCTTCGCGGAGCTTGCGGTGCGTGCGGACGGTGTTGCTGAGGAAGAGGTCGCGGGTGCCGGTGGTCAGGATCGTGGGCGGGAAGCCGTGGAAGTCGCCGTAGATCGGTGAGAGCTGCGGGTCCTTCATGTCGTGCTCGCCCGCGTAGAGCGCGGCGGCGTGGGAGAGGTAGCCGCTGTAGCTGACCAACACGTTGTCGAGCCATTCGTTGGTCTTGTAGCTGTCGCCGGTCTCGGTGAGGTCGGACCAGGGTGTGCCGGGGGCGATGGCGGCGGGGAGCGGCAGGCCCTCGGTCTTGGCGCGCAGGATCATCGCGAGGGTCATGCCGCCACCGGTCGAGGTGCCGACGATGGCGATGCGCTTGGGATCGGTGGTCTTGATCACTTCTTTGTAGACGGCCATCGCATCGTCCATCGCCGCCGGATAGGGCGCGTCGGGCGGCATGCGGTAGTCGATCTCGATGACCTTGTAGCCGCCGAGCGCCGACATCAGCATCGCCTCGGCGGTGCCGGAGACGCCGGGTCCATAGACGTAGCCGCCGCCATGCGGATTGACGATCAGCTGGTTCTGGTGCGCTGCGGGCATCGTCTTGGGGGTGAAGACGTAGCAATTCACGCCGCCGATCGTGACCTGCTGCATGGTGACGCCGAGCGTCTCGCGGACGGTCGCCAGCGGGCCCAGCGTGGCGTCGGCCAGCTTCTTGACCAAAGCGCGCCAGGCGTCGGCGTCGGGCGGGTTGGCGTTCCAGGCGGGGGTGCGGTACGGCGCGGCGATGATGGTTTGGGCGCCCTTGGACAGTTCGGGATCGCTCGGGACTGGGATCGTGCGGCCCGGGACGGTGCGGGGGCCGGGCGCGGCGTTGGCGGCGTTTTGCGGGGCTTCGAGGGCGGAGAAGCCCTGTTCGTCGGCCAGAGCCGGGGCGGCCAAGGCGAGCAATGCCGCCGCGACGAAAACGCGCAGTCCCATTCGGGTATCCTCCAGAGGATTTTTCCGCGCTATTGGGACGCGTCGCAGCACGGGATGCAAGGCCTTGAAGCAGATCCGCCTGATGGGGTTCGACATGAACTGCGTGGGCCATATCCAGCAGGGACTGTGGCGGCATCCGCGCGACCGGTCGGCCGACTATGCCACCCTGGAGCATTGGACCGGGTTGGCCAGCCTGCTCGAGCGCGGATTGTTCGATGGGCTGTTCCTGGCCGATGTGCTCGGGGTCTACGACGTGCATGGCGGCAGCCCGGCGGCCGCGATCGAGCATGCGGTGCAGGTGCCGGTCGGCGATCCGCTGCTGCTGGTGCCGGCGATGGCGGCGGTCACGCGCGATCTCGGGTTCGGGGTGACGGTCAACCTAAGTTATGAGGCGCCGTTCGCATTTGCGCGGCGGATGTCGACGCTCGACCATCTGACGCGGGGGCGGATCGGGTGGAACATCGTCACCGGATATCTGGACAGTGCGGCGCGGGCGATGGGGCAGGATCGGCAGCTTGCGCATGACGACCGGTATGACGTGGCCGATGATTTCATGCGTGCGGTGTATGGGCTGTGGGAGGGGAGTTGGGCCGAAGGGGCGGTGCTGCGGGACAAGGAGAGCGGGCGGTTTGCCGACCCGGCGCTGGTGCGGACGGTCCGGCATGAGGGGCGGTATCATCGGATGGAGGCGGTGCATTTGTGCGAGCCGTCGCCGCAGCGGACGCCGGTGCTGTTCCAGGCCGGGTCGTCGGGGCGGGGGCGGGCGTTTGCCGGGTCGCATGCGGAGTGCGTGTTCCTGAACGGGCAGGAGCATGCGGCGGTGCGGGCGCATGTGGATGGGATCCGGGAAGCGGCGGTGACGGCCGGGCGGGCGCGGGGGGATGTGCTGGCGTTCGTGGGGGCGACGGTGATCGTGGCGGAGACGGCGGCACTGGCGGAGGCGAAGCTGGCGGATTACCGGCGCTATGCCTCGCCGGAGGCGGCGCTGGTGCATGCGTCGGCGTCGATGGGGATCGATCTCGAGCGGTTCGGGATGGACCAGCCGATCGGCGGCGAGAGCAATGCCATCACGTCGAACCTGGCGGCGATGGCGCAGCAGGGGATGACGAAGCGCAAGCTGCTGGACCAGATGGTGCTCGGCAGCCGGCAGATGCCGATCGTCGGCGACCCGGCCCAGAGCTCCTGGATCGACCCGGCCGAGGCCCAGGCCCAGGTCGCCGACGCGCTGATGGGCTGGGTGGAGCAGGCGGACGTGGACGGGTTCATCCTGTCGCGGACGGTGACGCCGGAGTGTTTCGAGGATTTCGTCGAGCTGGTGGTGCCGGAGTTGCAGCGGCGGGGGGTGTATAAGGAGCGGTATGCGGCGGGGACGCTGCGGGAGAAGTTGTTTGGCGGGGGGCGGATGCTGGGGCCGGGTCATCCGGCGGCGGGATATCGTAAAGGATGATGTTTTTGCCGGGCGCGGTGGAGTGGGTTGCAGCCTCGACTGTGGTTAGAATTCGAGGAGGTTATCGCGGAAGGTCTTGTGGGCGTATTGCTTGCGAACCAGGCCGCGCTGTTGGAGGGCGGGGACGAGGCCGTCGGTGATCTCGGCGACGGTGCGGCGGCTGGCGTTGGGCAAGGTGATGAGGAAGCCGTCGCCGCCGACTTCCTGCATGACCTCTTCCATCTGGGCGGCGATGCTGTCGGGGGTGCCGACGAAGTCGATGGAGCCACTGGTGCTGCTGTAGGCGATGACGGCCTCGCGCAAGGTCTTGCCGCCGGCCTTGCGGATGAAGTTGGTCAGGCTGGATTGGTGGCCGTTGGTGGTCAGTTCCTGGAGCGGGGCGT
Organism: uncultured Acetobacteraceae bacterium; assembly: GCA_964657565.1. Taxonomy (GTDB): domain Bacteria; phylum Pseudomonadota; class Alphaproteobacteria; order Acetobacterales; family Acetobacteraceae; genus JAVVHH01. Next base: position 8,764 of record CAZZVQ010000102.1, read on the forward strand.
CCAGGTCGTGGCCGGAGAAGTCGATGTTCGTAGTCCAGCCGATCTGGGCCATGCATTGATCGAGATGGGCGGCGGCCCAGGTGGCGCGGCGGTCTGCGCGCTCGAAGGCGTGGGCCTCTGTGTCGCCGAGGACGGGGACGGCCATGAACAGGACCTTGCACGTGGAGGGGTCGCGGCCGAAGGCACGCATGTGGGCGTGGACCTGGTCGCGGTATTCCTTCATCGCCTCGATGCCCTTGGGGTGCGCGACGATGGTGTCGGCGTAGCGGGCGGCGATCTGGCGGCCCTTGGGCGAGCCGCCGGCTTGGGCGATGACGGGGCGACCCTGTGGGGTGGGGCCCGAGTTGAGCGGGCCGCGGCTGGCGTAGTATTTGCCCTTGTAGTCGATGGTGTGGACCTTGGCCGGGTCGATCAGCACGCCGGTCTTGCGGTCGGCGACGATGGCGCCGGGCTCCCATGAGTTCCAGAGCTTGGTCACGATGTCGATGTATTCGGCGGCCATGTCGTAGCGCGTGTCGTGTTCGGGCAGGGCGTCGAGGCCGAAATTCTGCGCGGAGAAGTCGGAGCTGCCGGTGACCATGTTCCAGCCGGCGCGGCCGGCAGAGACCTGGTCGAGGGTGCCGACGATGCGGGCGGTCAGATACGGGTGGTAGGCGAAGGTCGAGAGGGTGGGGACGATGCCGAGCCTTGTGGTCGCGGCGGCCATCAGGCTGGCGACGACGGTGGGTTCCTGGCGGGGGATCGACATGCCGTTTTCGAGGAAGATGTCGCGCTTGTTCTGCCAGTTCTGGCCGACGTAGATGGAGTCCTCCAGCAGGAGATAGTCGAACCCGGCGCGCTCGATATTGCGCGCCAGGTCGAGGAACATGCCGGCGTCCATCCATTCTTCGCTGATGTTGCCAGTCCAGTCGGCGCCCCAGGCTTGGATGCTCGAGCCTTGCAGGAACCAGGCGAGGTGGAAGGGGTCGGTGCTCATGGGCCGACGATAAACGCCGTGGTGCGGTGCAGCAACGTCTTGACGGTCCGAAGCGGCACGCGTTCGATGCTTTGATGGCCATCAACACAGCAACCGCGGACGTCGTCGTCATTGGATTGGGCGCCGTGGGCAGCGCCACGCTGCACCGGCTGGCGCTGCAGGGGGTCAAGGCGATCGGGATCGACCGGTTCGATCCGCCGCATGACCGCGGCTCGACGCATGGCGAGACGCGCATCACGCGGCTGGCGGTCGCGGAGGGTCCGGCCTACGTGCCGCTGGCGCGACGGTCGCACGAGATCTGGCGCGAGCTGGAGGCGGAGACGGGGGACACGCTGTTCTCGGAGATCGGGCTGCTGGTGATCGGCGAGGGCGATGGGGCGCCGAGCCATGGGCAGGCCGGGTTCCTGGGCAGCACGCTGGCGATCGCGGCGTCGCATGCGATTCCGCACGAGGTGCTGGATAGTGCGGAAATTCGGCGGCGGTATCCGCAATTCCTGGTTCGGGACGAGGAGCGGGCGTTCTTCGAACCCAGCGCGGGCGTGTTGTTTCCCGAGCGGTGCGTCGGGCTGCAGCTGCGGCTGGCGCGGGCACTCGGGGCGGTGGTGCGGACCGGGGAGACGGTGTTGTCGATGACGCCGTCGGGCAGCGGGGTGGCCGTGGTGACCGACAAGGCACGGATCGAGGCGGGCCGGGTGGTGCTGGCGGCGGGAGCGTGGCTGCCGGGGCTGGCAGGCGGCGCGGTGCCCGGAGTGGCAACCGTGCAGCGGCAGACGCTGCTGTGGTTCGATCCGGACGAGCCCGCGCTCTATGACCCGGCGCGTTGCCCGCCGTTCATCTGGATGTATGGGGCGCGCGAGGAAGATTACCTGTACGGGTTCCCCATGCTGCCAGGCACGACGGGCGTCAAAGCGGGCAGCGAGACCTATGCGGGCCATATCGATCCGGACCAGGTCGACCGCGAGGTGTCGGCGGTGGAGGCGACGGCGACGTACGAGCAGCATGTCGCCGGGCGGCTGCGCGGGATCGGCAACAAGCTGCTGAAGGCGAAGACGTGTCTCTACACGGTCACGCCGGATGCGGGGTTCATCGTCGATCGGTTGGGCGAGGATGGGCGGGTGCTGGTGGCGTCGTGCTGTTCCGGGCATGGGTTCAAGCATTCGCCGGCGCTCGGGGAGGAGATGGCGCGGCTGGCGGCCGAGCCGGGCCGGCTGGCGGAGCCAAGCTTCGCGCTGGCTCGGTTCGCGTCATGACCAAGCGGCGGATGCGCCTGGTCGCGTATCTGAAGACCGGGCCGACGGCGCTGCATAATGGTGGGTGGCGGCATCCGGAAGCGACGCTGGACGACATCCTCGACCCGGCGCGCTACCAGCATATCGCGCGGGTGCTCGAGGCGGCGAAGTTCGACGGCTGCTTCTTTGCCGATCTGTTCGGTCTGTATGACCTGCACGGCGGCAGCTACGACGCTTATGTCCGGCGCGGCGGGCAGATCAGCTTCCTGGACCCGACGGTGGTGCTGCCGGTGATGGCGGCGGTGACGCGGAACCTCGGCCTCGGGGCGACGCTGTCGACGTCGTTCCACACCGCCTACCACCTGGCGCGATGGCTCGGCTCGCTGGATGCGATGAGCGGCGGGCGGGTGGCGTGGAACGTGGTGACGTCGGCGACCGAGCTGGAAGCGCGCAACGCCGGGCTGCAGGCGCTGCCGCCGCGCGAGGAACGGTATGACCGGGCCGATGAGATGCTGGAGGCCTGTTTCGCGCTGTGGAACAGTTGGGACGCGGACGCCTTCGTGCTGGACAAGAAGGCCGGCGTGCTCGCGGACCCGGCCAAGGTGCATTACGCCAACTACCAAGGCCGCTGGGTCCGCACGCGGGGGCCGCTGTCGATCCCGCGCAGCGCGCAGGGGCGGCCGGTGATCATGCAGGCGGGCGGCTCGGATCGCGGGCGGGAGTTCGCGGCGCGGTGGGCGGAGGTGATCTTCACGGCGCAGCATGGGCGCGACGACATGCGCGCCTTCTACCAGGACATGCATGCTCGGCTGGCCGCGGGCGGGCGGGCGCCGGAGACCTGCGCCATCCTGCCGGCGATCAGCGTGGTGCTGGGGGAGACGGAATCGATTGCCCGTGAACGCGCCGACTACTTGAACAGCCTGATCGACCCGGAGCTGAACCGCGCCTCGGCCTCCAGCAATCTCGGGGCCGACATGACCAAGGTGACGGACGAGGCGTCGCTGGCGCGGATGCAGGGCAATCAGGGCATGAAGGGGTCGGAGACGGTGTTGCGGCAGGCGATGAAGGCGGAGGGGCTCACGTTGCAGCAGGCGGCGGCCAAGCGAGGCGAGGGGCGGGAGATCGTTGGCACGGCCGAGAGCGTGGCCGACCATCTGCAATCGATCTTCGAGGACGAGGCGTGTGATGGCTTCGTGCTGTCGCCGACGATTTTCCCCGGCATGTTCGAGCAGTTCTGCCGCAGCGTGGTGCCGGAACTGCAGCGGCGCGGCCTGTTCCGGACCGAGTATGCCGGGCGTACCCTGCGCGAGAACTTGCAGCACGGCTAAGTGCTGGTTAGCTTCTGGAACAGGCCGCGATCGAATTTCCTCCTCGGCGTTTATTGCCTGGCGCCTTGTGACGCTATGGATTGGCGATCCTAGGGTGGGCTGGCGGCCCAAATATTGGGTGGTACGGTATTGGCGTAAGCCGACACGAAATCCCGTGGTGCCCCGGTCGACCAGGCGATATCTGGGCGCTCATATCTTCGACCGCGTCTGCAACGAGAACGGTATCGAGCACAAACTCACCAAGCCATACCACCCGTGGACCAACAGCCAGGCCGAACGCATGAGCCGCACCATCAAGGAAGCCACCGAGCGCCCTCATCGGCAGGATACTCGTCCTGCATTCCTGCCCAACACGGTGTGGGGCACGGCGCCGATACAGAACTTGCAGGTTGAGATCGCCGCCGTGCTCACCCGCAAGCCTGGCAGGCACTCGCCGCTGTGTCGTCACCGATCCCCGAGCCTCGCCGTTCGTAGGCAAACCCAAGCACGCCAGTGACGCACCTCGATCACACCAACGACGCTACCGCCACGATCTCGCTCGAAAGCCGCAACGGACGATCCGCGCCGGATAAACGCGGTTTCTGACCATCGCCGACCATGGACGGTTCGCCGCCCCTGGTCCGCACCGGAGAGGCGAGGAGCCGAAGCCGATGATGCACGGCGGTGAGAAGTCAGACCTCGCCATAGTAGCGATGAAGCGGCCGAACAAAGCTGGGCGACCAGTAGCGGAGGCGGTGGAGCCAAGGGCAGGGACCAAGGGAAACGCGGGCCAGCAAAGCACGCTCCGGACACAGACCCGGGCAGGCGTGTCCCAGGCGCTGGACCGCGTGCGGAATGCTGCAAGGCACAGGAAGAAGGAACGGTTCACCGCGCTGCTGCACCATGTCAGCGTCGAGACACTCCAGGTGGCGTTCTACGCACTGAAGCGTAAAGCGGCACCGGGCGTGGATGGCATGACGTGTCAGCAATATGAGGCCGATCTCGAGCACAGGCTTGTTGATCTGCATGGCCGCGTCCACCGCGGGGCCTACCGGCCCCTTCCGTCCCGACGGACCTACATTCCGAAGGCGGATGGACGCAGCGGCCCTGGAGGACAAGATTGTCCAGGGCGCCACCGTTATGGTGCTCAACGCCATCTACGAGGAAGATTTCCTCGGGTTCAGCTACGGGTTTCGACCCGGGCGCGGGCCGCACGATGCGTTGGACGCCCTGATGGTGGGCATCACCACCCGCAAGGTGAACTACATCCTGGACGCCGATATCCGGTCATTCTTCGACATGGTGAGCCAGGATTGGCTCGTCCGGTTCGTCGAGCACCGGGTCGGCGACCCGCGCATCATCCGCCTGATCCGGAAATGGCTGCAGGCGGGTGTTCTGGAGGAGGGGACCGTCACGGTCAGCGACAGGGGAACGGCTCCTTGCCAACGTCTACCTGCACTACGTGTTCGATCTCTGGGCGGAGCGCTGGCGACGGCGTGAGGCTTCCGGCGACATGGTCATCGTGCGCTACGCCGACGACCTAGTCATGGGCTTCCAGCACGAGGGTGACGCACGCCGTTCCTCGATGCGATGCGTGAACGGTTCGAGGAGTTCGCGCTGTCGCTCCATCCGGACAGGACGCGCCTGATCGAGTTCGGCCGCCATGCGGCGACCCGACGCGCCCGGTGCGGGCTCGGCAAACCGGAGACCTTCGACTTTCTCGGGTTTACGCTGATCTGCAGCCGGCGGGTCCTTCCTGCTCAAGCGGAAGACCCGGCGAGACCGGGTGAGGGCGAAGCTCGCGGAGATCAAGGTGGAGCCGCCAAACACCCAAGGTAGGAGCCGGATGCCTAAATTGGGCACGTCCGGATCTGTGCGGGGGGCGCGGGGCAACTCGCGTCCCTACCGCGATCCTAGAGAGGCCGCGTTCCAGCGTCCGAACTTGCCTCCACACTGCTGTTCAACTCGGCAAGGAACAGCCGCAGCCCTCGATCCAGCACCTTCTCCTTCCGCAGCACGCAACCGAGGCTGCGCGAGGCGGCTGGTCGGAGGGAGCGGGTGACGGTGCCGAGAGGGGGTTCACGCAAGGCCAAGGCGGGCAGCACGGCGGCACCCAAGCCAGATCCCACCAGTGTCTTGATCGCTTCGACGCTGCCGAGAGCCATCACCGGCGCCGGCTTTACGCCGGCTCGCCGGAACCACGCGTCGGTCGCCGCTCGCGTGTTGCCGCCCTCCTCGTAGAGGATCAACGGCCACGCGACGAGCGCCTTTGCCGTGATCGGCCCCTCGCCTGGCGGCACACCGTCCGTCGGCAGCAGCGCGAGCAACGGGTCGGACAGCAGTCGCGTGGTGCTCAGGGCCCGGCTCGCCGGTACAGGCAGGGTCGCCAGCACCACGTCGAGGTCGCCCGCCTCCAAGCGCGGCAGGATTTCCGCGGTGTTGCCGATGGCCACGGTTATCACCAGCCCCGGCATCGCTCCCTTCACCCGTTGCAACACGGGCGGCAGGAGATGGATGCAGGCCGTGGCCCCGGTGCCCAGCCGCAGCCGCCCGGCCTTGCCTCGGCCGTGCTCCGCGACCGCTGCCACTGCGTCCTCGGCTGCCGAGGTCGCCCGCCTGGCTGGCGTCACGAGCGCCGCACCGGCCGCGTTCGCGATCATCCGGCCCGCGGCACGGTCCAGTAGGCGGACGCCCAGGCCGCGCTCGAGTTCGCGGAGTTGCTGGCTGACCGCAGGCTGGGTCAGGCTTAGGAGCTGTGCGGCGGACGAGACGCTTCCGGTCTCGATCACGGCGAGAAAGGTGCGGAGCTGTCGGAGTGAAGGCTCAGGCATAACGGCAGCTTATCCTTATGCGCGGCATCAAAAAGATTTCATTCCATCGCTCCGGGCTGCCGAGCACTATGCCAGTCGCGTTTATGGGGCATTTGTAGATGACCACCCTTCACCCGAGCAGTGCCGTTTCCGATAACGTCGAGCTTCGCATCCTCGACCCGGCCGAGCCCGTGTCCGAGCTGACGACCTTGCTGCACCGCGCTTATGCGCGGCTGGCCACCATGGGACTCCGCTACATGGCAACCCACCAGTCCGACGCCGTGACGCGCGACCGCGCCGCCTCGGGCGAGTGCTGGCTGGCCGTCTCGGGCGGGAGCATTGTCGGCACGGTGCTGTTCAAGGCCGCTGAGCGAACCGCCGGGTCGCCGTGGCTCGACCGGCCTGAGGTCGCAAGCCTCGGCCAGTTCGCCGTGATGCCGGAATGGCAGGACACCGGCCTGGGCACCCGGCTGATGGCACTGGTGGAGCGGCGAGCCGCCGAAACCGGAGCGGAGGAGATCGCGCTCGACACCGCGGAACCGGCAGAGCATCTGGTCAAGCTGTACCAGCGCCGGGGCTACCGGTTCATCGAGTTTGCCCAGTGGTCCCACACCAACTACCGCAGCGTCATTATGAGCAAGCCGGTCCGCCCGGGCAGGACGGCGTGAAGTTTATCCACCTGTCCGACCTGCACCTGGTCGCGCCTGGTGCGTCCTTGCACGGCCTGGACCCGCAGGATCGCCTTCGACGCTGCGTCACCCATATCCGGTCTGTCCACGCGGACGCGGCCTTCGTGGTGCTGACCGGCGATCTCACCCATGGTGGCGAGCCGGCCGGCTACGAGGCGGCCCACACGATCCTGGCGGAGCTGCCGATGCCGCTGCACGTCACGATCGGCAACCACGACGACCGGCACGCCTTCCGCGCCGCCTTTCCCCAGGCGCCCGTGAGCGAGGGCGGATTTGTGCAGGAAGCCTTCAACACGCCGGAAGGGCATTTCATCGTGCTCGACACGCACGAGCCATGGCGGGCGGAAGGTGGGCTGTGCGACCAGCGCCTCAGCTGGCTGGAGCGCGAGCTGCGGGTCAGCGTGGGGCCGGTCTTCCTATGCCTCCACCATCCGCCGTTCCCCGTTGGGTTGGGTCGGATGGACCGCATCCGTTTGCTCGACGGCGGTCCGCTGCTGTCCGTCCTGCGCCCGCACCTCGGCCGAGTGCGGCACATGCTTGTGGGGCACCTGCACCGGGCGCTGGCCGGGTCCTGGCATGGAGTGCCGTTCTCAGGGGCCAGGGGAACGAATCATCAGATCGCGCTGGATTTCGTGACACAGGACGTGGCGCCTTTGAGCTTCGAGGCACCGGGGTACGGTGTCGTACTGGTCTCGCCCGAGGCCGTCGTGGTGCATTTCGAGGAGTTTGCCGCTCATGCCGCAGCCTGACGGGAGAACCAGCATGAGGCATCGCTACGTCACCGCCGACGTGTTCACCGACAGAGTGTTCGGCGGCAACCCCGTCGCCGTCGTGCTGGATGCGGCCGGGCTTTCGGCCGAGCAGATGCAGGCGATCACCTGCGAGTTCAACTATTCCGAGACGACCTTCGTCCTGCCTCCACGCGACCCCTCCCACACAGCCTGGGTACGCATCTTCAATCCAAGCCGCGAGATGCCGTTTGCCGGGCACCCCAACATCGGGACGGCTTTCGTGCTGGCACGGGCGTTGGAGGCACGCGCGACGTAACCAGGAACACAGCGGAAGCTGATACCGACATACAGGCGCGTATGTTCACCGGGCGCATGACGGAGGATCCGGCGACGGGAAGTGCCACCTCCGCCATGGCGGCGCTTCTGGCGGAACGGCGCGGCACGGCGGAGCTGACGCTACGCGTCGGGCAAGGCACCGATATGGGCCGGCCCAGCCTGATGCTGGCGCGAACGAAGCAGGAGAACGGCGCCGTGGTGGCCTTTGTCGGCGGGCGTTGCGTGGAGGTGATGGAGGGCACCATTACTTCCGGGAGTTGAGGGCGGCGCTACCCGTTGCCCAATAGCCGGCTCCGCACGCGTACGTCCGCTTGGTGTCGCGTGCTGCAGTAGCCGCCTGGCCGGGGCTGGCGCCGGGTGGGGTGGAAACAGGACATTTCTGCCTGTGCTAGGCTGGAGTGATCACGCCCACAGAGCGTTCGCGTGCCCCATTCACCTCGCCCTCCTGAACCCATTCCAGCCCTTCTGCCGCGTGGTAGCGGGCATCAGTTTGTCCTCTACGGCGACAGCTGCTCCTGCGTGCCCGCTGCGCCTCACGAGCGGACGTTCGCCGCCGTGAATGGCGTGATCCGGCGCCTGAAGCCTCCGCCCGAGTTCATCTTGTTCCCGGGGATGAGATCATCGGCCTGACTACCGACCAGGCGGAGCTGGAAGCGCAGTGGCGATACTGGCTGGACCACGAGATGGCTTGGCTGGATCGGACAGAGACCCCGCTATGGCAAAGCACGGGCAATCACACGACTTATATTACGACTCCACCAGCGAGGGCGTCTTTGCGGCCATGCTGCCCCACCTGCCCCGGAACGGGCCACCCGGCCAAGACGGCCTGTCCTACTGGGTCCGGCGCGGCGACCTGCTGATCGTCTTCGTACACACGCTCTGGACCGGCCTTGGCGGCGAGGGCCATGTGGAAACGGACTGGCTGGAGGCCACGCTACGGGCGCATGACGATGCCCGCCACAGCATCGTCGTTGGCCATCATCCGGTGCATCCCATCAACGGCTTCTCCGGACCATACCAGCGTGACGTGGGGCCGGAGCACGCCGCGCGGTTCTGGGACGTGCTGGTGGCAGCCGGCGTGCTGGCCTATGTGTGCAGCCATATCCTTGCTTACGACATCCAGGTGCACCGGGGTGTACTCCAGCTCTGCACGGCGGGGGCCGGCACGGCGCACCGCATGCCGGAGGGGGTTGAGTATCTTCACTGCGTGCAGGCCGCGCTCGATGTTAACGGCCTGCGCTGTCAGGTGCTCGACACGGATGGGCAGGTCCGAGAGCGGCTATGCTGGCCGTCGGCCCTGCCGCCCCTGGCGGCGTGGCAAATACTCGCGCCGGGATTGCAAGACGCTCCATGGATCTATGAAGCCAGCGGTGACCAACTTGTTGCCCTCCGGTTCCAGGGAATAGCGCCTGTGGCCGGCGCGACGGCTATTCAGACCCTGTTCTGCACCGCTCGCCAAAGCGGTATGCCTGTCTTGTGGATGGGACTTCGTGGTCCTGACCAAATTCTGACGGTCGTCGTCGGCCAGCAGGCCGGCCGCAGCCCACATCTCTGGTGGGGCATAGGTCCGATGCCGGGCAAGGTTTTCGATATCCAGCTCCTGATCCACGCCGGCATGGGTCCGGGCGGAATCATGGTTCGAATGGCTGAACATGAATCGTGGTCATCACTAAAGGCTGCGTCACCCTGGGGTGCCGAGCGCCTGGCTTGGCCGGAACGATGGTCCGTTGGGCAGGGTATGAGCGGTGATACGCCCTTCCTGGGTGAGACCCTGGCAGTCACCTTCGCGACACGCGGCTAGTTGCCAGGCCAGCAACGTGTCGGTCTAATTAAAGCCAAAACGGCTGAAACGTGTATCTGGTCATGGAAGTAAGTGGCCTGGTGCCATTTTGGCTTCGTCGCGCCGTCGTCAGGCAGGAGTGCAGAGATGAACAGGGCCGCACCGCTCGTTGCCGCAGGCATTGCGATGTGGGATCTCGTCGAACGCTACACCGGGCGCGTCGGCTACAAAGGAGCGCCAAGGATCATGTCCCTGGGCGTGGTGTAGCAACGCTGGTCCTCGGTTCGGTCCGAGGT
>CAZZVQ010000103.1:0-18724 GCA_964657565.1 uncultured Acetobacteraceae bacterium
TAGTTGAAGACGAAGGCGCCGGCCATGATGGTGGCGATCATGGTGGTGGCGCGGACGGTGGCGACGATGACCGGGAAGAGCTGAGCCAGCCGCATGGTGCGGTAGACCGCGAAGGCGAGCAGGAGCGCGTAGGCGGCGGCGATGGCGGCGGCTTCGGTGGGGGTCGTGATGCCGGAGTAGATCAGGCCGAGCAGGAGAACGGGGAGGCAGAGCGGCAGGATGGCGCGGCTCAGGATGGCGGGCAGGTCGGCGAGCGGGGTGCGGATCTCGCGGGGGAAGCGGCGGCGGGCGGAGATGATGGCGACGGCGGCCATGAGGGAGGCGGCGAGTAGGGCGGCCGGGAGCAGGCCGCCGAGCAGCATGGCGCCGACGGAGGCGTTGGCGATCAGGGCGTAGAAGATCATGGGGATGGAGGTCGGCATCAGCGGGCCGAGCGTGGCGGAGACGACCGAGGTGGCGGCGGCGAAGCCGCGGGGGTAGCGGCCGTTGGCGGCCATCATGCGGGCGACGATGAGGCCGGGTCCGGAGGCGTCGGCGACGGCGCTGCCGCTCATGCCGGAGAAGATGAGGTTGGAGACGATGTTGACCTGGGCCAGCCCGCCCGGGAGGTGGCCGACGAGGGCGGAGCCGCAGGCGAGCAGGCGGCCGATGACGCCGCTGGCGTTCATGACGTTGGCGACGAAGATGAACAGCGGGATCGCGATGAGCAGGTAGGAGTTGTAGAGGCCGTTCATGGTCTGGTCGGTGACGAGGCCGATGTCCTGGTGGGTGGCGATGAGGTAGGCGAAGCCGGAGGCCAGCATCGAGAGGCCGAGCGGGGCGCCGAGTGCGGCGGCGAGGGTGAAGATGCCGAGGAGGACGGAGAGGCCGCTGGTCATGGCTTTAAGACCCTCACCCCGGCCCTCTCCCGGAGGGAGAGGGAGCAGCAGGGGCGGGAAGGGCGCGGATGATGGTCAAGGCGGCGCGGATCGGCACGGTGGCGGCGAAGAGGCCGAAGCAGGCGTAGACGATGTCGAGCGGGATCTGCAGCACGGGCGTCTTTTCGCGCCAGAGGAACAGGATGTAGTCGACGGTGCCGGGCAGCGCGTAGAGGAAGATGCCGCCGACCAGGAGCGCGCGGGCGACCGCCATGACCCGGCGCGTGCGGGGGCCGGCGATGTGGACCACGAGGTCGAAGCGGATGTGGTCGTCGTCGCCCAGCATGAACGCGTTGGCCCAGAACACGATCCAGATGAACAGGATCGTCGCCACCTCGTCGGTCCAGGCCAGCTCGTCATGCAGGAAGTAGCGCATGCCGACCTTGAGGCAGAACAGGACGAAGACGGCGGCGAACATCGCGGCGCCGACGCCATCCGCGCAGAGCCGCGCCGCCTTCCACATCAGGGCGTGTCGATCACGCGGCGGAGGAGGTCCTTGTTCCAGACCTTGGCGCCGTTGTCGCTGGCGTAGACGGTGTCGGCGTTGGCGCGGAACGCGGCGAGGTCCGGCGTGGCGATCACCAGGCCGCGCGACTTCAGCGCGGCGAGCACGGTGGCCTCGTCGGCCAGGCGGCCCTCGTCGTTGGTCTTGGCGGCGTGGATGGCGGCGGTTTGGACTAGCGTCTTCTGCGCCGGGCTGAGCTTGTTCCACGCGGGGGTCGCGATGTTGATGAATACCGGCTGCAGCATGTGGGCGGTGAGCACGACCTGCTCGCTGACCTCGTAGAGCTTGGCGGCGCCCATGACGGAGAGCGGGTTCTCCTGGCCGTCGATGGTTCCGGTCTTCATGGCGAGATAGACTTCGGGCATGCCCATCGGCACCGGGTTGACGCCGAGGGTGCGGCCGAGGAGCAGCCATTCCGGGCCGCCCGGCATGCGCATCTTGGTGCCGGCGAGGTCGGCGGGCGTCTTGACGTCGCGCTTGGCGCGCAGGTTCACCTGGCGGGTGCCGAGATACAGCGTGGCCAGGATCTCGATGCCCATCTTTTCGGACACGACCTTGCGGTAGTCGGCGGCGATCGGGCCGTCGAAGACGTGGCGCAGGTGGTCGTAGTCGCGGAACAGATAGGCGCGGTTGAAGAAGCCGTATTCGGGGATCTGCTGGGCCACCTCGAAGGTGGTCATGGTCGACATTTCGAGGTTGCCGCGCTGCAGGGCGGGGATCTCGGTGCCCTGTTTGAACAGGGCGCCGGCGGGGTAGATTTCGGCGGTCACCCCGGCGCGGGCGGCCTCGAGCTCCTGCTTGAACTGTTCGAGCGACTTGGCGAGGAAGTCGCTCGGGGGTGCTGCGGTCGAGACGCGCAGGCGGATCGGGTCGTCGGCCAGGGCTGGCCGTGCAAGGGCGGCCAGGGCGGACGCGGCGAGGACGGTGCGGCGGGAGAGCATGGGGTGTTCCCTTATCGCGAGGGCGGCAGGATCGAGACGCTCAGCGTGCCGATGCCGGCGATGGAAGCGTCGACCCGGTCGCCGACGGAGAGGAAGGTGCCCTTCGGTACGCCGACGCCGGCGGGGGTGCCGGTGAGGACGACGTCGCCCGGGTCGAGGGTCATGATGCGGGAGGCGATCGAGATCTGCTCGGCGATGCTGAAGATCATCTGGCTGGTGCGGCCGTCCTGCTTGAGGGCGTCGTTGACGGAGAGCTTGAGCGAGACGTCCTGCCAGTCGGCTTGCGCCGCGACGGGGACGAAGCGCGGGCCCATGGGGCAGCAGGTGTCGTTGGCTTTGCCGGCGACCCAGTCGAGCTTGTAGAAGGTCTCCGGGGCGCGGTTGTGGTCGCGGGCGGAGAAGTCGATGGCGACGCTGTAGCCGGCGACGTGGTCGAGCGCGGTCTCGACGGGGACGTTGCGGGCGCGGGTGCCGATGACGCAGGCGAGCTCGATCTCCCAGTCGAAGGCGTTGGTGCCGATCGGCATGTGGACGGTGGCGCCCATGCCGACGACGGCGTTGCGCGGGGGCTTCATGAAGAAGAAGAGGCGCTGGTCCGCTTTCTTGGCGCCGGGCATGCCCATTTCGGCCAGGTGGTCGTAGTAGTTGGCGCCGGCGCAGAGGATCTTGCCGGGGTAGAGCAGCGGGGCGAGGCGGGTGGTGGCGGTGATGCGGTCGGTTTCGGAGAGTTGGGCGGCGCCTTCGTCGAGCGCCTTGGCCGAAGCGATCCAATCCTGGAAGAGCGCCATCACCGTGTCGGCGCCGGGGTGTCCGACGCGGGCCAGGCTGGATTTCAACCGGTAAAGATTTCCCTCCACTTCGATGCAGGCTGTTGGCTGGCCATCGATCTCGACGGTCGCCAGGGCCCAAGCGCGCTTGTTCGTCATACCGTCTGCTGTCCTTTTCTATCGTCACCCGCGGGCTTGACCCGCGGGTCCACGGTGCCGCGAGCGCGGTGCGTGATGGCCTGGGTTGCCGGGTCAAGCCCGGCAATGACGGGCTCTTTTGCGCCACCAATGTTTGGCCGGGCCTTGCGGCGCAACACCGCTTCTTGCTCGCGTTTCTTCGGTAGCTCTCGGTGGGCCTGGTCGCGACCCGCCCAGTATTGTTTCGGCCAGTGTTGGTTGCGGGTGTCGTACCAGGCGGCGGCCTCGCGGGTGAAGTAGGGGTTCCACATGTGCGGGCGGCCGAGCGCGACCAGGTCGGCCCGGCGCGTGTGCAGGATCGTGTTGACCTGGCCGGCCTCGGTGATCGCGCCCACCGTCATCACCGCCATCTTCGGCACGTTGCGGATGGCTTCGGCGAACTGGACCTGGAACATGCGGCCATAGACGGGCTTCTGGTCGGCTACGGTCTGTCCGGCGGAGGCGTCGATCAGGTCGCAGCCGGCTTCGGCGAAGGCTTCGGCGACGGCGAAGATGTCGTCCTCGCTGATGCCGCCCTCGACCCAGTCGGTTGCCGAGACGCGGACCGAGATCGGCTTGCGGGAGGGCCAGACGTCACGGATGGCGTTGAACACTTCGAGCGGGAAGCGCAGGCGGTTCTCGATGGAGCCGCCGTATTCGTCGTCGCGCCGGTTGGTGAGCGGGGAGAGGAACGAGGCCAGCAGATAGCCGTGGGCGCAATGGAGCTCGATCATGTCGAAGCCGGCGCGGTCGGCCCGCTCCGTGGCTTGGCGGAAATCGGCGACGATGCGGTCCATGTCGGCGCGGTCGAGCGCTTTCGGCACCTGGCTGAGCCCGTCGTGATAGGCGATCGGGGAGGCGGAGTAGATCGGCCAATTCCCGTCCGCCAGCGGCTCATCCATCTTCTGCCAGCCGAGTTGCGTCGAGCCTTTGCGGCCGGCGTGGCCGAGCTGCAGCACCAGCTTGGCTTTCGTGTTGGCATGGACGAAGTCGGCGATGCGCTTCCACCGGGCTTCGTGCTCGTCGGTCCACAGCCCGGTGCAGCCGGGCGTGATGCGGGCATCGGCGGAGGGACAGGTCATCTCGGTGAACACCAGACCGGGGCCGCCGAGCGCGTGGGAGGTGTAGTGCACGAAATGCCAGTCGGTGGGGTTGCCGTCGGGATCGGCGGAATACTGGGCCATGGCGGACATGGCGACGCGGTTCTCGACCACCATGTCGCGCAGCTTGAAGCGGGTGAACATCGGGGTGGGCCGGGTCTTGCGGTAGTCGTCGCCGGTTTCGGAATAGAGGCGGTCGTAGAAGGCGGCGTCGACGCGGGCGACGAAGTCGGGGTCGCGGACGAGCAGGTTGTCGTAGGTGATGGACTTGGCGCGGCACATGACGACCATGGCGAATTGCTCCGGGCTCATGTCCCAGGAGCGGTTCATGTGCTCGAACCAGGCCAGCGACACGTCGGCATTGTGCTGGATGATCTGGCAGGGCGCGCGCCGCTGGTCCTCGTAGGCCTTGAACGCCGCCTTGATGTCGGTTTCGGCCTCGGCGACCACGGCGTCGGACAGGGAGATCGCGCATTCCATGGCGAGCTTGGTGCCGGAGCCGATCGAGTAGTGCGCCGACGCCTTGGCGTCGCCGAGCAGCACGATGTTCTCGTGCGACCATTGGTTGCAATAGATGCGGGGGAATTGTCGCCAGTTGGAGCGGTTCAGCAGGAGAGGATGGCCGGCCAGTTCGTCGGCGTAGAGAAGTTCCAGCGCCGCTTTGGACTGGGCTTCGTCCATGCGGTCGAAGCCGTGGCCGCGCCAGCAGGCATCGTCCATCTCGAAGATCCAGGTGGAGCGGCCGGCTTCGTATTGATAGGTGTGGGCGCAGACGATGCCGTGGTCGGTCTCGCGGAAGAAATAGTTGAATTCGCCCATCGGCCGGGTCGAGCCCATCCAGCAGAATCGGTTGGATTTGAGCACGATTGAGGGCTGGAAGGCGTCGCGGAAATGGTCGCGGATGCGGGAATTGACGCCGTCGGCGGCGACGATGATGTCGGCCTCGGGCAGGGCGCCGGGCGCGACCGGCACGCCGAAGCGGAGTGCGATCCCCTCTTCGCGGCAGCGTTCCTGCAGGATGCGGAGCAGCGTCATGCGGGCGATGCCGGCGAAGCCGTTGCCGGCGCAGCGGATCTCGACGCCCTGCTTGTGCACGGCGACGTCGTCCCAGTAGCGGAACTCGGTGCGGATGCGGTCGAACGAGGCGCGGTCGCGGGAGAGGAATTCGTGCAGCGTCTCGTCGGAGAAGACGACGCCGAAGCCGAAGGTGTCGTCGGCCTGGTTCTGCTCGACGATCTCGATGTCCCAGTCGGGACGGCGCTTCTTGGTCAGCAGGGCGAAATACAGGCCGCCGGGTCCGCCACCGATCACCGTGATCCTCATGCCCAACTCCTCTTGCTTTGCCGTCGCAATGCTGTTGCCGAGAAATGTCTTAGGTGTAAACTAATTTTCGCCCTGAGGAGACATAGCCGTGCGAGCGATCCGAACCGCCTTATGCCTGTTGGCTGCCAGCGCGTTGAGCGGCACGGCCTCTGCGCAGAGCCCGGCTCTGCGCGTCGGGCTGATGTTTACGCTGTCCGGTCCGGCGGCGGTGCTGGGTGAGCAGGGGCGCAACGGCTTCCTGCTGGCGCTCGAGGATATGGGCGGCAAGCTGGGCGGGGTCGAGACGACCGTCACCACCATCGACGACGAGCAGAAGCCGGACGTGGCGGTGACCAAGGCGCGCGAGCTGGTCGATCGGGATCATGCGGCGTTCGTGGTGGGGCCGGTGTTCTCCAACATCCTGCAGGCGATCGCCAAGCCGGTGACCGGGGCGGGCGCGTTCCTGATCAGCCCGAATGCGGGGACGTCGAATTTCGCCGGGGCGGAGTGCAACAAGAACCTGTTCGTCTCGTCGTATCAGAACGACCAGGTGCATGAAGTGCTGGGCAAATATGCGCAGGATCAGGGCTACAAGCGCGTGTTCCTGCTGGCGCCGAACTATCAGGCCGGCAAGGATTCGCTGGCGGGGTTCAAGCATTCGTACAAGGGCGAGGTCGCCAACGAGATCTATACGCCGCTCGGGCAGCTCGATTTCTCGGCCGAGTTGGCGCAGATCGCGGCGGCACAGCCGGATGCGGTGTTCGCGTTCATGCCGGGCGGGATGGGGGTCAACCTCGTCAAGCAGTATCGGCAGGCCGGGCTGGAGGGCATCCCGTTCCTGTCGGCGTTCACGGTGGACGAGACGACGCTGCCGGCGCAGCGGGATGCGGCGGTCGGGTTCCTGGGCGGGGCGAACTGGGCGCCGGACATGGACAATCCGCAGTCCAAGGCGTTCGTCGCCGCCTATGAGAAGAAGTTCGGCGGCGTGCCGGGGACGTATGCGATGCAGGGCTATGACGCGGCGCAGATGATCGATAGCGCGGTGAAGGCGGCGAAGGGCGATCTGGCGAACAAGGACGCGCTACGCGCCGGGCTGGAGGCGGCGCAGTTCAAGTCGCTGCGGGGGGAGTTCAAGCTTGGGCCGAACCACTATCCGATCCAGGATTTTTATCTGGTTAAAGCGGCCAAGCGGCCGGATGGGAAATACCAGACCGAGATCGTGAAGAGGATCTTTGCCAACTATGCCGACAATTACGCCAAGGACTGCAAGATGTAAGGACGTTGCTTCTTAAGCCGTCATCGCCGGGCTTGACCCGGCGATCCATGGTGCAGCCAGAACGAAGTCGAGTGCGCGTGGCCCTGGATGCCCGGGTCAAGCTCGGGCATGACGGGTTCTGCGGTGTTTAACCTGTTCCTGCTGCAGGCGCTGAACGGGGTTCAGTTCGGGATCCTGCTGTTTCTCGTGGCGGCCGGGTTGACGCTGGTGTTCGGGG
Organism: uncultured Acetobacteraceae bacterium; assembly: GCA_964657565.1. Taxonomy (GTDB): domain Bacteria; phylum Pseudomonadota; class Alphaproteobacteria; order Acetobacterales; family Acetobacteraceae; genus JAVVHH01. The sequence continues at coordinate 7,203 of CAZZVQ010000103.1, forward strand.
TGATGGACGTCATCAATCTGGCGCACGGCGCGCTGTATATGATCGGCGCGTATCTGGCGGCGATGTTCTCGGCCTGGAGCGGCAGCTTCGTGATCGGCCTGCTGATCTCGCTGCCGGCGGCGTTCCTGGTCGGTATCGTGCTGGAGCGGCTGGTGTTCCGGTACCTCTATGCGCGCGATCACCTCGACCAGGTGCTGGCGACGTTCGGGTTGATCCTGATCATCGACGAGGGCGTCAAGATGGTCTGGGGCGCGGCGCCGCTGAGCGTGCCGATGCCGGAGTTGCTGACCGGGTCGCTGCCGCTGTTGGGGACGTTGCGGTATCCGATCTTCCGGCTGGCGATCATCGCGGCCGGGCTGGCGGCGGCGCTGGGGCTGTCGCTGCTGATCAACCGGACGCGGGCGGGCATGTTGCTGCGGGCGGGGGCGACGCATGCGCCGCTGGTGTCGGCGCTGGGGGCCGATGTCGGACGGCTGTTCATGTTCGTGTTCGGGCTCGGGGCCATGCTGGCCGGGTTCGCGGGGGCGATGGTGGCGCCGATCCTGTCGGTCGATCCGGGGATGGGGGACGGCGTGCTGATCCCGGTGTTCGTGGTGATCGTCATCGGGGGCGTCGGGTCCGTGCGGGGGGCGTTCGTGGCGGCGCTGCTGGTGGGCTTGTTGGACACGCTGGGGCGGACGTTCGGGCCGATCCTGCTCCGCTCCCTGCTCGACCCGGCCGCCGCATCGCAAACCGGGCGCACCCTCGCGCCGATGCTCATCTATGTGTTGATGGCGGCGATCCTGGCGGTGCGGCCGGGCGGCCTGTTCCCGTCCAAGGGCGCGGCGGCATGAGGGCGGCGGTGGCGATGTTCGCGGCGCTCGCGGTGTTGCCGCCGGTCGCGCAAGCCATCGGGCAGCCGTTCCTGATGGTCAACGCGACCCGCATCGTGATCCTGGCGCTGGCGGCGCTCTCGCTGGACCTCATCCTCGGCTATGGCGGGCTGGTCTCGTTCGGGCATGCCGCGTTCCTTGGCATCGGCGCCTATGCGGTGGCCATGCTGGCCAGCGCGGGGGTCGATGACCTGCTGGTGCAACTCGCCGCGGCGGTGCTGGCCTCGGCGCTGTTCGCGCTGGTGACGGGGGCGATCTCGTTGCGGACGCGGGGCGTGTATTTCATCATGATCACGCTCGCTTTCGGGCAGATGGTGTTCTTCCTCATGGTGTCGCTTTCAGCCTATGGCGGCGATAACGGCATGAGCCTGCCGCATCGGTCGACGCTGTGGGGCCGTCCGCTCCTGCAGAGCGATACCGGGTTGTACTATGTCGCCCTGATCGCGCTCGGGCTGGCCTTCCTGGTGCTGCAGCGCGTGGTGCTGTCGCGGTTCGGCCGGGTGCTGCATGGGAGCCGCGACAACCCGGTGCGGATGCAGGCGATCGGGTTCGCGCCGTTCCGCTATCGGCTGGCGGCCTATGTGATGGCCGGGTCGCTGGCGGGGGTGGCGGGGGTGCTGCTCGCCAACCAGGCGGAGTTCGTGTCGCCGGCGTATATGACGTGGCAGCGGTCGGGGGAGCTGATCGTGATGGTCGTGCTCGGGGGGCAGGGGACGCTGACCGGGGCGATCGGTGGGGCCATTGTCTTCCTCTTGCTCGAAGATGGCCTGGCGCAATCGTCCGAGCATTGGCGGCTGGGGCTGGGCGCGCTGCTCGTCTTGATGGTCTTGTTCGGGCGCGGCGGTCTCGCCGGGCTGGCGCGCCGGTTGTGGCCGGCATGAGGGCGCTCGAGGTGCGCAACCTGCGCAAGCGCTACGGCGCGTTCGTGGCGACTGACGACGTCAGCCTGTCCGTCGAGACGGGCGAGCTGCACGCGATCATCGGGCCCAACGGCGCGGGCAAGACGACGCTGATCCATCAGCTCTCCGGCACGCTGGCCAGCGATGCCGGGAGCATCCATTTTGGCGGCGCGGACGTCACGCGGCTGCCGATGGTGGGACGGGTGCGGCGCGGTCTGGCGCGGTCGTTCCAGATCACCTCGGTGCTGGAGGGTTTTTCCGTCATGGAGAACGCCGCGCTGGCGGTGCAGGCGCGGAGCGGGTCGAGTTTCCGGTTCTTCGGCCGTGCCGCGCGCGAGGCGGCGTTGAACCAGGCGGGGATGGAGGCGCTGGCCCGGGTCGGGCTGGAGGATCGCGCCGGGCGCCGGGCCGATACGCTGTCGCATGGCGAGAAGCGGCAACTGGAGATCGCCATCGCGCTGGCGACGGACGCGCGCGTGCTGCTGCTGGACGAGCCGCTGGCCGGGACCGGGCCGGAGGAATCGGCCATGCTGATCGCGCTGCTGCGGGGGCTGAAGGCGACGCACACGATCGTGCTGATCGAGCACGACATGGAGGCGGTATTTGCGCTGGCCGACCGGGTCAGCGTGCTGGTGTATGGGCGGATCATCGCGACCGGGGCGCCGGACGCCGTGCGCCGCGACCCGGCGGTGCGCGAGGCCTATCTGGGCGAGGAGGAGGCGGCCTGATGCTGCGCGTGGAGGGACTCGAGAGCGCGTATGGCCGGAGCCGGGTGCTGTTCGGCATCGATCTGTCGGTGGCGGCGGGCGAGGTGGTGACGTTGCTGGGGCGCAACGGCATGGGCAAGACGACGACGATCAAGTCGATCTTCGGGTTGCTGAGGCCGAGCGCGGGCCGGGTCAGCATCGATGGGGTGGATGTGACCGGGCGGCCGCCGCATGTGATCGCGCGGCATGGGTTGGGGTTGGTGCCGGAGGGGCGGCAGATCTTCCCGACGCTGACGGTCGAGGAGAACCTGGTCGCGACGCAGCGCGGCGACCGGTGGACGCTCGCGAAGATATACGCGCTGTTTCCCCGGCTGCAGGAGCGGCGGCGCAACATGGGCACCCAGCTTTCCGGCGGCGAGCAGCAGATGCTGGCGATCGGGCGGGCGCTGCTGACCAGTCCGCGCCTGGTCGTGCTGGACGAGGCGACCGAGGGTCTGGCGCCGAAGCTGCGGGACGAGATCTGGACCTGCCTGGCGGCGATCAAGGCGGCGGGGGAGGCCATCCTGGTGATCGACAAGAACGTCGACGCGTTGACCCGCTTCGCCGACCGGCATGTGGTGATCGAGAAAGGCCGGGTCGGCTGGACCGGCACGACGGCGGAGTTGCGGGCGACGCCCGAGATCAAGGACCGGTTTCTTCATGTCTGAGCATAACGACGGGCGGCGAGGGCGGGGCTTGCGGCGGCGTGGACCCCCGGGTCAAGCCCGGGGGTGACGATTATCAGAGCGGGAGAGAGCGTCTCACATGATGGAAATCGGCGTTACCAAAGCGAACACCGGGCTCGATGGGATCGAGTGGCACATCCTCGGCCAGATCTACGTGCCCAAGCAGCATTGCGAGAGTTCGCTCTCCTGGCACGCCACGTTTCCGCCCGGGACGTTCGTGCCGCCGCATATCCATCCGCACCAGGAGGAGTTCGTCTACATGCTGTCCGGCCGGCTCGACGTGTTGCTCGATGGGCAGCCCGGTCAGGCCGAGCCCGGCGACCTCGTCTGCCTACCGCAAGGGGTGCCGCACGGGCTGTTCAACAAGAGCGATGCCGAGGTGAAGTGCCTGTTCTGGGTCAGCCCGGCGCGGCGGCTCTATGATCTGTTCTGGGCGCTGCACAATCTCGGCCCCAACCCGGACATCCCCGAAGTCGTCGCGATCTCGGCCCAGCACGAGGTCGACTTCCTGCCGCCGCCATGAAGATCCTCATCGTCGGCGCCGGCATCGGCGGGCTCACCACGGCGCTGATGCTGCACCGGCGGGGGATCGCGGCCGAGATCTTCGAGCAGGCGCCGTCGGTGCGCGAGGTCGGGGTGGGGATCAACACGCTGCCGCATGCGATCGGCGAGCTCGCGGAGCTGGGCCTGCTGCCGGCGCTCGATGGCACCGGCATCCGCACCCGCACGCTGATCTACTACAACCGCCAGGGGCAGGAAGTCTGGCGCGAGGCGCGCGGCACCGATGCGGGGCACAAGGTGCCGCAATTCTCCATCCACCGCGGGCGTTTGCAGAAGCTGCTGCATGATGCGGTGCTGGAGCGGCTTGGCCCGGATGCGGTTCGCACCGGGCTGAGCCTGGCCGGCTTCATGCAGGACGAGGGCGGGGTGACCGCGCATTTCACCGATACGCGGCGCGGCGATGCCGGGCTGACCGCGCGGGGTGACGTGCTCGTCTGCGCCGACGGTATCCACTCGGTGGCCCGCCGCCGGTTCTATCCGGACGAGGGCCCGCCGCGGTGGAACGGCATGATGATGTGGCGTGGGGCCACCGAGTCGGCGCCCTGGCAGGATGGGCGGACCATGGCGATCGGCGGCGGCATGGGGGCGAAGTTCGTGCTGTATCCCATCGCGGAGGCCGAGGGTGGCCGCCAGTTGATGAACTGGGTCGTCAACATCGTCACCGCCTCGGCGTCGAGCCCGCCGCCGAAGGAGAGCTGGTCCCGCCCGGCCCCGCGCGCGACCGTGCTGCCGTTCGCGCGCCGCTTCGCCATCCCCGGCTTCGACATCATGCGCCTGGTCGAGGCGACGCCGCAGGCGTTCGAATACCCGATGTGCGACCGCGATCCGCTGCCGCGTTGGACGTTCGATCGCGTGACGCTGCTCGGGGACGCGGCGCATCCGATGTATCCGGTGGGCTCCAATGGGGCGTCGCAGGCGATCCTGGATGCGCGCGCGCTGGCCGACGCGCTGGCCACCGCCGAGCATCCGCGGCAGGCGCTGTGGCGCTACGAGCGGGACCGGTTGCCCAAGACGGCGGAGATCGTGCGCCTCAATCGCGGCGGCGGCCCGGAGCGGGTGATCGACGAGGTCGAGAAGCGGGCGCCGGCCGGGTTCGCCGATGTGGAGACGGTGCTGCCGCATGCCGAGCGGGAGGCGATCGTGAAGGGGTACGCGGCGACGGCCGGGTTCGTCGCGTTGCCGGTTGCGCAGCCTTGAGCAACAAGTTTAAGCTTAAACTATGAAAGTGTTCGTGACCGGTTCGTCGCGGGGTATCGGGCGGGCGATCGCCGCCGCGTTCGTGGCGAGCGGCGACCACGTCACCGTGCATGCGCGCACGTTCGAGAGCGCCGAGGCGACCCGGGTTGCGCTCGGCGCGGCGGAGGCGATCGGCGTCGATGTGACGGACGCGGAGGCGTTCGCGCAGGCGCTGCGCGAGGCCGGGCCGGTGGATGTGCTCGTGAACAACGCCGGCGGAGTGGAGACCGCGCCGCTCGCGCGCCTCGACGTCGCGCAGTTGCGGCGGATGATGGCGCTCAACGTCGAGCCGGTGCTGACCGCGATCGGCGCCGTGGTGCCCGGCATGGTGGCGCGCAAGTCCGGGCGGATCGTGACCGTCGCCTCGATGGCGGCGCTGAAGGGCTATGCCTATGTCGGCGCCTACACGGCGGCCAAGCACGCGGTGCTCGGGCTGACGCGGTCGTTCGCGCTGGAACTCGCCAGCAGTGGCGTGACTGTCAACGCGGTCTGCCCGGGCTATACCGATACGGACCTGATCACCGGGTCGTTGGAGCGGCTGGAGCAGAAGACCGGGCGCGGGCGCGATGCGCTGCTGGCGGACTTCACCCGGGTCAACCCGCTCGGCCGCCTGATCCAGCCGGAGGAGGTCGCCGCCGCCGTCTTGTTCCTCGCCGGACCCGGCGCCAGCGGCGTCACTGGGCAGGCGCTCGCCATCGCGGGCGGCGAGTCGTGAGAGCCGAACCGATCGACGCCGAATTCAAGGTCGAGGAGGACCCGGAGCGGCATCGCACCGAGCTGCGCCTGTGGTTGCGGCTGTTGACCTGCGCCAACCTCATCGAGGCCGAGATCCGCAAGCGCCTGCGCGAGCAGTTCAACACCACGCTGCCGCGGTTCGACCTGATGGCGCAGCTCGAGCGTGCGCCGGAGGGGGTTCTTCTTGGCGAACTATCGCGCCGCATGATGGTGTCGACCGGCAACGTGACCGGCCTGGTCGAGCGGCTGGCGCAAGAGGAGACGATCGAGCGCCTGGTGTCCGAGCGCGACCGCCGCGCCGTGCGGGTCCGGCTCACGCCGCAGGGGCGGCAGATGTTCGACAAGATGGCCCAGGCGCATAGCGATTGGATCGCCGAACTGCTGGCCGGCGTCACGCCGGACGAGCAGGCGGCGCTGTGGTCGCGGCTTGGCGGCCTGAAGCGATCGGTGCGCGGCGCCATCCATCCGGAGCAAGAACAATGAACCAGCCGCAGCATTTCGCGCTCGCCGTCGAGGGCGGCGTGGCGACCATCACGCTCAACCGGCCGGAGCGGAAGAACCCGCTCACCTTCGAGAGCTACGCCGAGTTGCGCGACTTCTTCCGCGCGCTGCGGGTCGATACGGCGATCACCGCCGTCGTCATCACCGGGGCCGGGGGCAATTTCTGCAGCGGCGGCGACGTGTTCGAGATCATCGAGCCGTTGACCAAGATGGGCACGGCCGAGCTGCACGCGTTCACCACGATGACCGGCGACCTGGTCAAGGAGATGCGCGCCTGCCCGCAGCCGATCGTCGCCGCCGTCGAGGGGATCTGCGCGGGGGCCGGGGCGATCATCGCGATGGCGTCCGACCTGCGGGTGGCGGGGGCGGGCGCGAAGGTGGCGTTCCTGTTCAACCGGGTGGGGCTGGCGGGCTGCGACATGGGGGCGTGCGCGATCCTGCCGCGGATCATCGGCCAGGGGCGGGCGTCGGACCTGCTCTACACCGGGCGCTTCATGGCGGCCGAGGAGGGGGAGCGCTGGGGCTTCTTCAACCGCCTCGCCGCGAAGGGGGAGGCGCTGGCGGAGGCCACGATTGTCGCGGAGGCCATCACCAAGGGCCCGACCTACGCGAACGGTTTGACCAAGCGCATGCTGCACATGGAGTGGGCCATGGGCGTCGACGCGGCGATCGATGCCGAGGCGGTCGCGCAGGCGCTGTGCATGACCACCGGCGACTTCCAGCGTGCGTTCCAGGCCTTTGCGGGTAAGCGCACCCCAGTGTTCGAAGGCAGTTGATGCCGGATCGCAGCTTCCTCGAGTGGCCGTTCTTCGCGCCCGAGCACCGGGTCCTGGCCGAGCGCGCCGAGGCCTGGGCGGCGGCCACGATCCCGGGCCTGGTCGACCATGACGACGTCGACGGCACCTGCCGCGCGCTGGTGGGCGCGATGGGGCAGGCCGGGTTCCTCGCCTATGCCGTGCCAGACGATAGGACATTCGACGTGCGCAGCCTTTGCCTGCTGCGCGAGATCTTTGCGCGGCATGACGGGCTGGCGGATTTCGCCTTCGCCATGCAGGGTCTGGGCAGTGGCGCGGTCACGCTGGCCGGCAGCCCGGCGCAACAAGACGCCCTGCTGCCTGGCGTGCGCGCGGGCCGGACCATTGCCGCATTCGCGCTGACGGAGCCCGAGGCCGGGTCGGACGTCGCCGAGATCGCGTTGCGCGCGGCGCCGTCGGGCAACGACATGATCCAGCTCGACGGCGAGAAGACCTGGATCTCCAATGGTGGCATCGCCGACCATTACGTCGTGTTCGCCCGCACCGGAGAGGCGCCCGGCGCGCGCGGCATCTCCGCCTTCTGCGTTCCGGCCGATACGCCCGGGCTGTCGATCGCCGAGCGGCTGCACACGATCGCGCCGCACCCGCTCGCGCGGCTGCGCTTCGAGGGCTGCCGCATTCCGGCGGCCAACCGCATCGGCCCGGCGGGCGGCGGCTTCAAGCTGGCGATGGCGACGCTGGACGTGTTCCGCACCACCGTGGGCGCCGCGGCGTTGGGGTTCGCGCGCCGGGCGCTCGACGCCACGCTCGATCGCGCCCGGTCGCGGCATTTGTTCGGCGCGCCGATGGCCAATCTGCCGCTGGCGCAGGCGTCGCTCGCCGAGATGGCGACCGAGATCGATACCGCCGCGCTGCTGGTCTACCGCGCCGCCTGGGCCCGCGATTCGGGCGCGCCCCGCATCACCCGCGAGGCCGCGATGGCCAAGATGGTGGCGACCGAGAACGCGCAGACGGTGATCGACCGCGCCGTGCAACTGCATGGTGGCGAGGGCGTGCGGTCCGGCTCGGTGCCGGAGACGCTGTATCGCGAGATCCGCGCGCTGCGCATCTACGAGGGCGCCACCGAGGTGCAGAAGCTGATCATCGCCCGCCAACTCCTGTCGCAACCTGTCTGAGTGATGACGAGCATGAGATGTGGATCGAATATCTCGCCCGAGGAGCACGACCATGCCCGGTAGCTGCCATGTCGACCCGTTCGTGCTCGATCGGATGCCGCATCCGGACATGCAGCCCGCGTTCATCAACCTAGACCGCCTCGGTTACCCCGAGCACCTGAACGCGACCGTCGAATTGGTCGATCGGCACGTCGAGGCCGGGCGGGGCGACCGGGTCGCGCTGATCGCGCCGGGGGTGCAGTGGAGCTATGCCGAGCTGGCCGCGATGATCGACCGCATGGCGCATATGCTGAGCGGTCCGCTGGGGATGGTGCCGGGCAACCGGGTGCTGCTGCGGTCGGCCAACAATCCGACGATGGTGGCGCTGTATCTGGCGGTCATCAAGGCGGGCGGGATCGTGGTCGCCACCATGCCGCTGCTGCGCGCGCACGAGCTGGTGCAGATCCTGGACAAGGCGGCGATCGGGCTGGTGCTGTGCGACGCCGCGCTGCGCGACGAGATGGCGGCCGCACTCGGCCGGGCGCAGCAGCCGGCCCGGCTCGTCACGTGGTCGGGCACCGCCGGCGGCGAACTCGCCGCCCTGCTCGGCCCCGAGGCCCGGTTCACCGCCGTGCCGTCCCGGGCCGACGACCCCTGCCTGCTCGGCTTCACCTCGGGCACCACCGGGCTGCCCAAGGCAACGATCCATTTCCACCGCGACTTGCTCATCATCTGCGATTGTTACGCGCGCGATGTGCTGCGTGCGACGCCGGAGGACCGCTTCATCGGCTCGCCGCCGCTGGCGTTCACCTTCGGGCTGGGCGGGCTGGTGCTGTTCCCGTTCCGCATCGGCGCGGCCGGCATCCTGCTCGAGCGGGCCGGGCCGCCGGACCTCGCCGCTGCCATCGCCGAATATCGCGCCACGATCTGCTTCACCTCGCCGACCGCCTACCGCGCCATCCTGGCCAAGTCGGCCGGCGCGGACCTGTCGAGCCTGCGCAAATGCGTCTCCGCCGGGGAGACACTCCCGAAACCGATCTACGATGCCTGGCTGGCGGCCACCGGCCTGCAGCTGATGGACGGCATCGGGGCGACCGAGATGCTGCACATCTTCATCTCGGCGCGCGAGGAGGAGATCCGGCCCGGCGCGACCGGCAAGCCGCTCCCCGGCTACGAGGCCCGGGTCGTGGACACGGCCGGCCAGGACGTCCCGCCCGGCACGCCGGGCCGCCTGGCCGTGCGCGGCCCGATCGGCTGCCGCTACCTCGATGATCCCCGGCAGTCGGTCTATGTCGAGAACGGCTGGAACATCACCGGCGACACCTACATCGCCGATGCCGACGGATATTTTTGGTATCAGGCGCGCAACGACGACATGATCGTGTCGTCCGGCTACAACATCGCGGGCCCCGAGGTCGAAGCGGCGCTGCTGGCGCATCCGGCCGTGCTCGAGGCCGGCGTGGTCGGCGCGCCGGACCCGGAGCGTGGCCGCATCGTGAAGGCGTATGTCGTGCTGGCGGACCCCTGGACCGGCTCGCGCGCGCTGGCGGAGGCGCTGCAGGACCACGTCAAGCAGGCGATCGCGCCGTATAAATATCCGCGCGCCATCGAGTTCGTGGACGAACTGCCGAAGACGCAGAGCGGCAAGCTGCAGCGCGGGGCGCTGCGCCTGACCGCCGAACAACAGGGAGGGCAGGCGTGATGGCGTTGACGAAGTTGCAGCCGCCGGGCTGGCGGAAGCCGAAGGGCTACGCCAACGGCATGCTGGGGCGGGGCCGGATGGTGCTGACCGGGGGGATGATCGGGTGGGACGCCGAGGAGGTGTTCGCCGAGGGGTTCGTGCCGCAGGTGGAGCAGGCGCTGCGCAACGTGCTGGCGGTGTTGGCGGTCGCGGGCGGCGGGGCGGAGCACATCGCGCGGCTGACTTGGTATGTGCGGAGTATCGACACCTATCGCGGGTCGTTGGCGGCGCTGGGGCCGGCCTATGTCGCGGTCATGGGCCGGCATTATCCGGCGATGGCGTTGATCGAGGTTGCGGGTCTGGTGGAGCCGCAGGCGTTGGTCGAGATCGAGGCGACGGCGATCTTGCCGGATTGATGCTTTAAACGCAGACCTCGCTGATGAGCCGGTCCAGGAGCTGCGTGCACCCGGCCAATTGCGACGATTCGATCCACTCGTCCGGCTGGTGCGCCTGGGCGATGTCGCCGGGGCCGATGATGACCGAGGGGATGCCGGCGCCCTGAAAGATCCCTGCCTCGGAGCCGTAGGAAACCACCCGCGACCCTGCTTGGCCGAGAACGCCGAGCAAGCGCTGCTCGAGCTGAGACGATGGTGGAGAGAGGGCTGGAATCCGGGCGTCGATCTCGAAGTGGACGCCGCAGGCCGGGTCGACGGCCTGCATGGCGGGCACCAGCTCGGCCTGGATGTCCGAGACCAGCCGCGCGAAGATCGCCTGCTCGTCCACGCCCGGCAGCACCCGCATCTCCCAGAAGAAGCGGCAGCTTTCGGCGATGAGGTTGCGTCCGTGGCCGCCCTCGATCAGGTTGACCGCCGCCGTGCTCCAGGGCGGATCGAACGCCGGGTCGTGCGGGCCGTCGCGGAACGAGGCGGCCAGGGCGGTGAAGCGGCCGATGCACTCGGCGGCCACGCGGATGGCATCGACGCCCTTCTGCGGCTGCGACGAGTGGCCGGTTTTGCCGGTGACCTGCGCCCAGCCGATCAGCCCGCCCTTGTGCGCGTTGACGAGTTGCAGGCGGGAGGGCTCGCCGATGACGGCGAGCGCCGGTGCGAGCGCGGTGCCGGCCCAGTCCGCCATCGGACCCACGCCGGTGCAGCCGACCTCCTCGTCGTAGGAGAAGGCCAGGTGGACGGGGCGCTGCAGCCGCCGCTCGCCGAGCGTGGGCGCGAGTTCGAGGCAGCAGGCGAGGAAGCCCTTCATGTCGCAGGCGCCGCGGCCGGTGAGCTTGCCGTCGGCCTCGCGCAACGCCCAGGGGTCGGCGGACCAGGACTGCCCGGCGACCGGGACGACGTCGGTGTGGCCGGAGAGCAGCAGCCCGCCGGGCGCCTCGGGGCCGAAGCTCGCCAGCAGGTTGGCCTTGGTGCCGTCCGCATTGGGGAAGCGCCGCAGCCGCGGCGCCAACGGCGCCAGAGTCTCGCCGATCCAGTCGATCAGCGCGAGGTTGCTGGTGTCGCTGACGGTCGGGAACGCCACCAGGCGGCGGAGGAGATCGATGCTGGTCGTCATGGGCCGGCAAGCTGACCATCGCCTGCGCGATTGACAAGCGGAATGCTGCGTCATTCCTATCCCGCATGCTGATTCCCAACGCCGTGCCGGCCACACCGCTCTCCCGCCTGCGGCCGCAGGTCCAGGACCTCAC